>JBEKUS010000106.1:0-14658 GCA_049514795.1 Occallatibacter sp.
GGAAAGCCCAAGACGCTTTCCACATTCGCACAGCCGCGACGGCGGCTGTGAGCAGGTCTCCCAGCTAAACTCAAACCCGAGCGCTCTCACATCCGTGGACTAACCGAAGGGGGTAGCTCACGCGCAACGCCAGCCGGATTTGCGCTGAGGATCCCGGTGCCACGCACAGGTGCCGTAGCGCGCTCAGGCCCAAGCGTCGCCCTGCCTTGGTTCTTACGAATAAAAGGGCTCGGTCAGCGACTGGTTGGATGAGCCGGGGGCTTCTGGAGGGCTTCGACCTTGTGCTCCAGGGTTGTTTGCGCCGAAACCAAGCTGTGAACTTGGTCAGTCAATCGCTGAATCTCTAGCGTACGATTGCTGTCTTTTTGCCACACGTGATACTGCTGGAGGCCAATGACGCCGAGCACCAATGCTATCAAGAAGCCAGTGATCCATTTCGTGGACTTCCCTTTCAAACCAGGTCGCAGCCAGGCAAAAAGGGCAGAGATCGAAGTGAGCCAACACAACAAGAACACAGTAGGGTCCCACCAGTAATCTGGAACTCCGTTCGTGCCAACTGCCTTCGTCGCCACGATTGCGGTGGCTGCAATCAACACCCCCAAAGCAGCGAACGTTATTGACGTGAATGTGTCCATTCGACTCCGCTGTTCCCCTAGCCTTTCGTCCATATCAAGTTTGAGGTCCTTGATCTTTCCTACAGCTTCAGTTACGAGACCGCTTTTGAGCGCTGGAGAGCTGAGGTAGTCGTCAAGGATGTACCGGGAGCGGTCGTTCCATAATGGCTTGCGATTCGACGCTGCTGTAGGTGGAGTGGTGTAAACGAAGTCCATCACTGCGATCGCCTCGCCCCAGGGAATTGAAATTTCGCTGCTCGAGAGGTTCCAGAGAGGACACATGATTCTTCCCCTAAAACCTGCATTTACCTGAGGCCCGCCAACCCATATCAGGCCCGCATACGCCCACCTGGTGCGAATGTTCCATCGGGCGATTAAGAAGTCGGGCATATTAATGGTTTCGAGGATTTCGACAACCACAACCTCGAATTTCGGAAAGGTCAGCACCTCCCCTTTGGCTAATTCGTAGACCTTGTCGCCTATTACACACTGGTTTCCGACACGCAACTCGTAGCTGGCGGCCATGAGATTCTTGGGCTCGTAGGGATCGACAAGTTTGAAATTGTCGATATAGAACTCGATCTCGTCACTCAGAAGGACGCCGGCGTGCAGTTGCGGGCCCTCCGGCTTCAGGGGCGCATAGGTAGCAGACAGAAGCTTGGCCAGTCGCTCCTTTTCCTCCTTGCGGAGCTTATCAAGCTGTTCTGGACTCAGCGGAGCACGTTCTCTCATAGTTCCTCGCAAAATCTGCGGCCGCAGGGTCCGGTATTTCTTGGGCTGCATCCCTCAAGAAAGTACTGGACAATCCAGGGCCAACGCCCAAATACGTGACGGGAGTTTCAAGGTCATTCTCGATATTGCGAACAAACAGCTTGGTCTCACCGGTAAGCGTCTCCCAGCGCGCCGCGGAGGTATTTCGGAAGTCCAAATAGTCCAAGAAGTTAAGCGCCAGTCTGGTTGGACGATTTGTCTCCGCCGCTCCCTGGGCCAGATCAAAGTCGAATCGTCCAACCCGGCGGAGCTTTTGTGTCACTGTCGTGTACTCTGCCAAAGGCAGGGGGGATCCGCTCTCACGCTGAACAGTCTCCCAATCGATCTCTTCGAACATCGGTCCTGCCTGTTGACCTGCCACTCGAATCGGAAATGTGCGCAGCACAAGAACGATTTCAGTCACGAGCCTGGGGCTGATTCCGCACTCACTGATGCACCCGGCGGCGGACGTGTCCCGCGAAGTCGTCTTTGGATACAGGGCGGAATGGTAGAGGGAGAGCCCAAATCCCTGCGTTCCTTCGACAAGAACCCTCTTCCCGCGGTCGACGCCCTCGTTGATCTCCGCAGAGACGTCAACCAGGTAAGGCCTGAGCCATGGGGCCTCAGTAACCGCATGCTCGGCCAGGCGGACGTCATCGCCACGGAGCACCTTCCTCGCCACGGCCGAACCGACGCCGCAGAGCGTTGAGCTGAGGCGCTCTCGCAAGCCCAGGTCGCGTTCTGCCAGCCGGTCGCGCTCTTCGATCACCATCGAATGCCGGTCGACCCCCACGCGATCCGGCCCTAGCCCCAGCTGCTCAAGTTCTCTCCTGAGCACGTCAAGATCGATCAGCCCGCCGGAAGGAATCAAGAGGCGCGTACCAGGCCGCACGTACCCTGTCGGGATTTGGCGCAGGGCACGAAATTCCCCTGACTCATCAACGAAACAATGCCCGGAGTTTGGTCCGCCACACCGGACGCAGATGTCAATCTCTTCCTGGAGGGTGATGAAGGCAGCAATTTTACCCTTACCCTCGGATCCGTATTGGCCGCCGACAACGACCCAAACGCTCATGCGACCATCCCCTCGCGGAAATCAAATACGAACGTGCGAATTGCAGCCGCCAACTGTTCCGAGGCCGCTGCTCCCGATAGGACTAAAGACGCAAGCGGTTTCAGGGAGTCGATGTGCGCCTCAACGGCCCGGCTATCCGCTTCGCGAAATTCCTCGTAGGTCTGGAAGCGAGCAATGAGGCGCTCGAACCGGATCGCTGCCGGCGTATCTACGTAAACCAGGAAGAAGCGTTCGCCAAACGCGTCGCGCAAGCTTTCGTAATCGACAGGATGGCGGAGTCCGTCGACTACCGCGTCCCGCAAGCGATCGATTTTCGCGATCAAGCGCCGGTTCAGCTCATGCTGACCCGCGCCGGTCATGACCTGCCCGCCCACAGACTGTAAGAGTACCTTATCCGCCGGGTCGGCATGGAACCAGTCCGCAAGCACCTGACTATACCGGAGATACTGAAAACCGAATTCCCTCTCGACGAATCGGGACACGGCGGTCTTGCCGGAGCCGATTCGCCCGGCGACGCCCACCACGATTTGAGAGCTGCTGGTCATCGTTCAACTAATCGTCCGCTAAACTGCGTCCAACCCGGTGGTGTCGACGATTTGCGACAGCTTCTCGTAGTTGATGTTTGGCGACCGAGGAACAATGAGGTAATCCTCGGTAGGCGTCCCCAGCGCGATATAGTCGTCGGCGAGATAGAACAGGCCGACGAGAGCGGAAGTGATTGCATCGACTTCGTCGTGCGTCACACGCTCAGTCAAGTAGGGACCCGCAATTCCAATACGCCCCATCCCATTCTTCAGCTCTTCGAGGCTGGCGCCTTTGCGCGGAATTCCGAGGAGGTCCTGTGCGGCACCAGGATAGCTTTCAATGACGGTCAATCCCCGTTTCCTAAACTCAGCAGCCAACCGCATGCCGCGTTGGGTAAGGCCTTTCATCGTTGGCAGAAGGCACCAAAACACCGAGATCCCCATCCGCTTGAGGGCGAGCTCACATTTCCGATAGATCGGAGAATCCCCGATAGAGTTGCAATCCGTCACGCCCTCAGGCAATGAGAGCGGTGAATCGATCGAAACAATATCCGGCTTCGCTTCGACCGTTTCTCGAATAATCTCCTCATCTGTCCGCAGGGAAAGTGTCGAAGCATCGCGGCGATCCAAGAGCGCCCAACCAGTCGCGCGGCGCTCGCTCCCCGTAAGATCGATTCCCACGACACGCGGTCCAGTGTCCTGCCCGACCCGCGTAACGAGGTTGGAGACGATTTCGCTTCCCGTCGGCTGAATTCTGCGTCTCCTTGTCGTACTTAGCCTCGCCCCCGTAGGGATTTCGGCGACGCCCGTAAATATTGGCGCAATCGATCCCTTGAGGAAATCCGCTGTCTGCTGAGAAAGGCGGTCGTAGCAGATCTCCATCAGCGCCTTCAGGTGGACCACGTCGGCCGTGTTGTATTCGATCAGTTGATCGAACGCCGCTGTGTCCCCACGAAGATATTTTGCCCAAAGCACAGTTGCGTCGTACCCGTTGACGGCAGAAATTTTGGCACTCCGGCGAAGACCGAACTGCGCTTCAATCTCCTTTAGACCACCGCGATACCCAAGCCTCCTGCAGACCCACCGGAGATCAATATGGATCGGCGGGAGCTTAATTCCAGGAAAAGCAGAACGGAGGAAGCGCAAATCGAATCCGGCACCGTTAAACGTGACGACAACGGAGTATTTCTGGAGCGCTTTTTCTAGCTCGTCGAGGTTGCTGCCTTGAATGAAGACGTCGTACCGCCTCCCATCGTAGAGACCGACTACCGTTACCGAGTCGAACACGGTGGAAAGCCCCGTCGTCTCAATGTCCAGATAAACGCACTGGTCCGAGAATTCAGGAAAGACCCGCCACGCCTCGCCCATCTCGCACAGGCGCTGAAAGAATCCCGCGTCTCTGTTCTTGACCGCGTCGCGTGACCGAGGGATGTAGTCGTCGAGTTTTTGCTGGAGGCGAGGGCCAAGGTATCCAAATCGCTTCTCGAAGCGATCTGCGTCATCCCAGTTGCGGATGCCACTCATCCACATTTCCCGTTCGGTCTCCCTGCCAATTCCAGGGATATGGATGAACGTCTGCTGCAACATTGGGTACCCCATCGCCTAAATTCTATTTTAATAGAAAAATGGTCTATTTAAATAGATTTTGTTATACTTTTTGACCTATGCCCTCTGGAAAAAAGCGCGGCAGAAAGCCTCGGATATTCACCACAGCCGAGAAAGAGGTGATGGAAAGGTTTGCCGAGCAGTTGGATGCATTGGTGGCCGGACCCGACAGATCAATCGATTCTGTTGCCAAGGATTTGAGCGTCTGCCGTGCCGCGCTCTACAACTGCAGAAACAAGAAAGCGCTTCCGAGCTTCGAGGTGTTGAAATCCTCGCATCATCTGTTCGGATTCAAGTTTCCATACATTGAATTTGACGATGAGCACATCCAAGAGCCGCGAAAAGAGAACCAACCAGGCGAGCAGGGAGTCTTCCCGTTTTTCAGAGCGATTAGTCCTGAAGATATTAGCGTTATTGGTGCAAAACCGATTGAGCGCGAAAATGCGCTGGAACTGACCGTGCAAATTCGCTTCGCGAGCTGATCTACGACAGACGTGCTTCGACTCTGGTCGGTCTTGTTCGAAGTGCGGGGAGTTGTCGGAAACCCGTCACGCGACGGCCGGCGCTTTGAGGAAGTCGAGGGCGCGGATCAGGTAGGCCTTCAGATCCTTGCGGTGCACCACCGCGTCGAGAAATCCCTTTTCGAGCAGGAACTCGGAGCGCTGGAATCCATCGGGCAGCTTCTGCCGGATCGTCTGCTCGATGACGCGCGGCCCGGCGAAGCCGATCAGCGCGCCGGGCTCTGCGATGTTCAGGTCGCCGAGCATGGCGAAGCTCGCGGTGACGCCGCCGGTCGTGGGGTCCGTGAGAATGCAGATGTACGGCACGCGCGCGTCGTCGAGCTGGCCGAGCGCAGTGGAGATCTTCGCCATCTGCATCAGGCTCACCACGCCTTCCATCATGCGTGCTCCGCCCGAGGCCGCGACGACGATCAGTGGCTTGCGGTTAAGCCGCGCGCGGTCCACGGCGCGAGCAACCACTTCGCCGACGACGGCGCCCATTGAGCCGCCGATGAAGCTGTACTCCATGACGCTGAGCACGACGTTGTGCGGCCCGAGCTGCCCTAGGGCATTCAGAACGGCGTCGTCCAGGCCGGTCTCCTCCTGCGCCTTGCGCAGCCGCTGCTTGTAGGGCTTCACGTCGGTGAAGGTGAGCGGGTCGGTAGAGCGCAAGCCGGTATCGACCAGTTGATAGCCCGGCTCGAGCAGCATCGCGATGCGATCGCGCGCGCCGAGCTTGAAGTGGTACTGGCACTTGGGACAGACCTGATGATTGGCGGCGAGGTCCGCCTTGTAAAGAGGCTGCCGGCAGCTGGGGCACTTCACCCACAAGCCCTCGGTGCGAACGCTCTTCGCGGCCGGGGCCGCGGCGGCATCGGAGCCGTTTGCGGGGCTTGGCGCGGCCGCGCCGTTCTGCTGTCCGTCCTCGCGCTTGAACCACGACATATCGAACCTCATTGTAACTGGAGCGCCCGCGAAACAGCGGTCAGCCGTTTGCGATCGGCGGCGCGGCCGGTCCGACTCTCAGGTATGCATCCTCGCCGTCGATAGTGTGCGGCGCCCGGCATAAGCTGCCCCTTCGTCTCTCAGGACTCGATTCCGCGCCGGTCAATATTCGATTCCACGCTGCGCCTGGATGCCTTTCTGGTAGGCATGCTTCACCTCGCGCATCTCGGTGACAGTATCGGCCAGCTCCACAAGCAGAGGATGCGCGTTGCGCCCGGTCAGGATCACGTGCACCATCTCCGGCTTGGCGCGCAACGCTTCGGCCACCACCGCCGGGTCGAGCATCTTATAGCTGATCGCGTAGTTGATCTCGTCCAGCACAACGAGGTCCCACTCGCCGGAGTCGATTGCCGCGCGCGCTTCGGACCAGGCTTCCTGCACCAGGCGAACGTCTTCGGGATCGGTTTCCGCGCCGCCGACCTTCACGAAGCCGCGGCCCATCTGCCGGATCACGAAGTTCGACCCGAAGGCCTCCACGGCGTCCAGCTCGCCGTAGTGCCAGGAGCCCTTGATGAACTGCAGAACGAGCACCTTCATGCCGCAGCCCACGGCGCGCAAGGCCGTGCCCAGCGCGGCGGTGGTCTTGCCCTTGCCGGGACCGGTGTTGATGAGGATCAGGCCTCGCCGGAATGTTGTGTCGGAGTTCATCGTGCGCAGTTCATCGTGATTGGCGGACACTGTCCGTCAGACGACGGCCCCGCAGCCGGCTCACCCGGAACGGCGAGCTAAGAACCACGAACGGCCGCCTGACCGTTCCCCCTGTGATACGGGTGACCCGTGAGAATTGTACATGCCCGGTAGATCTGCTCGGCGGCCACCAGGCGCGCAAGCTGGTGCGCCAGCGTCATGGGCCCCAGCGATAGCAATCCCCCCCTACGCTTGCCCTCGGCGCGCGCCTCCTCCGACCACCCGTCCGCCGGGCCGACGGCGAAGACAACATGCTGTGCCCCTTCGTCGCGCCGCGCACCCAGCCACTCCGCCAAACCCTCGGAGGACATCTGCCGCCCCCGCCCATCCAGCAGCAAAAGCACCGTCTGTGTCCGGCCACGTTGCCGGTCCAGCCACTCAAACAGCGCCTTCTCGTTGCGGAAGGCCTCTGCCGTGCAGCGCATAACTCCAGCGCAGCGTTTGAGATAGTCGCGGACAGGTTCTTCGTACGCGTCGTACGATCGTCCCTGGGAGCCGATGTGGGCCAGCGTCACCTGCATGCAGAGCAGAATACAGGAGGACGTCGGCGTCCGGCCTTGGCCTCGGGAGCGTCAAAACGAGGCAAGAATCGATCGCTGCGTACAGTTTTGGGTATATCACCATGAAGTTGTATGGAAATCCGTATACGTATCCCCTTGACGATGTGAATTGCCGTTAATTAACTCATTTAGTTTCTATGAGTAGTCAGCACAATCGCCGGTCTCTTGAGAATGGCAAGCTTCGTGCTCTACAGGTACCTGAATCCGTCCCCTATTCGCTAATCAAGGACTAGGACCAGCTTTTTCTTGTGTCGGCATTCTTATTTCGGGTCAGGGAGCGGAAAATGGCCCAACGAATTCACACAGACCGAATTTGGAGGAGTAACGATGCGTAATTCTCGGCTGCATGTATTGGCCTTGGCGTTCAGTCTAATGGCGGTCACTTGCTTGATGGCAAGCCTCACCGCACCGGCTATCCACGCCCAGTCGAATATCTCTGGTGACGTCACGGGAACCGTAACAGATGCTTCCGGCGCCGCCCTGCCCAACGCCACCGTCACGGTCACCAGCGCCGCAACGGGGCAGGCAAAGGTCGTGAAGAGCGACGGTACGGGCGGGTTCCGTGTACCGCTGCTAGCGCCGGGCAGTTACAAAGTGACAGTCGCGGCAGCCGGGTTCGAGACCGCCGCGACCAACGCGACCGTCTCCGCGGGCACGATCTCTACTGTGAATATCAAGCTCTCCATCGGCAAGGCCTCGACCACGGTTGAAGTCTCGGGCGGCGAGATTCAGACTCTCGACGTCGACAATGCGCAGATTTCCACCAGCTTCGATCTGGCTCAAATGCAGAACCTGCCCAACCCCGGCAACGACCTGACCTTTGTCGCTCAGACCACGCCGGGCGCCGTGATGAACACTCAGGGCGGCTACGGTAACTTCGCCATCGACGGTCTTCCCGCCACGTCGAATACCTTCACCGTCAACGGCGGTTATGAAGGCGATCCGTATCTGAACCTGAATAACTCCGGCGCGACCAACCTGCTGCTGGGCAACAACGACGTTGACACCGTGACGGTGACCACCAATAGTTACGATGCGGCGTTCGGTGGCCTGGGCGGCGCGCAGGTGAACGAGATCTCCCGCTCCGGCGGTCCCAAGTATCACGGCAACCTGACCTACTGGTGGAATGGCCGTGCACTGAATGCCAACGACTACTTCAACAAGCAGGCCGGCTCGCCCCGCAACTTCGACAACGCCAACGAGTGGGCGGCTGCGGTCGGCGGCCCGATCAAGAAGGATAAGATCTTCGGTTTCGTCGACACCGAAGGCCTTCGGGTCATTATCCCGGTGCGCCTCCCGGTATACGCGCCCAGCCCGAATTACCAAGCTGCCATTCTTGCCGGTGCGGGCACCTTGGCTGACAGCGCCACGTATGCACCCTATGGAAACCTTGCGGACAACGGCAATTCCAGCGAGGCGGCCCTCTACCAGAAGATGTTCTCCTACTACAACAACGCGCGGAACTTCACCTCCGGCAAAGTGGACCCCAACGATCCCCAGAGCTGGATCTTCAACGGCCAGACGACCAACTTCGGGCGCGAATGGATCATCACGGATCGCGTGGACTTCAACCTCCCGAAGGGCGATCACCTGTTCTTCCACACGAAGGTCGATCACGGCGTTCAGCCGACGGCCACCAACTTCCTCGATCCGATCTTCGACGCGGAAAGCCCGCAGCCTTCGTACGAAGGCCAGTTGAGCGAGACCCACTCCTTCTCGCCTCACCTCGCCAACCAGCTCTTGGTCGCGGCCAGTTACTACAGCGCAATCTTCCAGAACACCAACGGGAAGAAGCTTGGCGCAAGCACCATTCCCTTCGTCCTGATTCCTGAAGGCTTTGCCACGGGAAGCGGCGACTGGGATCTCACGTTTTCGTCAAGCGACTGGGTCGGCGGCCTCGATTACGCGTTCCCGCAGGGCCGCAACGTCACGGGCTACCAGTTCGGCGATGACGTGACCTGGATCAAGGGCAAGCACACCGTCAAATTCGGCTACGCCTTCCGCCGCGACGATCTTTCTGATTTCACCACCAGCGAGCACAACATCAATTTCGGCGGCGGTGAGAATTTCGTCCTGGACCAGGGCGACTTCGCGGCCGGCTACTCCGACGAGTGGGCGGAGCGCTTCCCCCAGCGGCTTTCCGAGCCTGTGGCTCTCTACGTCGAGGGCTTTTACGTGCAGGATCAGTGGAAGCCGGTCCCCAATCTGACCCTCACCGTCGGAATGCGTTTCGAGCACGACTCAAACCCCATTTGCCGCACCAGCTGCGTGTCAAACTTCTCGCAGGACTTCGCGTCGCTGCCGACCGCGAGACAAACTCCGTATAACACCATCTTTGCCTCTGGACAACAGAAGGCCTTCTTCAACGAGCAGGAGATTGGCTACCAGCCGCGCTTCGGCTTTGCCTACCTGCCCTTTGGCGCCAACTCCAAGACCACGGTCCGCGGCGGATTCGGAATGTTCAACGACTACTTCCCGGCGCAGATCATGGGCGACCTCATCGCCAACGTGCCCAACGTCGACCGCTTCACGGTTCTCGGCGCCGCCTATGGCAACCTCATCACGATGGATACCACTTCGAACTCCGGCGGCCATTACCAGGCGTCGGTCTCGAACACGGCCCTTCAGAACCTCTTCTCGAAGGGCGGCTACTACAGGAACGCCGCTGGGACCTGCCCGGACTCGCTCAGCATTTACTGCGCAACAAGCGGGGTCTTCACCCGTCCGACGGTGACCGCCGTGGCGCACAATGTGAAACTGCCCACCTACGAGGAGTGGAGCCTGGCGATCGAGCACCAGATCGTCCGGAACACCACCCTCGCCGTGACCTACATCGGCAACCGCTCCTACCACCAGCCGGTTTCGTATGCGCCGAATGCCTACTGGTCGCCGATTTCGGGCGTTCCGGGATCCAACTCTTCGCTGCCGACGGCCCGGCCCAATGCCGCTCTGGGAAATACCACGCAGTTCTATAACGGCTCCTGGTCGAACTTCCACGGCGTGCAGGGCGTGATCACCAGCCGCATCAACTGGGTTACGCTTCAGTTCAACTATGTGTACGGCCACGCGCTCGACACCACCTCGAATGGCGGCTTCGACGCCTTCGGCCTGAATGGCAACGGCCAGATCAACCCCTATAACCTGAGGCAGAACTACGGCAATGCCGACTACGATACTCGCCACTACATGAGTGCGAATTACGCTCTGGAGATTCCACACACAGTTGGACCACGGGCCCTGGTCGACAACTGGGAAGTGGCCGGAACCATCTTCCACAACAGCGGCTATCCGTTCTCAGTCACGGATGGTACAGGCCAGGTTGTTTATGGAAACGCTCCGCTTGCCAAGCAAATCGACAACAACTTTAACCACCATTGCGGCGGCGGAAATCACACCGTCACTCCATGCGACTTTGCCTCGCACTTTACCAACTCCACCAATTTCGGCCAGCAACGCCGCAATCAGCTCTTCGGGCCGAACTTCACGGACTTTGACCTGGACCTGATCAAGGGCTTCACAGTTCCCAAATTGGAGTCGGCGAAGTTCAAGATTGGCGCGCAGTTCTTCAACCTGTTCAACCACCCGAACTTCCAGCTCCCCTATTCTGATGTGAATGACGGATCCAGCGATGGCATCATCTACACCCAGGCCAATACGCCCACCTCGATTCTGGGCGCATTTCTGGGCGGCGATGCGGCGCCGAGGCTCATCCAGGCCAAGCTGTCCGTTACCTTCTAATCGTGCCCCTGTGCACAGACGAAGGGCGCCCTCCTGGGCGCCCTTCCTTCTTTGTCTGACGTTCTGTTCTCGCGCCTCAGCCGATGCGCCGGGTGGGCGTCCAATCAGTGCTTCTTGCTTGCCGGTCTCTTTGCGCGCGTTTTCGTCTTGCCTGCAGCCTTCCGGGCCGCCGGAGACTTCCTTCCTGGCGCCGGCTGCACCGTCGATCTCTTCGGAGCTTTGCCAAGCTTTACCGCGGCCTTCCTGCGCACGGCGCGTGTCTTTTCCGCGAGCGCGGCCTTCAGCTCGGCGTCGAACTCGGCGGGGCTCAGCGGGCGTGCCGACTTGCGCAGCCGCTCGATGTCGTAGAACGCGCGCCGCTCGGCTAGAAAGACGTGAATCACAAAGTCCACATAGTCCAGCAGAATCCACTCGCCGTTGCGGCGGCCCTCAACGGAGTGAGGAAGGATGCCGAAGCCGCGCTTGAGGCGGAGCTCGATCTCGTCGGCGATGGCGATCGCCTGCCGGTCGTTCGTGGCCGATGTGACAAGAAAGAAGTCGCTGAGTCCCGAGTCGACCGGATCCAGCTCGAGAATGCGGGTGTGCTGGCCTTTCTTCTCTTCGCAAACCGCGGCTGCGGCCTGCACCAGGATGCGCGTCTGTTTCTGCGCCGTCGATATCTTCATGCGGTGGGAAGCTTCTCCACGCTCATCGTAGCTTGCCGATTCGCAAAAGGGCAAGCCGCGGGAATGCGAACAGGTAACAAGCGCCGGCAAGAAGACGAAGCCCGCCGTGTTTCAGGTTCGTCACCGATAAAGGCCGTGTGCCCGGATGTACTCTGCCACTGCCGCGGGAAGCAGCGCCTGCTCCGCCTCGGCGCCGCCGTACTCGGCTTGGCGCTGTGCGGATGTGGTGCTGCGGATCCTTTCGCGAATTCCCGACGCGCTGATCGGCACGTCCAGCCCCGGCAACGCGAAGAAGGGCGCGCGCTCGCCAGCAGAGTTCACGATCGAGAACGCGCGGACCTCGACGCCGGCCTCGATTCGGTCGCCTTTCGGATCGCGGTCCAGCGCCAGCCCTTCCGGCAGCGCGGCATTCAGCCCCTCCAACGGTAGCCCCGGCCGCGAGGCCACAACTAACTGCGCCACAAACGGAATCTCGGCGGCCCGGCGCCAGCCGCGCAGCCCGAAGAACGCGTCGGCGCCCATCAGACAATAGAGCACGGCGCCTGGATCGAGGCCTGCGCGCAGGCCCAGGAGCGTATCGATGGTGTAGTTGGGCGTAGAGCCGCACGCGGCGGAGAGCTTGGGTGCGTCGGCAAGCGACACTGCGAACCCCGTCTCGCCGTCGATGGCCAGCCTTGTCATGGCCAACCGGTCCTCGAAGCTTGCCGTCGGGCCTTCAGGCTTCAATGGCTGCGCGCCCACCGGCGCAAACAGCACGCTATCCAGTCGGAACGCCGCACGGGCGGCCCCCGCCACAGCCAGATGGCCGGAGTGCGGCGGATCGAAGCTGCCGCCAAAGAACGCGATGCGTCCGGCGCGGTGCAAATCCTGCCGGTCGGCCCGCAACTGTCCGGCGCTGTCCGGCTGATTCATGGCTTCATCCTACAGCGCCACCATGCTGCCCGGCGTACCGCAGGCAGCGGAGCAGCGAAACAAATCCACCAAGCCGCCGTCTAAAAAGGCATCGAAGATTCAACTTCCGATTGTTCCAGGACGCCATGCGCTACCTTCTTGCTGTTCTGTCCCTCGCCGGGGTCATTGTTGCCGCGCTCGCCCTCCAGACCCATTACTCCACGGCTACCGAGCCTTGCTCCATCAACGACCGCTGGGACTGCGGCATCGTCAACCACAGCTCGTTTTCGGTTGTCTGCGGTGTGCCGGTCGCGGCTATCGGCATCGCAGGCTACCTCCTGATGGGCGCATTGGCACTGGCGCGGCGGCGCATCCTGCTTCTCGCCGCGGCTCTCGGGGGGTTCGGCTTCGCGCTGCATCTCTCGCTGATCGAGAAGGATGTCCTCCAGGTCTGGTGTCTATATTGCGTCGTCTCGCAGGGCATCATCGCGCTCATCGCGGTGCTGAGCGCTGCGTGGCTCGTCGCGGCGCAGGTTGCCAGGGCGCGCGCGGGAAGAGCAGTCTAGGAACAAGTCACTGCATTCAAAGGCCAGGACGCCGGGATTCCTGCGCCGCGCGCGCTGATAAACTTGACGTATACCCATGTTCACGGATTGGTACGCGCGCAGGATGTACGCGTGGGAAACCCGGCTCGCAACGCGCGACGAGAATCGCATCATACGCCCGCTGGAGTGGGGCTTCGAGTGGATCGTCCCCTTTCTTGAGGAGCACGGCTTCAGCGCCGTGGCGCCTGATCCCGATGTTGTGCGTGATGATGCCGCCGCCGAGGCCGCCATGGTGCGCATCAACGAGCTTCTCGTCCGCAAAAGCGACGTCTACTTCGGCTACAAGCGCCCCACCGACTATCGCCTCGAAGAGCGCTTTCCGGAGCTCTACCCTACGAATGTCCGTCCGGAGACGCTCGCCAAGGACGCGGAACTGAAGCAACAAGCGGCCGAAGGCAAGCTGGCCAAGGCGCAATATCTGCGCTTCACCTCGCCGGAACGGACGCCGTACCCCGAGAACGACCTGGTCAACGCGCGCTGGTACCCGGCGCCGGAGCACAAGGATCCCGCGCGGCCCAAGCAGGCCATCGTCGTCCTGCCGCAATGGAACGCCGATGGTTTCAGCCACAACTCGCTGTGCGCGATCTTCAACCGCATGGGCGTCTCGGCGCTGCGGCTCTCCAAGCCCTATCACGACATTCGCCGGCCGATCGAACTCGAGCGCGCCGACTACGCCGTGAGCGCCAATATCGGCCGGACGCTTTCGGCCTGCCGCCAGGCGGTGGTCGACATCCGCTGCTGCCTCGACTGGCTCGAGGAGCAGGGCTACGAGCACTTCGGCGTGCTCGGCACAAGCCTTGGTTCCTGCTATGCCTACCTGGCCAGCGCGCACGATCCGCGCCTGCGCGTGAACGCCTTCAACCACGCGTCCACGGCCTTTGGCGACGTGGTCTGGGCCGGGCAGAGCACGCGTCATATCCGCGAGGGGGTGGAAGCGGCAGGCCTCACGCAGGACCGTCTGCGTGCGCTCTGGGCCGCGATCAGCCCCGTCAGCTTCTACTCGAGATTCGTCAGCGAGCAGGCCGGTGGGCCATTGAAGCGCGCCCTCTTCGTCTACGCCAGATACGACCTCACCTTCCCCCTTGAGTACTCCTTAAAGGTCGTCGAGGCCGCCCGCCGATCCCCTCTGAACCACGAGGTACACGTGCTGCCCTGCGGCCACTACTCGACCGGTGAAACACCCTATAAATTCATCGATGGCTGGTACTTGGGCTGGTTCGTCTACCGCGCATTCAAGGCGCTGCGAGAAGAGAAGGCGGCGAGTCTTCGCCCGGAGCATGCCGTTTCGCGCGAGGCGCAACAGAAAGCTGTTCCACGCTAGGAGTGTGTCGGAGATAGATTCCTTCGGCGGTTAAATTCAAGATTGGAGCTGGCGTCTGAGTTTACGATGCTGGCTATGGGCAAGAGCTTTCTTGCAGACGATGTGAATCAGTCGCTGC
>JBEKUS010000107.1:0-14589 GCA_049514795.1 Occallatibacter sp.
GCGGCGTTTCCGGGCATCTCCGGCCATGGAACAGGAAGGGAGATTTGGCTCAAGGCGGAGAGCCTGCAACCCATCGGCGCGTTCAAGATTCGCGGCGCCTCGAACAAGATCCTCCAGTTGACTCCCGAACAGATCGCACGCGGGGTCATCACGTATTCGAGCGGGAACCATGCCCAGGGCGTGGCTTATGCGGCGCGCGAGGTGGGCGCCAAGGCGACGATCGTGATGCCCAAGAACGCGCCGGCGATCAAGCGCGCGGCGACGCTGGCCCTGGGCGCCGAGATCGTTGACGTCGGAGTGGCATCGAGCGAGAGGCTGGCCGTGGCCGAAAAACTGGTGCGTGAACACGGCTACGTTGTCATTCCTCCCTACGACGACGAGCAGATCATTGCGGGGCAGGGAACGTGCGGGCTGGAGATTGTCGGCGATCTGCCCGATGTGGACCTGGTTGTGGCGCCGGTTTCGGGCGGCGGGCTGCTGGGCGGAGTCGCCGCCGCGGTGAAGCAGTTGCGCCCACAAACGAAGGTCTTCGGCATCGAGCCGGAGCTGGCCGGCGACACGGCAGAGAGCTTTCGCACAGGGAAGATCGTGACCTGGCCGGCGGAGATGGTGAGCCGGACGATTGCCGACGGCCTGCGCACGCAGAGCGTTGGCGTGCGCAACTTCGCCCACATCCAGGCCTTCGTGGACGGCATGGTCACGGTGACGGAGGCCGAGATCCGTGCCGCCATGCGAGCGATCGTCGCGGCCACGCGGCTGGTTCCCGAGCCCAGCGGGGCTGTGGCGACGGCCGGGTTGCTTTTCCACGCGGACCAGTTGCCTGCGTACCGCAAGGCCGCGGCCGTGGTGAGCGGCGGGAACGTTGATCCGGCGCTGCTCGCCGCGGTGCTTACGGAAACCGCGGAGTAACGTCGTTCCACTATGATTCTCGATGTGAAGCACCTTTGGATTTCCGGAGTTCGGGCCTGCGCCGTCGGGCTCGTCCTGGTGGTTGCCGCTCTTGCCGGCCGCGCCGACAAGAAGCCGCCGCAACTCGTCAAGCCGATGGCCGGCCCGCGCGCCACGGTCCTGCGCATTACGCCGCTCTACATCTCGCCCGATGCCCACTCGCAGAGGGTCGACAAGGTCCAGATTGGGCGCGAGATGGTGGTCGCCGAGAAGAGCGGCACATGGTTGCGCGTCTATGCCAACACCGACATCGAGGAGCAGCACGAAGAACGGGATACGCCGATGGTCGGCGAAGACGAGACGCCGCCGCCCATCTCCGGCTGGATGGAGGCCAAGGGGGTCGTGCAGGAGTCCACCGCGAACGGTGACCAGATCCTGATGGGTGCGGCGGCCATGCAGGAGGCGCTGGCCTCCAATCCGCGCGGCCCCGTCAACGCGGCCGAGAGCGCGCGCCTGCTCTATCGGCGGGTAATCGAGATGTTCGCGAACTCGCCGTTGGCGCCGGAAGCCGCGTGGCGCGCCGCCGACATCCGTTGGCAGGTGCAGAAGGCCGACGCTGCGTCGTTGCCATCGGCCCATGAAAGGGATTCGGTCTTTCGCCAGCTCATGGACGAGGACGGCTTGAAGAAGGTGATCAAGTACTATCCGCGAACGCGCTGGGCGGCGCTGGCGGCCTTCGACCTGATCGACAACAAGCTCTGCGGCGACTGGCAAGGCTCGGAGAAGTGCCCGGAGAAAGAGGCCGGAGTCTACCTGAAGTATGCGGACGAGTACCCCGACGGGCCGCGCACCGCGCGCGCTCTGTACGAGGCGGTGTGCCGCTTCGCCGTACTTACCGACATGTTCGCCGGCGGCGGCGACGACCACCGGAGCAACGATGCCCACAACAAGGCGCGCAATGCGGCCGCGCAGCTCAAGGCGCGCTTTGCCGACTCCGACTACGCGCGGGAAGCGGGGGCGCTAGTGTACAAATTGGATGAAGGGGTTCCGGTCTACGGCAACGAGCGGCAGTGAGCGGCTCGCAAGGGGCTCCCGGATGCTCCAGCAGGCGCAGCAGAAAAGCAAACAGGAGGCTTCTTGAGCCCGTACATTCTTTCCATTCTTTTGGGAATCGTCGAGGGTCTGACCGAGTTTCTGCCGGTGAGCTCGACGGCGCATCTGCGCATTGCCGAAGCACTGATGAAACTTCCGCTGGGCGAATCGTCCTGCTTGGCCGGCAACGCGGCGTGCCTGCAGGACGCCGCGTACTGGCAGATGTATACGATCGTGATCCAGGTGGGCGCCATCCTGGCGCTGTGCGTCCTCTTCCTGGAGCGGATCGTCAACTTTCTCCGCACCTTCCCCAAGGGAGACAACGGCGACCGCAACTGGCTCAACCACCCGATTTCGCTTACGCTGATCGCCTTCGCGTTCACGTCGGTTCTCTCGCTGGCGCTGCGCAAGTGGAGCGAGAAGAACCTCGGCAGCCTGAAGACCATGGCGCTGGCGCTGTTGATCGGCGGCGTTGTCATGTGGATCGTCGACATTTGGGCGGGCCGGCGCGAATCCGCGACAAACCACGTGGAAGAGATGTCGCTGTCGCAGGCGATCTGGATCGGCGTGTGCCAGACGTTATCGGCCGTCTTCCCCGGCACCTCGCGCTCCATGTCGACCATCGCGGCAGGTCAGATCGCCGGGCTCGGCCGGCCGGCGGCGCTTGAGTTCAGCTTCCTGCTCTCCATTCCCACCATGATCGCCGCCACCGGCTGGGATCTCTACAAGGAGGTTCATCACTCCAAGGCGGCGGACGCGGCGGGAGCGGCCGTTGCGCACGTGACCATGAACCCGCAGCGCTGGGGAGTGCTCATCGTCGGAACCGTCGTTTCGTTCATCGTGGCGCTTGGCGTAGTGGAGTGGTTTCTCTTCTGGGTGCGGAAGCACGGCTTCACGATGTTCGCCATCTACCGCATTCTGCTGGGCGGCGCGCTGCTGATCTGGGGCGCGAAGTGGATCGCCGGCTAACCCCGCAAGCAGAGGCACGATGCGAACCTTCGTCCGCCATTACATTGCTCCGATAGCCCGATGGTGCGGATGGAGTTCCGTGTGCGAGATTGGCGCCCGGACCGGGACCAGCACGGATTATCTACTGAAGCTTAAGACCAAAAGCCACACGATCATCGATCCTTGCATCGACGAGGACCTTAGGGCGAAATACTCCGGCGACTCCCGGGTCCGTGTCGTCGGGAGCAACAGCCTGGACGCTCTGGCGGTTGGCGGGCCGATCGAACAGGGCACGGCGTTCGATTCAATCCTCATCGATGGCGACCACAACTGGTACACGGTCTTCAACGAGCTGCGCCTGATCCATGAGCGCGGCCTGCTGCGGCCGGGCGGATTCGTCTTCCTCCACGACGTGGGCTGGCCCTATGGGCGGCGCGACCTCTACTACCAGCCCGACACGATTCCAGTGGAGTTCCGGCACGAATTCGCGCAGAAAGGCATCGCGCGCGGCCAAAGCGCCCTGGTGGAATCCGGCGGCTGGAACGGCTTTCTGATGAACGCGACGCACGAAGGCGGTCCGCGGAACGGCGTTCTGACCGCGATCGAGGACTTTCTCGCGTTGCACCCCGGCGAGTACCGGTTCTTCTGGATTCGCTACCAGTGGGGACTGGGAGTTCTGCAGCTTCGCTCCGGGCGAGGCTCGTGGGGCCCGTTTCTCGCACTACGGGCCAAGGCGCTCGTGCACAGCCCGGCTTCGCGGCTGGCGCGGCGCCTGAAGTTGGCGCTCAAGGGGCGGAGCGAAGGCTGATTCCTATACAGATCAAGTGGCATGCGAGCCGCTTTTCAAGCGTGCCGGATGGGGAAGGTCCGTCTGTCGGCTTCGGGTCGTCTCGGCAAGTATGCTATGATGATGCCATCATGATGGCACGAGCGCAGATTACCCTCGAACCGGAGTTTCAGCGCCGCGCCCGTCAGCGCGCCAGCGACCTCGGGGTCTCATTCGCCGCTTATATTCGCGGCCTGGTCGTACGGGATCTGTCTCATCCGAAAACGGTTGCCGGGATCGAGTCGATCTTCGACCTCGCCAGCTCCGGCGGCTCGGACATCGCCAAAGAGAAGCATTCGATGGTCGAGGAAGCGTTTGATTTTGAAGCCGCCTCTCGGCCACGAGGGAAGCCTCAGCAGGAGGACGGACCTTTTCCCCGATGAGCCTCTTTGTGGACACGTCGATCTTGTACGCGGCAGTGGATTCCTCTGACCGTGGCAACGAGCGCGCGAAGGAGATTCTCAAATCGGGCGAGCCTCTGGTGATCAGCGACCATGTTTTGGTAGAAACATGGACGCTTCTAAGCCGCAGGTTGGGGCGTGACGTTGCCGAACGGTTCTGGGGACATCTGCGCGAAGGAGCCGTTGCCATTGAAACCGTGGGTCCGGCGAATCTGGAAGCCGCGTGGCAGATCGGGCAGGCGTGGCGGGATCAGGGTTTTTCGATCGTCGATTGCACCAGTTTTGCCGTGATGCGCCGGTTGGGCATCGAGCGCGCCGCATCTCTGGACGACCACTTCGCCGTCTTCCGCTTTGGCCCCCAGCGCCGCTACGCCTTCACGGTGGTCCGATAGGACCTGGAGGCGCGAATCTGCCGGTTGATGCCGTTGGTTCCCCCGCCCTTCCTTTTGGCCCGATCGCTCCCTGAGGCCGCCGATAATAGAAGATGCTCTGGACGATTTGCCTGCTTCATCGGCCTGCCCAACCAGACCTCCGCGGCAGCCGGCGAGCGGAACCGCCCTCATCATGAAGCCCATCCGGATTGTTCTCGCGCCCACGCGCAGCCGCCCGATGAACATGTTTCTCGGCGTGGTGCTGATGCTGGCCTCGCTTCTCCTTTTCCTCTCACTTGCCACCTATCACGCCACCGATCCCTCGCTGAACACGGCCACGGACACCGCCACGGCCCGCAACTGGATCGGTCTGTTCGGCGCATACCTGAGCGACCTGCTGCTGCAGTCCCTCGGCCTGACCGCGTTCCTACTGCCGTTTTGGCTGGGTGGAGTGGGCTGGACGTGGATGCGCTCGCGGCCCGGCGGCTCGCCCGTCCTGCGCTGGATCGGCGCCCTGCTCACCCTGGTGTTCCTGCCCGCCATCTTCGGTCTGCTGCCGTGGCACTGGCGCTGGCTGCACATGGTGCCGGCAGAGGGAGTGACCGGGCGGCTAATCTCCGGACTGCTGGTGACCTATCTGAACGTGCAGGGCGCATGGCTGGTGGCCATCGTGCTCGCCGCCGCCGGACTCTACGTCGCCTCGGCCATCCGCTTCGCCGATCTCCGCGAGAGCCTTGCGGGGTATTGGGCCGCGTTCTCTGAGTGGCGCGACCGGCGGCGCGAACGCCGCCTGGAGCGCGAGGAACTGCGTGCCCAGCGAGAAGCATTGCACGTCGAGAGCGATCAGCCCGTCCCGTTCCCGGCGATCGCTGGAGCAACCGGCAGTGAGGTGGGAGACGAGCCACCCGCCCGTTGGCCGAGTCGCTTCCTGACGTTCTTCACCCGGCGGCGCGCGGCGCACGAGGACCTGTTCGACGAGATTCCCGCTTACCAGCGTGAGGACAAGCAGCAGCGGAAGGATGAGCTGGCGGAAGCGCCGATTCCGATCACGCAGCGGCGACCGAGTATCTGGGATCGCAGCGTACAGGAAGCAGCAGCGCTCGCGCCGACGCCTGTGCCGGCGGCAGCCCCGGCGCTTGCCGCACCCGTGCCGATGCGGGCCGAGGTCCAGCCCGTGCCCGATCCATGGCTGACCGCCAAGCCCGAGCCGGCTCCTCTGCCTCCGGCGGCCCAGGCGCGACAGCCGCAGCCAGCCGAGGTGATCGCCATCCATGGCCGTGCAGACGCCGAACTGCGCAACGTCGCGATCTCGCCCAAGAACTTGAGCGGCTACAAGCTGCCGTCGAGCACGTTGCTGAGCGCCGGTGAGAGCCCGCAGTCCGTGCGCGAAGACGAACTGCGCGAAGAAGCCAAGGTTCTGGTGGAGAAGTGCGCCGAGTTCGACGTACGCGGCCAAGTGGTGCAGATCAATCCCGGACCGATGGTGACCACCTTCGAATTCAAGCCCGAGGCCGGCGTGAAGTATTCGCGCGTCACGGGACTGGCCGACGACCTGTGCCTGGCTATGCGCGCCGAGAGCATCCTTATCGAGCGTATGGCGGGCAAGAGCACGGTTGGAATCCAGGTGCCCAATCACGAGCGCGAGACCATTCACCTGCGCGACGTGATCGAGAGTGAGACCTTCGCCAAGGCCCGCTCGCGCCTGACGCTCGCGATGGGCAAGGACATCAACGGCCGCATCGTGACCGCCGATCTGGCCTCGATGCCGCACATCCTGATCGCCGGATCGACTGGCTCGGGCAAGTCCGTGGCCATCAACGCCATGATCATGAGCCTGCTCTACCGCACCACGCCCCAGCAAGTGCGGTTGATCTTGGTCGATCCCAAGCGGGTCGAACTGGGCATGTACGAGGGCATTCCGCATCTGTTCACGCCCATCATCACCGAGCCCAAGCTGGCCGCCAACGCGCTGCGCAACGCGGTGCGCGAAATGGAGCGCCGGCTCAGGTTGCTGGCCGGCCGCAGCGTGCGGCACATCGACCAGTACAACAAGCTCTTCGAGGGCGCGATGCCATCGCTCTTCGACTCCCAGGAGCAGGAGGAGCCGCTGCCCTACATGGTCATCATCATCGACGAGCTGGCCGACCTGATGATGCTCGACCGCGCCAACGTCGAGGAGTCGGTGACGCGGCTGGCGCAGATGTCGCGCGCCGTGGGCATTCATCTCATCCTGGCCACGCAGCGGCCCAGCGTCGACGTCATCACCGGCCTCATCAAGGCCAACATTCCCACGCGCATCAGCTTCCGCCTGGCCACCAAGGTGGATTCGCGCACCATCCTCGACACCAACGGCGCCGAAGCGCTGCTCGGCCGGGGCGACATGCTCTTTCTACCGCCAGGCACCAGCCGCCTGATGCGCCTGCACGCGCCCTACGTGAGCGAAAAGGAGACGGCGGCCGTGGTCGACTTCTGGAAGTCGCAGGGCGCGGCCGAGTACGTCGACGGCTTCCTCGAATCGCCCAAGGACGAACGCGGCGCGATGGAAAGCGAAGGCGGCGACTCCGATGACGACGATCCGATGTTCGACGACGCGGTGCGGCTGGTCTTCGAGTTCGGCAAGGCCTCGACTTCGCTCCTGCAGCGGCGGCTGCGCATCGGTTACGGCCGTGCGGCGCATCTCATCGACATGATGGAGCGCGACGGCTTGGTCGGCGCCGCCGACGGCTCACGCCCCCGCGAACTGCTCAAAGCGCCCAATTGGCTGCACGAGGTCGCAGTGGGCAACGACTAAGGCCGCGTTCCCGACACGGCCGCGCGAAGGTCGGCTTCCGATCACCGGGATCGCGCTATGTCAGCCGCGCAAATCGCCGCGACGACTCCGGGAAATCGATGCCGCATACGAACCACGCAATGGCGGCGCAGCCCAGTGCCATCACCACTGAGCTCATGCGGAAAGACGCGGCCAGCGCCATCGGCGGAGTGGGCACGACAGTGATTACCGCTCCCGCCACGAAAACCAGAGCCGCGATCCACTGGTAGATGTGAAGTCCGCAAAAGGCCATTGTCTGCGGCTCGCCGCGGTAGGCTTCCTCGACAAAACGTCCCGCACCGGACAGAAGAAGATAGATCCCGCAGATCATCGTCTCCGGCGCATGGACCGCGAGCAGCCGCAGAAGCGCCAGGCCGACAAGAGCGTTCCACAGAATCGAATAGAGCTGCGTGGCGTGAATCGGAACGCCGCCCAGTTGCGCGAGGCGGCACACTCGCGTGCGCGGATGCGTGTAGCGGATTCCCGGTACATCTTCTGTCGCGCGGCCGTGGCAACATCCCTGCAGCAGGCAGCGGAATCTGCCCATGCCCTGAATCCACGGAGCGGCAATGCACAGCGCCGCCAGGGCGGCCCAGACGTCGATGCCGAGGAAGAGCGCGGGAATCGCGCCGACGATTCCGCCCAGCATTCCGCCGTAGAATCCCATGGGTCGCAGCAGCGAAGGCGAGCCCTCGACCCACTGCGCCCAGAGCAGCGCCCCAACCGTCGCGCAGAGAAAGATGCTGACGGTGACAGCGGCGCCGCGCGGGCCGAGCAGCGTGTTGACGATCGTCAACCCGATCAGCACGGCCGCGGCCGCATATCCGCCGTGATTGATGATGCGCACCGGGCCGAAGCGCCATTCCTTCCATGAATTCGCGATTCGCTCCGCGGCACGCAGCACAGTCTTCCACACGCGGCCGATCCGCGCAACGAGCACGTAGATCGCCGCGCCAGCCGCGACGTCGAGCATCGAGTGCATACCGGAGGTGAGACAACTCAAGCACACAAGAAAAGCCCACACACACCAGAGCCATCGCATCCGCCGGGAATCCTTGCTCAGAGCGGACGCGGCGATCAGCGCCCACACGACGTGAAACGAAGGGAACGCCGCGATCCCCGAGAAGGGCGTTCGTTCCCATTCGAGCAAGTGGCCGATCGCCGACAGCGGCACAAACGGGCGCGTCGGCACGAAGATGGGCAGCAGCAGATAGAGTGGGAAAATGACGGCCATCGCCGTCAGGCCCTGCGACGCGAACTGCCGCAGCGCGACGCGCGACCGCAGGATCAGCGGCGCGAGGATCACAACGACATATGTGCTGGCGTAGAGGATCTCGGTCTGCTCCACGACCGGCACGCGCAGGTCGATGGGCAAGTAGGTGCTCACGGCGCCCACCGGTTTGCCCATCGCGCCGAGAAGCTCGTAGATCGCCAGCCACGGCAGCAGCACAACAAAGTAGATCCGGAACCGTTCGATCAGCGACGGCTTCTCCCCCGTCTCGCGCGGCAGCCAGCACGAATGGCGTACTTTGGCGAACCGCCGGCGCAGATCGGGCAACTCGTAGCCGAGCACCAGTGAGGCGCACCCGAGAGCCGCAGCGGGCGTGACAAGCCAAAGCCCGCTGGCCGAGCCGGACCCGATCGCCGCGCCCGCGCATGCCAGCACGAACCCGCCGTAGATCGGATGCGGAACAACGCCATACACGCCGCGCTCCACCAAACGCGGGGGTGGGAAGGCGTTCATCGGCAGGCCGCCGCCATACCGCCAAAGCGACGCCGTCGCCGCCAGCATCACGGCGATCCCCACGCCTGCCAGGCACGCCCCAAAGGCGACGCAGTGCAACGCGGCGGGAAGCACGGCGAAGCGCGTCGCGTGCGCCCACTCCGTAAAAGCCAGAGGCACGAGCACCACGAACACAATTCCATACAGGACTTTGAGGACGAGCGTGCGCATCATAGATTCCAGTCGACGGCTTCGTGGATCACCCATCCCCGGCTCTCGTGATTCGGGGTCTCCAGGATTCCGCGGCTTCTCCACTTTCTTTCATCGATGTTGAAGAGGGATTTCGGAAAGACCTTCGCAAGCGCCGGCGCGCCGGGAAAAGTCGTTTCGCCAACCCGTCCCGAGTGAAGCGAAGCAGGCTCCTGGAGGCGAAGCGTCATCCCACCGCACGAAATCTCCGCGTCCGAGATCGACGGATTCGCCAGTTTCGATCCGTTGTGCACCGCTATGCTGGTGGAGTAGGGCCCTTGCCAGTCGATCCAGACGAGTGCATCCTTCTCCGACACGAACCGGCCCCACTTCAAATGCCGCATCGGCAACTGACCCGGCGGCAACGTCAACGTCAGGCACTCGGCGTATCCGAACCCCGTCATTTCTCTGCCGCCCACGGTTAAGCGAACCATCGCCGCGGGCTGCAGGCAATTCCAAAGCACGGAACCGGATGCGTTCTCGTACACCGTCAGTTCAATCGGCGCGGCAGCAGCCGTCCATTGCCCCTCGAGACCGAGCTGAGGCGCATCGACGGCGATCGACTGCCCTCCCGGTGTGACTCTGGCGCTGCGCATCGAAGACGACGTTCTCGTGGTCGCACCATCGCCCCAGATCAAGCTGCTGTAGGCCAGGCGGGTCGCGCGCCATCGCATGCGTGCGCTATAGAGGATCGCCGCTTCCCCGGGGGCGGTTACGCAGTCCAGATACCACTTGACCAGAGAAAAGCCCGTCGAGGCCACGAGAGGATCGTCTCCCTGCGTTGCGTGCTCAAAGGAATGCTCAATGAGAGGGCCCGGTCCAGCGTTCGCGACACGCTCGGATCATGGTGTAGCTGCGCGTTGATTCTACTTCAAGGGTGTGAATCCGGAGGTGTTGATCGCGGCGAAGGCACCGGACCAGAGCGTGAGAGGGTATGATACACTTCCCACTGAAAACGCTTACTAAGACCGGTCAGGCGGAAGGCGCCGGTTCCGTGTTTGGCGCGGAGATAGCATCGCCGCGGCAATCTGCCATAGCAGCGGCGGACCTTGCGACTTGACAACCGTTCGAGTAAAGCAATTTACTTAAGGGCGAACCACCAAAAGCGTTCTTTTGAGATGCGCTCTCGCCCTTGCAGGTGATGCCAATGTTCGGATGGGTCATGACCTTCCTTTCTGCCGGCCTTTTCGGCTCTCTTCCCGCAACCCTCGCCTTCGTAACAGGGCCGCTCGCGCGTCTGAGTACGCTCGACGTCATTGTCATCGTCCTGTACTTCGCCATGGTGCTGTGGATCGGCTTCTATTTGAAGGGCCGCTCCAACACCAGCGAAGAGTTCTTCATGGCGGGCCGCGAGATGACGGCATGGATTGCCGGATTGAGCTTTGTGAGCGCTAAGCTGGGCTCGTTGGAGCTGATGGGCTGGGCGGGTTCGGCCTATCAATACGGCATTCTCGCGGTGAACTGGTACTGGATCGGCGCCATCCCGGCCATGCTTTTCCTGGGCCTGGTGATGATGCCGTTCTACTACGTATCGAAGACGCACTCGGTGCCCGGCTACCTCAACCTCCGCTACGGCGACGGCGCCAGCCGCGTGGCGGCGGTCGCCTTCGCCATGGAGATGATCCTGATGAGCGGCGTGAACATGTTCGCCATGGCCGTGGTGATGAAGGTGGTGCTGGGCTGGAGCCTCACCTTCAGCATTGTGGTCTCGGCGGTCGCGGTTACGCTCTACGTCGCCCTGGGCGGGTTGCGCTCGGCCATCTTCAACGAGGTGCTGCAATTCGTGCTCATCTGGGGCGGCGCGCTGCTGGTGCCGATTCTGGGTATGGTTCAGGCCGGCGGCGTGGACGGACTGAAGACCAAGATCATCGCCAATCTGCATTCCGACAGCTACTTCCACATCTGGCGCGATACCGGCAGCTTCGCCGCCAACCCCATGGGCGTCCACTGGACTGGCATCGTCTTCGGCCTCGGCTTCGCCATCAGCTTTGGCTACTGGACCACCGACTTTCTCGTCGTGCAGCGCGTGCTGGCCGCGCACAACCTGCGCGCCGCGCGCATGGCCCCAATTATCGGCTCGTTCTTCAAGATGGCAGTTCCCTTCATCGTCATTCTGCCCGGCCTGCTGGGACTGGTGCTGTTGCAGAATTCCGATGGCAGCCGCTTGCAATTGGTGCCCCAGGACACATGGAAAGCCTGCGTCCCGATGTCTCCCGATTGTGCCCCGCTGTTGAAGCAGACCTCCCTTTCGCCGGCGGTTCAAAAGGATGTGCTCGATCAGAAGGAAGGGCCGCAGTCGGATTTGCACAGCTATAACGAAGTGTTGCCGCTGATGATGGTTCGCTACCTCGGCCCCGGCCTGCTGGGCCTGGGCATCACCGCGCTGATTGCCGGCTTTATGAGCGGCATGGCCGGCAACGTGAGCGCTTTCTCCACCGTGTGGACCTACGACATCTACAAGCCGCTCATCAACAAGCGGGGCTCCGACAGCCACTATGTCATGGTGGGCCGGATGTCGATCGTCATTGGTGTGGCCATCTCCATCGGGGCCGGCTACCTGGTGCAACACGCACACGGCATCATGGACTATGTGCAGGCGCTGTTCTCGATCTTTATCGCCCCGCTGCTCGGCGTCATTCTTTTCGGCATGTTTTGGAAGCGCGCCACCCGGCTCGCGGGATTTCTCGGACTGCTGCTCGGCATCGTGTTTTCGGCCAGCCTGTTCGAGTGGGTCCACCTCAATCCTGCGAATCTGAGATACGTGGCGCTGTCGGATGCCGCCAAACCGATGGCCGAGAATGTCTTTCGTGCGCTGTGGGCGTTTCTGTTCACGGCGATCGTGGTTATCGTTGTCAGCCTATTCACCAAGCCGCGGCCCGTGGCGGAACTGGACGGCCTGGTCTACGGCGCGACTAAGCTGCCGGTGGAAGAGGTGGTGCCGTTCTACAAACGGACTTGGTTCTGGGCGAGCATCGTGTTCGTGATCTTTGTTGCGCTCAACATCGTTTTCTGGTAAGGGAATTCGATCGCGGCGCGGACGGCAAGCGCGAAGAGAAGAGGGAAGGAACAGAGACGTATGCACAAGTCCGGAATTCCGATCTGGTTTTTCATCGGCGTCCTGTTGGTTGCCTACGGCGCCATGATTTTCGGCTACGGGGTCTTCGAGTGGGCGACCGGGAACTATGCGCCCGGCGTGCAGTTGACCAATCTGCACACGCCGGTGTGGTGGGGCGGCCTGCTCACCGCACTGGGCGTGTTTTACGTGATCAAGTTTCGTCCCGGCCGCGCGCGGGAATAGGCATTTTCCCGCGGCGGAGGGCAGGGTCATCAAAAGTTCAACAGTCAAAGGAGCAGGAATATGGCAGCGCAACGCAAGATGACATTTGGAATCGTAGTGGGCAATCGCGGGTTCTTCCCCGACCATCTGGCCAAGACGGGCCGGGAAGAAATCATCTCCGTACTGGAAGCCGCGGGGGCGACGCCCATCGTGCTCAGCCCGCAGGAGTCGAAGTACGGCGCGGTGGAAACCTACGCCGAGTCGCAGCGATGCGCCGAGCTGTTCAAGAAGCACGCCGATGAGATCGACGGCATCATCGTGACCCTGCCCAACTTCGGCGAGGAACGCGGCATCGTCGACGCCATCCGCCTCTCGGGCCTGAAGGTTCCGGTGCTGGTCCAGGCCACGCCCGACCGCTCCGACAACATGACCATCGCTGTCAGGCGCGACAGCTTTTGCGGCAAGATGAGCTGTTGCAACAACATGATGCAGTACGGCATCAACTACTCCCTGACCACCCTGCACACCGAGGCTCTGGATTCGGCCGAGTTCAAGGCCGATCTGGAGTGGTTCTCGCAGGTCTGCCGGATCGTGAAGGGCCTGAAGAACCTCAAGATCGGCGCCATCGGCGCGCGTCCCGCGGCCTTTAACACGGTGCGTTACTCCGAGCGCCTGCTGGAGACAGCGGGCATCTCCGTCGATACCATCGATCTGTCTGAGATCTTCGGCCGCATCAACCAGCTGAAGGACAACGATGACGCGGTGCAGGCGAAGCTGGCGGCGATCAAGAGCTACGTCAGCACCAAGGGCGTCACCGACGCCGCGCTGGTGAAGATGGCCAAGCTGGGTGCGGTGATCGACGGGTGGATGAAGCAGACCAACTGCACCATCAGCGCCGTGCAGTGCTGGACCTCGATGGAGGAGTTTTTCGGCGTAGTGCCCTGCACGGTCATGAGCATGATGTCGAACAATCTGATTCCCTCGGCCTGCGAAGTCGACGTGCCCGGAGTGCTGAGCATGTATATGCTCGCACTTGCCAGCGGCACTCCGTCGGCGCTGCTCGACTGGAACAACAACTACGGCAGCGATCCCAACAAGTGCGTCTGCTTCCACTGCTCGAACCTGCCCAAGCACTTCTTCAAAGAAGCCCGCATGGACTTCCAGGAGATCATCGCCGGCACGGTGGGCAAGGACAACGCGTTCGGCACCTGCGTGGGCCGCGTGAAGTCCGGCGCCATGAGCTTCGCGCGCTACTCGACCGACGACCGCCGCGGGGTCATCCGCGGCTACACCGGCCCGGGCCGCTTCACCGACGATCCGCTGGAGACCTTCGGCGGCGCCGGCGTGGCCGAGATTCCCGAACTGCAGAAGCTGCTCAAGTACATCTGCCGCGAGGGCTTCGAGCACCACGTCGCCGCGAACTTCAGCGATGTGTCGAAGGCCATCCACGAGGCTGCGCGGTACCTGGGCTGGGAGAGCTACTACCATCCCTCGCTCGACGAGTAATCGCGTTTCGTTCCTGCAACCTTCTGCGCAGAAAAGGCCCCTTGCGGGGCCTTTTCGTTTGGGCGCGCATTCGTTCGCAGGCTACCCTGCATTTCTCACCATCGCCTCGGAGCGTCAAGCGTCGGCTGCCGCCGCGGAAGCTCGTCATCGCGTGCTCAGCGCGCTGAACTCCCTGATTTCTCTGCCACATAGCCTCGCCTTGCCTCCCGCAAGATTCTCTATGCCCGCATTGCAGAGTATTTCTGTCTGCCAGCGCACAATGGACCCAGCAATGGAAGAAGCGGGCCAGAGATCCCTGACCACCGGCCACGGAAATCTGATTTTGGCTTCTACCTCCTTTGCTGAGAGGAATCTGCGGATAAGTCCTTGGGAATCATCCACTTGGCGCGCCATTCGTGTGCCAACCGCCTGAAACCAAAGCAGTTCCGTACAAAAGAGGAGGCCCCCCTGACTGAGTAGTAAACATCGGAGCCCTCCCCGGGAGCCCCGGACCGCCGCT
>JBEKUS010000108.1:0-13949 GCA_049514795.1 Occallatibacter sp.
GCCAACGAACTACCTTGCTGGATCCACTTGTACAACTGGCATAGACCCCACGCCAGCCTCGCCAACAACACTCCCATCAGCCGCGCTGGCCTCGATCGGAACAACCTGTTGACACTACACAAGTAGGGAGTAGCCAGCAGGGAGTAGGGAACGAGAAAGGCGGGGATGGAGGGACAAGGGAACGGGGGAACGAGCACCCGCAGATTCCTCGGATCCGTCCGTCCAGGGGGACTCTGCTCACGATGACAGCGCGCCTGTTCTGCGGGTGTCCGGTTCAGCGCGCTACTGTTCGTCCTTGCCGGGGCGGAGCATGAGGTCACGGATGGCTTCGCGGGGGTCTTTGCCTTCGTCGAGGATGAGCTCCATCTGCTCGGTGATGGGCATCTCGATCGAGTGACGGCGGGCGAGGCCGAGAGCGGCGCGGGTGGTGAGGACGCCTTCGGCGACCCTGCCGCCGAGCGAGGAGAGAATCTCGGGCAGCTTGCGGCCTTGGCCGAGCGCCTGGCCGACGGTGCGGTTGCGGCTGAGCGAGCCGGTGCAGGTGAGCACGAGGTCGCCCACGCCGGAAAGGCCGGCGAGGGTTTCGCGGCGCGCGCCGCAGGCCACGGAGAGGCGCGTGATCTCGGCGATGCCGCGGGTGATGAGAGCGGCGATGGAGTTGTAGCCGAGGCCCACGCCCACGGCGATGCCGGCGGCGATGGCGATGACGTTCTTGAGCGCGCCGCCCAGCTCGATACCGGTGACGTCGGTGGTGGTGTAAAGGCGGAGCGATTCGGAGGAGAACTCGCGCTGGATGCGCGCAGCGGCCGAGCGCCGGCGAAAGGCCACGGTGACCGCAGTGGGCTGTCCTCGAGCGACCTCCTGGGCGAAACTGGGGCCGGAGAGCGCGCCGACGGGCAGAAGCAGCGGAGTTAGCGGAGTTAGCGGAGCTAGCGGGGGCAGCGGAGTTGGCGGCGTCTGCGCGGCTGGCGGAGCGACCGAAGGAGTTGCGGCGAGGCAATCGGCGATGACCTCGGTCATGCGTAGGAACGTGCGGTCTTCCACGCCTTTTGTGGCGCTGAGGACGATCTGGCCTTTGCGGAGATGCGGGCCGATGCGGCCGAAAGTGGAGCGGAGAAACTCCGAGGGAATGACGGAGACGAGGATGTCGGCCTGGGCGAGGACGGCGCAGTCGCCGGTGACGGCGAGGCCGGGGGGCAGGGGAAAGCCGGGGAGGAACTGGGTGTTCTCCCTTGCCGCGGCGATCTGTCGGGCGAGCTCATCCGAGTGGGCCCAGAGTGTAAGTTGGTGGCCGCCGCGGCGGTCGAGCGAGAGCGCGATTGCCGTTCCCCACGCCCCGCAACCCAAGATGGCGATGCGGCTCATTCCTGGTTCTTGGCTCCGATTTTGAATTCCGTGCCGTGGATCAGGCGGCTGATGTTGGAGTGGTGCTTCGCGATGATGAGGCCGACGACGAGCACCACGGCGGAGAAGATGAAGCGCGTGTGCGAGCCGGGGACGAGGAACCAGACATAGACCGCGAAGGAAGCGGCCCCGACGATCGATCCCACGGCGACGTAGCGGCTGATGGCAATGGCGAGCGCGAAGGTTCCCAGAGCGGCCAGAGCGGCCCAGGGCGCGATGACGAGGAATACGCCAAAACCGGTGGCCACGCCCTTGCCGCCGTGAAAGCGCAGCCAGAAGGTGAAAATGTGGCCGAAGACGGCGAAAAACGCGGCGAGGGCCTTGGCATTCATGGGATCCACGCCGGGGGCGAGCGCCGAGGCGATGAACACGCCCAGCCAGACCGCGCAGCAACCCTTGAGCACATCGCAGACAAACGTGGCGGCGCCCAGGCCGTAGGCTCCGGTACGAACCACGTTGGTGGCGCCCACGTTTCCGCTGCCCACGGTGCGGATGTCCTGCTTGCGGAACACGCGCATGAGGATGTAGGCGAAGGGGATGGACCCCAGCAGGTAGGCAACGGCGGCGACGATCACGAACGGGAGGAACACAACGAGAGAGTGTAGCAGGTAAGGGCTGTGGATGTGCGCGGGCGCCGCGCCGGAGTGGGCGGCGGCAGGAACGATGCGGCGCGGATCCACTCCGTGGACGAAGACCTGTCCGTGGGGACCCCGGGGATCCACCCCACGGACGAAGACCCGTCCGTGGGGACCCCGGAGATGGGACACCCGCGAGCCGGGCATTCCGCCGATGTAGGGCGCAACCGCGAGGGCGAACACGCTTCCAGGTTAGTAGATTGCTTTGCGGGCGCTGCGAACCTCGGCGGCAAGGACCTGGAGTATTTTCAGCGACAGGTGCGGGTCGGATTGCATGAGAGCGGTGAACTCTTCGCGGCCGACGAAGCTGATCTCGGAGCCGGCACGGGCATTGGCGCTAAGCGTGTATGGCTCGTTACCGATCAGGCCGGGCAGACCGAGCACGGAACCGGGGAGAGCTTGCACGGCGAAGAGGGACTGGCCGCTTTCGGCGAGCATGTTCATGGTGACGGCGCCGCCATGGAAGATGTAGAGGCCCGCGGGCGGCTCGCCCTGGCGGAAAAGCACACGATCGCTCTCGCATGGGACGAGAGTGGAATGCGAGTCGAGCGCCTCGATCAGCTCCTGATCGGCGACAAAGGACGCCGGATCGAGCTTCGCAAAGTGCCTGCCTTGGGGACTGTCAGCTTTCATTCGAGTGCTCTGGGTGGATCGTCGCAGTCATCATTTCATTTTGGCGGCGGGGTTTTTGTGATCTGTATCACGTTTTGATGGTTACGCTGAGGCAACAAGCGATGTGCGTGCCGTGAACGGCGAGACTTGGCGGAGGGATGAAGGCTTGGCGGGCGGCTGCAGGCGTGGTGCAAAGCCCGCGAAACGCTCCGCTACACTGGGATGGGTGTTTCGCCATGGCCGGAGTTCTGAAGAGGATTCACACGACGCTGGAGATGATCAAGTGGGAGCACTCGGTGTTCGCGCTGCCGTTTGCTCTGACGGCAATGCTGCTGGCGGCGGGGGGGCTGCCGGGCTGGCGGACGGTGGCGTGGATCGTGGTGGCGATGGTGGCGGCGCGGTCGGCGGCCATGGCGTTCAATCGCTGGGCCGACGCGGACCTGGACGCCGAGAATCCGCGCACGCGGAGCCGGGCGATCCCGGCGGGGCTGTTGTCGAAGCAGTTCGTGCTGGGGTTCACCGTGGTGGCTGTGGCTGTGTTCCTGGTGGCCGCGGCGGAGCTGAACCGGCTGACGCTGGAGCTGACGCCCGTGGCGCTGGCGGTGCTGCTGGGCTATAGCTACCTGAAGCGGCTGACGCGCTGGTCGCACCTGGGGCTCGGACTCGCTCTGGGGCTGGCGCCGGCGGCGGCGTGGATCGCCGTGCGCGGCAGCCTGGACCCGCGCATCGTGGTGTTGACGGCTGCAGTGACGCTGTGGGCGGGCGGATTCGACGTGCTCTACGCCTGCCAGGACCTTGATCACGACCGCGCGGCCGGGCTGCACTCGCTACCACAGGCGAACGGGCTCACGGTTGCGTTCTGGACGGCGCGCGCGATGCACCTGGCCGTGCTGGCGCTGCTCGCGTGGTTCGGCTGGCTCTTCGGCTTCGGCCTGGCCGGCTGGCTGGGCGTCGCCGCTGTCGCGCTGCTGCTGGCTTACGAGCACTCGATCGTCTCGCCCCGCGACCTGCGCCGGCTGAATGCCGCGTTCTTCACCATGAACGGCGTGATCGCCGTGGTGTTTCTGGCGTTTGTGTCGGCGGATGTGTGGATGCGGCGCTGAATTCGACTGTCCGGTTCGCCGCTTGCTTGTCGGGCCGGTTCGTTCCGTGGGCGCGCTGCCTGAAGGCCGAGGCGCGCCGCAGTTCATTCCGCAGTTCGATTCCAGGCGCGGGCATTCAGTCTGTATAGTTCCAACAGCGACGTTCAATTCGCATGAGGTCTTGCAATGGCACGAGTCTTCCCCTCTGCTTTGCCGTTATGGCTCGCGTTCGCGTGCAGTGTTGTGGCTCTGGCTCAGCATCCTCAAACCTCTCCAATCCCGGAAAACAGCGGAACGCCCATCACACTTGGCCAATCGGTTGTGCCCCTGAACGGTCCGTGGAAGTTCCACACCGGCGACTCACCCATCGACCCGGCGACTCGCCAATGGGTCTGGGCTGAGCCGGGCTATGACGACTCGAGATGGGAGCCGGTCGACCTGACGCCGCAGCCGGGGAGCGCGGACCCGTTCAACGGAGATCCCCGCTATGTTGCGGGGTGGACGGCGAAGGGTCATCCCGGATATATGGGATGGGCGTGGTATCGGCTGCGGATGGTCGTGGACGGGCCGAGGGAAGGGATGGGGTTGGAAGGACCGTACTGGATGGAGGACGGGTATCAGGTATTTGCCAACGGAACACTACTGGGAAGCTTTGGCAAGTTTGGCGATTCGGGCGGCGAGCCGGTGACATACTTCACGCAGCCGGCGAAGTTCCCGCTGGCTGGCGCGATGGGGAGCGGCGCGGGCCCGGCAGTGATTACGGTGGCACTGAGAGTGTGGATGGGGCGGCCCGGGCTGATGCATTTTCCTGACGCCGGCGGGCTGCACTACGCACCCTTGCTGGGCGGAGCCGAGGCGATCGCGGCGCAAAACCTGCTGGATTGGCACGAGAACATCACTGCAAACAGTTGGACGCCTTTTGAGGGGGCGGTATTGCTCCTGCTGGGGGCGCTGGCGGCGAGCCTGATTCTGATCGACCGATCGGACGGACTGTACGGCTGGCTGGCTGCCGTCCTGTTCTTTTCGGCGGGGTTCGATCTGCTGGTGAACACAGGCTCCGCCTGGACGCGATGGATGAGTGAGAGGCTCTACTTCCTCTATTTCCAGGGCATTTTCCTGCCTCTGCACATGGGCGGGTGGTTGATGGTGTGGTGGAAGTGGTTCCAGTTGCGCCGGCCAGCGTGGGTTCCGTGGGCCATTGGCGGACTGACGCTTGTGTATATGATCTTCGGGGTCTTCGCCGAGGGCGTTCTGCCCGGCGGAACTCCGCATCCATTGAGCGCGGCCTTCGTGGCAGGGCCGGGCTTAACGCGGCTGGTCTTTCTTGTCCTGCTGGTATTCATCATCGGGCTGGGAATCCGCGAGGACGGGCCCAGCGCGTGGCTGGCGCTGCCTGCGGTTGCGCCCCTGGCGGGGCTACAGTTCCAGACCGAGCTGGTCCTGTTGCATATGCCCGTCCAGTGGCATCCGTTCGGCATCAACTTCACCATCGGCAACCTGGCAAATCTGGTTCTGGAGGCGGCGCTCTCGTTGCTGCTGCTGCGGCGCCTGCTGCTTTCGCTGGAGCGGCAACGGCGGATGGCGCTGGATGTGAAGCAAGCACAGGAGATGCAGCGCGTGATCCTGCCACAGGCGCGGACGGCCGTATCGGGGCTGGTGATCGAGAGCGAGTACCGTCCGGCGACGGAGGTGGGCGGCGACTACTTCCAGATCCTCCCGGACGCGAAGGACGGGAGCGTGCTGATTGTGGTTGGCGACGTTACGGGCAAAGGTCTGAAGGCCGGAATGCTGGTGGCCATGCTGGTGGGAGCCATTCGCATGGCGGCGGAGACGATCGCGGATCCGCTGCGAATGCTGGAAGCGCTGAACCGCCGTCTGCTGGGCCGCGGCGATTCGCAATCCACGTGCCTCGTGCTGCGCATCGAGAGGGACGGCAGCGTGATGCTGGCCAATGCCGGCCATGTCGCGCCGTACCTGAACGGCGAGCCGCTGGAGATGGAAGGCGCGCTTCCGCTGGGGCTGCTGGAGGGAGCGGAGTTTAGCGTGATGCGCTTCAAGCTGAAGGAGCGCGATCGGCTGGTGCTGGTGTCGGACGGGATCGCGGAGGCAACCGACGCAGAGGGGAGGCTGTTCGGCTACGAGCGCATCCATGAGCTGCTGCAAGCCAACAGCACCACGGCCGCCGTCGCCGACGCCGCACAGAAGTACGGACAGAACGACGATATCAGCGTCATCTCGGCGACGCGCTGCGATGAGTTGACGCCCGCTCTGGCATAGGGAAGCTCGAGGGCGGCTGAATTGCAGGTGCAGCTTTGCGGTTGCGGAGTTGTCCGGCTGGATTGTCGAGGAACTGCGGACCGCCCGTAAGATCGGGTTCGGCCCGCCGTTGCTATCATGGCAGCCATGAAGCCAGGGCAGATTCTTCTTGCAGTGCTTGCCGTGGGGACGTGCATGACCGGAGCGCGATCGGGACTCGCGCAGGTGAGTCCGTCCGCAGCCGGAGCGCGGAAGGCCGTGGTCACCGTGCCGTTTGTGGGCTGCGCGTCCGACGGACAAGTGGGGCCGGTCAAGGCGCCGACCGGGAAGAGCAAGGTTGTCGCGATTCCCGCCGCAGTTGCACAGCGGCTCGCATATTACAGGGCGGAACACAGCGACGGTGTTCTCGCGCCACGCGGATGGCACTGCTTTTCGACATACGGTTCCAGCGGCGCGAATCTGTTCGTGAGTCCCGATCCGATCGACGCGAAGATGCTGTTCTCGAGAGATTGGAAGGGATTTGCGGGGCAGGTGATCCAAATCTCGTTTTCCAGCGGCGGTACGTCGGGGAGGTTTGAAGTCGCGAAGATCGTCGCGCGCGTGTTTCCGGCATACAAAGCACTCGCTGAGAACGTAATTGCTGAGGGACTCGAGCCGGCGAGCGACTTTCCCTTCAGCCCCTGTCCGAAGGACAAGCTGACCTATCGCAGCAAGAGCGTAGTGGAGTACGAAACTCCTGCCAACACGGAAGGGCTGGGAACGGATTCCCGCCTGCAGATGAACGCGAGCCCGATTGACGGAGTTGCGATCCTCACTGGTGAAGACACGGACCTGATCCAGCTTTCGGCGCGGCTTTCGAACCGCGATCGCGATTTGATCCCGATCATTATTCGGCAGGTCGAGAGCGAAGAAGCCTCTCCTGCGGGGCACTAGAGAATGGCGCCCAGCGGCGGGGCGGCAGGGGTATGGTATGGTGCGAGAGAGAAGCGCGGGGAGCCAGGATTGCCTATCGCGCGTTGCGCGTGCGCTGGGCAAGGCGCAAGGATAAGGCATGAAGGTCGCGATCCAGGGTGAGACGGGGTCGTTCAGCCACGAGGCGGCGCTGAAGCTTGTGCCCGGGGCGGAGATTCTGCCCTGCGCGCTCTCGCCGGAGGTGTTTGCGGCGCTCGACGAAGGCGCGGCCGATGCCGCTGCGATTCCCATCGAGAACAGCCTGGCGGGGTCGGTCCTCGACCATTTCGATCTGCTGCTGAAGCACGATGTGCGGGTGGTGCGGGAGACGCTGGTGCGCATCCGGCACAACCTGATCGCGATAGCGGGGGCGAGGCTCGATGAAATCGAGCGCGTGTACTCGCATCCGGTAGCGCTGGCGCAGTGCCGGCGCTTTCTGGCTGTCCACCCGCGGATGAGGGCCATCGCCTTCTACGACACGGCGGGAAGCGTAAAGCAACTAGCCGAGACGCGGGACCGGCGCGAGGCGGCGATCGCCAGCGCGGCGGCGGCGAAGTACTACGGCGCGGAGATTCTGGAAGCCGGTATCGAGGACGATGCGGAGAACTACACGCGGTTCTTCCTGGTGCGGCCGAGCGGCAAGGCGGAGACCGATCCCGAATCGAGCAAGATGAGCGTGGCCTTTACGCTGGAGCATCGGGCAGGCTCGCTGGTGGCGGCGTTGAGCGCGCTGAGCGCGATGGGCACCAACCTGACCAAGATCGAGTCGCGGCCGGTGCACGGCAAGCCGTGGGAGTACATCTTCTACGTGGACTGCCTGATCGGCTCGAGCGAGGAGGGGGCGCGCGCCCTGGAGGCCCTGCGCGCGCACTGCGGCATGGTGAAGGAACTGGGCCGCTACCGCGAGGCGCGCGGCGTGGAAGACGAGTAGCGAGTCAGCGCGTCGGCGCGTCGGCGCACGCGGATCGACCAACCGGAGAACCCAGGACAGGAGCACGGGCGCAGCAGGGCCGAAACAGACATTGCGCGGCTTCACGAACGAAGAAAGGGGACCGGTTTCGCCGGTCCCCTTTGCTTTGAGCGTTGCGTGATGCGGTCGTTTAGAAGTGGTACGCCACGCCGACTGCGGGAACGGACATGTTCCACCAGCGGTTGGTGGTGAAGTTGTAGCTGCTCTCGTTGACACCGAAGGTGGGCACCTTGCTGACGATGCCGCGATACTCGACCCGGATGTCGAAGCTGGGGCTGACTTCGTAGGCGATTCCGGCGCCGTACATCGCGCCGATCTGCGTCTGCTGGTGCGCGTCCAGGGTCTTGGTGCCGGAGTTGTAGATGGGCAGGTAGATGACGGCGGCCGGACCGGCCTCGATGAAGGGATTGAAGTTCTTAAAGACAAAGGACTTCACGAAAGCGCCCGAGATCTCCTGGGTGCGGGTCAAGATGGGGATGCCGCGCTGGAATTGGGGTCCGTAGTAGGTGAGCGAGTTCTGATAGGTGATGCCGTAGTTCAACTCGAGCGCGCTGGTCGGCGTGACCATGAAGCGGTAGCTGAGCAAACCGCCGTAGGCGGTGTTCGAGTGCACCTGGACGTCGGTGGAGGAAGCCTTGAACGGCTCGATCAGCGCGGTTCCGCTCAAACTGATGTCCTGGCGGCTTTCCTGGGCGCGGGCTGCGGCCTGGCAGACGGCCAGCAGAAAGACTAAAAAGGCAATCTTCTTCATTCGATCCTGATCCTCACGACTGCACAACCGTCCGGCTGGCAAAAGGCATGTCGATTCCGGTGCGCCGGTTGGCCCCGGCTCCCGCTCCAAGCATTGTAAATGGCCGGGGCGGGTCCGGGGGAAGGCGGCGGGCACGGAATCTTCTGAGGCTATAGACGGACGGGAGGCAAAGAGGAGAGGGGGAGGGAGTAGCCAATAGGGAATAGGGAGCAAGGGAGCAAGGGAGCGAGGAAGCAGGGAACAGGGAACAGGGATCAGGGAACGAGGGAGTGTTGAGCAGGAGTGCGCGCCGGCGTCTGGTCCTCGCGCGCGAAGCGGCCATTCGAAGGTGTTGATTCATGTGGTTGCTGGCAACGAACTACAGGAACGAGCTGATCGCGATCCGCCAGCTCCCTTGTGACCTTGCTTCCTCGCTCCCTTGCTCTCTGCCTTTATCCCCCGGCCCGTTCTACGTGGTAGAAGAACGGCGGGCCCTGTGCCTTGGCGATTGTCCGGAGGGTGTGCAGGAAGGCCTTGGCGGCGTAGGAGAGGGTGGTCTGGCGACGGTGGGCGAGGCGGAGCACGCGGCGCACCTCCAGCTCGTCGACCGGCACGCACACCAGGTCGCCGGTTTCGAGCTCCCGGGCGACGGTCAGGTGGGGCACCAGGGCCACGCCGTTGCCCATGGCCACAAACCGCTTGATGGCCTCGATGGTGGGCAGCTCGATGCCCATGTTGAGGGGCGTGCGGTGGCGCTGGAAGGCCTCGATGACCTTGCGGCGCAGCGGCGAGGCCACGTTGTGGGCGATGAAGTTCTCGCGGCCCAGGTCGCGGATGGAGACGCGCTCGCGGCGGGCCAACGAATGGCGCGGGCTGACGACGAAAGCCAGGCTGTCGCCGTAGACGGCGATGGTGCGGAACTGCGCGGGGTCGGGGCGGAACGAGACGACGCCCAGCTCGAAGGTGCGCAGGTTGAGCTCGTCGGGGATGCGCGAGGCCAACATGCGCTGCACGGTGACGCTGATGTGGGGGAACTCGCGGCGGAAGGCGTCGATGGCTGGCAACAGATACATGCAGGTGTACTCGTTGGCCGCCAGTTGCAGATGACCGCGCTCCAGGCTTCGCAGCTCGTCGAGGGCGCTGGCGGCCTCGCGGCGCAGGGCCAGCAGGCGCAGGGCGTAGTCGCGCAACAGAGCGCCGGCGGCGGTGAGCGAGCCGTCGCGCGAGGCCCGGTCGAAGAGCGTCTCGCCCACCGCGTCTTCCAGCTTGCGGATGACCTGGCTGACGGCCGGCTGGGTGCGGTGCAGGCGCTGCGCGGCGCGGGAAAAGCCCCGCTCCTCGGCCACGGCGAGAAAGGTTTCGAGCTGGCTGAGTTCCATGGCGGGTGTTCCTCCTGAACAGAGAGATCAGAGAACAGAGAACAGAAATCGGGAAGGCTGGTTCCTGGCGCTCGCTATGCGATCCCCCGATCTCTGTCCATAAGCAATTCTAATCATATACCAAAGAATAATAACTTTGCGTTATGGCCTGGGATCAACGAAAATGCTCTTGCAGGCAAGACGCCGGAATTCCGGGAGACGGGAAAATGAACAGCGATCACGTCTATTTCTTCGACACCACCCTGCGCGACGGCGAGCAGTCGCCGGGCTGCAGCATGACCACGCAGGAGAAGCTCACCCTGGCCCACGCCCTCGAGGATCTGGGCGTGGACATCATCGAGGCCGGATTCGCCATGGCTTCGGAGGGCGATTTCGCGGCCATCGCGACCATTACGCAGGCCATCCGCAAGCCCCGCATCGCTTCGCTGGCGCGCGCCAAGACCGAGGACATCGAGATGGCGGCCCGGGCGCTGCAGTTCGCCGACCGCGCCCGCATCCATGTCTTTCTGGCGTCGAGCGATCTGCATCTCGAGTACAAGCTGAAGATCGGCCGCGCCGAGGCGCTGGATCTGACCGGCGAGTCGGTGCGCCTGGCCCGCTCGCTGTGCGACGACGTGGAGTTCTCGCCCGAGGACGCGACCCGCTCGGACCGCGACTTCATGGTGGAGATGGTGCGTATCGCCGTGGAGGCGGGCGCCACGACCATCAACATGCCCGACACCGTGGGCTACGTGATGCCCGAGGAGTACGGCGCGATGTTCCGCGAGGTCCGCGAGCGCGTTCCCGCGATCGACGAGAAGGGCGTGATCCTGTCGGCTCATTGCCACGACGATCTGGGTCTGGCGGTGGCCAACTCGCTGGCGTCCATCCAGGCCGGCGCGCGCCAGGTGGAATGCACCGTCAACGGCATCGGCGAGCGGGCCGGCAACGCGGCGCTCGAGGAGATTGCCGCCGCGCTCTACGTGCGCGCCGACCGCTTCGGCGTCGAGACCGCGATCAAGCTCGACCAGCTCTTCCCGACCAGCGAAGTGCTGGGCAATCTCATCACTTTCCGGCCCTCCCCCAACAACGCGGTCGTCGGCGCCAACGCCTTCGCGCACGAGTCGGGCATCCACCAGCATGGCGTGCTGGCCAACCCGCTGTGCTACGAGATCATGACGCCGCAACTGGTGGGCGTGTCGAGAACCAGCCTGGTGCTGGGCAAGCACTCCGGCCGCGCCGCGCTGCGCCACCGGCTGGAGCAGATCGGGTTCGCCGTCAGCCGCGACGAACTGCAGCACGTCTACTACCGGTTCGTCGCGCTGGCCGACCGCAAGAAGAACATTTACGATCAAGATTTGATCGGATTGTTGCCGGATGGGATTCGCGAACGGCGGCAGGAGCCGGTCGCGGAGTGGGATTGATCCGGCCGGCGAGCGACAATAGGAATTGGGCGATCTCCCGCGATCCCGACCGTTTTGCCAGATGGTACTTCGCCGCACTTGCGGCAAGGATTTGTGTATCGCTCCGGGATTCGGGGATTGGCTCGTTCATTCGCCCGCCGGCCGGGAAGGGCGGCGCGCACCTTTCGGGTCGGGGAATGAGCGTTCGGATTTGTCGAGTCGCACAGCAACAGATTGCCAAGCGCAATCAACCATCGAGGAAGAGGAGAAGAGAGCAAGAATGAAACTGAAGATTCTGGTTACGCCCGGAGACGGTATCGGCCCCGAAATCACCGAGCAGGCGATCGCGGTACTCGAGGAAGTGGCGGCCGTGAGCGGCCACACGCTGGCACTCGACTACAAGCGCATTGGCGGCGCGGCGATCGAACAGGATGGCACACCGCTGCCCGCCGACACGCTTGCCGCCGCGCTGGATTCCGAAGCCGTCTTTTTGGGCGCCGTGGGCGACGACAAGTTCAATGCTCTTCCTCCGAGCCGGCGCCCCGAGGCCGGCCTGCTGCAGATTCGCGCCGCGCTGGGCGGTTTCGCCAACCTGCGGCCGGTCTTCGCCTTCAAGGAGCTGACGGTCAACAGCCCCTTGCGGCCCGAGATTACCGAGGGCACCGACATCCTTTTCGTCCGCGAGCTGCTGGGCGGGCTCTACTTCGGCCAGCCGCGGGAGTGGAATCGCATGAGCGGAGAGGCGTGGAACACTATGCGCTATACGCGCAGCGAAGTGGCGCGCGTGGCCCGCACCTCGTTTCAACTGGCGCAGAAACGCCGCAAGCTGGTTACGAGCGTGGACAAGGCCAACGTGCTCGAGGTCTCGCAGCTCTGGCGCGAAACGGTGATCGAGGTGGCCAAGGAGTTTCCCGACGTGACGCTGGAGCACCAGTACGTCGACGCCATGTCGATGCACCTGATGAAGCGTCCGCGCGACTTCGACGTGGTCGTGACGGAAAACATGTTTGGCGACATTCTTACCGACGAGGCTTCGGTGATTACCGGCTCGCTGGGCATGTTGCCTTCGGCGACGATCGGCGGCAGAGTGAATCTGTATGAGCCGGCCCACGGCTCCGCGCCGAAACATGCGGGCAAGAACATCGCCAATCCGCTGGCCACGATCCTGACCGGCGCGATGCTTCTGCGCTACTCCTTCGGGCTGGAAACCGAGGCTGACGCGATTGTGAAGGCCGTTCGCACGGTGCTGGAACAAGGCTTCCGTACGCAGGACCTGGCGCGCACCAATCCGGAGGGATTGACGGTGCTCGGAACCCGCGAGATGGGCGAGAAGGTGAAAGAGACGGTGAAGCAGCTTCTAGCTTCTAGTCGCTAGCTACAAGCTCTTAGCTGTTAGCCATTAGCTTTTGGCTGCGAATGCTTAGGACGGGCTTTCGTGGTTTGATTGGACAACATGGTCGATCAATTTGCCGGTTAATCGAAGTTGGAATCTGCGCGGAACAAGCTAACAGCTAATAGCTAAAGGCTAATAGCTCGCATTGAGGAATTTCATGAGTACTACGCCGAAGACGTTATTTGAGAAGGTCTGGGAGCAGCATGTGGTGGTTGACCCGAAGGGCGAGCCGTCGCTGCTCTACATCGACCTGCAGTTGGTGCACGAGGTGACCTCGCCGCAGGCGTTCGAGGGATTGCGGCTGGCGGGGCGCAAGGTGCGCCGGCCCGATCGCACCGTAGCCACCGTGGACCACAACGTGCCGACGACGATTGCCGGCCGTCTCAACATCGTGGACCAGATTGCGGCCACGCAGATCGCCACATTACGCAAGAACTGCGCGGAGTTCGGCATCGAGCTCTACGACGTGAACTCGCGCGAGCAGGGCATTGTGCACGTGATCGGGCCGGAGCTGGGGCTGACCAAGCCGGGCATGACGATCGTCTGCGGCGACTCGCACACCGCGACGCACGGCGCGTTCGGCGCGCTGGCCTTCGGGATGGGGACCAGCGAGGTGGAGCACGTGCTGGCCACGCAGACGCTGCCGCAGTCGAAACCGAAGACTTTCCGGATCAACGTCGAAGGCAAGCTGCCGCGGGGCGTGACGGCCAAGGACATCATCCTAGCCATCATCGGCGAGATCGGCACAGACGGCGCGACGGGCTGCGTGATCGAGTACGCAGGATCGGCTGTCAGATCGTTGTCTATGGAAGGCCGCATGACCGTCTGCAACATGAGCATCGAAGCGGGCGCGCGTGCGGGCATGATTGCGCCGGACGAAACGACGTACGCCTACTTGAAAGGCCGTCAGTTCTCGCCGAAGGGCGCCGACTGGGAGAAAGCGGTCACCGAGTGGCGCAAGCTGCCGTCGGAGCCAGGCGCGAGGTTCGACCGTGAGTTGACGATCGACGCGGCCACGCTAGTTCCCTACGTGAGTTGGGGGACGAGCCCCGGCATGGTGGCTCCCGTTACGGACACGGTGCCCAACCCGGCGGCAGCCGAGACGGAGATTGAGCGCAAGGGCTTCGAGCGCGCCCTCGAATACATGGGGCTCAA
>JBEKUS010000109.1:0-17271 GCA_049514795.1 Occallatibacter sp.
TATTCGATCTCCTTGCCGAATTGGTTGTGGAAGTAGCTGGCGCGGAAGACGATGTGCTGGCTTAGGAAGGCCTGTTCGACGCCGCCTTCCCAGGTGCGCGTGGTGGGCGCGGCCAGCGGCGCGATGTGCAGCGCCTGGATGGTCGATTGCGCACCGTTCTTCACGAGGAAGCTGTAGAGCGAGTCGTCCTGATCGGTGAGCTTGGGTTCGCGGACCGCCTCGCCGAAGTTGAACAGAATGCGCGTGCCGCTGAAAACGCCTTCGCGCGGGCGAAGAGCGTAGAAGTTGAGGCCGGCGCGGGGCGAGCCCTGGAAACCGAACAAAGAGTAGTGTTCCAGGCTGCCGCCGAGGGTGTAGAAGAATCGCTGCTGGAAATCGCCGTGCACAGAGAGGGGAATAAAGGAATTGGTACGCTCGACAGGCGTGTAATAGGTGCTGCCCGGTTGGGCGCCGCGTTCGTCCTGATATTGGAAACCGGCGAGGCCGAAGAGGTGCGGCGTGATGGTAATGTCGCCCTGGTAGCCGGCCTGGTCGCGATTGTTGGCGTATTGCGCGCGGAAGGTGCTGCAATCGAGCACGGCCTGGCCGGTGGCCGAGTAGCCGTTGGCGCCGGTAATCGTGACGGTATTGCCGAGGGTGCCGGGGCCGTAGCAATAGTTCGTGTAAGCGGCGGGATTTCCCGACAGGGACCAAAGAGAAATTTGCTCGCGCTTGCGCGTGAGCCCGTAGCGGACGACGCTGTGGAGGCTTGAGCTGGTCTGGTTGTCGATGGCGGCGCTCAGGAAGATGTCCTGGTCCTTTTCCGTGGAGTTGTCGGCCACGTGGTAGAAGTCCCATGCGTTGGGCACGCCGGTTGCGTCGACGCCGTAGTGCACTGTGGCGCGGAGTTGCGTGCTGCCGCTGAGCGCCCAACCCAGATTGGCCGCCGATGTGGCGACGTGGTATTCGTCCTTGGGCAGATTGTTGGCGGTTTGCATCCAGTTGAAGGCGCCAAGGTAGTCGAGCTTCTTGCGAGCGCCGGCCACTTCAAGCTGCTCGCGCGAGGTGGAGAGATTGCCCACGTCCCCCTGCAAGAGCACGGAAGGGAAGCTGGTGGTGCCGTGGGGCGTGGTCAGGCCGACGACGCTCGAGTCGGCGCCTGCGCCATAGAGGCTCGAGTCGGGCCCGCGATAGACCTCGGCGCTCTCGACGGCGGTGGTGGAAAGCGAGCTGAAGTCGAACTGATTGCCCATGTCGCCGGCATCGACTCCGTCGAGAAGAATCTTGTTATCGTTCGAGGCGCCGCCGCGGACGAAGAGCGAGGATTGTGCGCCCTGCTGGCCGGTCTCGACGACGAAGGCGCCGGGGATGAGACGAAGCGCGCCGGCCAGATTGTCGCGAAGCGCGAGATCGAGCGGGCCGAGCACGGTGGTGGCGGCGCTGGTTTGCGGTTGCGGCGTGGGCGTGCCGGTGGCGCTGACGACGATGGACTCGCGCACCCACGCCGGCTCGAGGACAACGTTGCGCTCGATCGAATCGAACTTGCCGGCGTAGAAGTCGGGCGTCAGCAACTGGCGGAAGCTCTTGGCGGAGACGACGAGGAAGAAGCGGCCCGCGGCGCCGGTGAGAATCTGGAAGCTGCCGTCGGCCGTGGAGACCGCCGAGGCGATGACATTGCCGTTGCTGACGAGAGAGATGCTGGCGCCGGTGACCTTGGCGCCGGTGGCGTCGGTGACGACGCCGCGTATGGAGGCTGCGGGGCAGCAGACCGCGCTGAGAGCGAGGACAACCGCGGCGAGAGCGCGCTGCAGAACGCGGCCGGAAGATGAGCGCATGAGATGAAAAGCCGGCATGATAGCTCCTTCGTTCCCCTCGGAACGGTAAGCGGTTGGGGTCGCCGTAGGACCGGTCTCCTGACTTGCGCTCGATTCAGCCGCCTTCCCAGAGCCGCCCGATGGGTTCGACTCCAGTGGCCTACGGGGCGACCCGCGCGGGGCGGAGAGGCCCTGGCTGAAATCCTGCTGCGTTCCTGAGCGGTTCCAGAGTTCATATCCCTTCCCAGGCGTTGTTCGAGGCGGCTCTCTCTTAAGGAAAGAGACCCTTTGCCTCCGTGGCTTCCGGGTATAGCAACTCTGGAACCGCTGTAATGCCTTTATAGAACAGGAGCCGAAGCAGGTGCGCTCACAGTTGCGGGGCAGTGGCGGAATCTCACCGCCTTCCCGAGCATCCTGGCGATTGCGTTGTTGGTTCAAGCTGCGGCGCAAGGCGGCAGCAACGATGTCATGGAAACGACTTCCATGACGCGAACATTTATAGCGGGTGCGGTGCGAGTTGTCAAAGGAGGCTCTCTGGCAGGAGGGACTGCGTGGTTGGTGCGAAGGATATAGCTGGAGGCGGGAGTCGGAAGGGAAGTGGTGACCCCGGGAAGACTCGAACTTCCGACACGCAGTTTAGGAAACTGCTGCTCTATCCACCTGAGCTACGGGGCCGCTCCGTCGATTTTACGTGATTTTGCGGGCGGCAGTTCTGGAATCTGCTGACTGGTATCCGGGCTGTCTCTTGCCGGCCACGCGCGGCTCGTCGCCGGATTCCGGCCTTTCATCGTCCGTTTCGCGCCTCCATCCGATCGGCCGTTTTCTCCCGCCGGGCCGGCCGTATGGTCCATTCAGGGCAGCAGGGCTGCTCCTGAGGAGGCAGGGCGTGAAGGACCTGGTGACGGCAGAAGCGGTGAGCCGGAGCTTCCCGCTGGATCACAATGCAGTACTCGCGGTGGATGCGGCGAACCTGAGAGTTGCAGCGGGGGAGTTTCTGGCGATTGCGGGCCCGAGCGGCAGCGGAAAGACGACGCTGCTGAACCTGATCGGCTGCATCGACAAGCCCACTGCGGGGCGAATCGTGCTGGACGGGGAGGACACGACGAAGCTGAATGCAGCACGGACGACGGCCCTTCGCCGCGAAAAGATCGGATTCGTCTTTCAAACGTTTAACTTGATTCCCGTTTTCACGGCCAGCGAGAACGTCGAGTATCCGCTCCTGCTGCGGGGTATGAGCGCGAGCGAACGCCGGAAGAGAGTCGCCGCGGCGCTCGAAAGCGTGGGCCTGACTGCGCGCGCCAAGCATCGGCCCGACCTGCTCTCCGGCGGCGAGCGCCAGCGGGTCGCGGTGGCGCGGGCCATCGTTCACCGGCCGGCGCTGGTGCTGGCCGACGAGCCCACGGCGAACCTGGACACGCAGAACGCGACGCAACTGATCGATCTGATGCGCGAGCTGAACCGGAGCCTCGGCCTCACGTTCATCTTCTCCACGCACGACCAGCGGTTGCTCGAACACACGCCGCGCATCGTGCGGCTGTGCGACGGGCGAATTGTCTCCGACACGCACGCTGCCGCAACCACCAACAACGAAGCTCCGACAGAAGGAGAGGCTCATGCGCAAGTTCTTGCTGCTCGCGTTGGCGGGAATGCTGCTGGCCGGCGGGTATTTCGCCTTTATGACCAACGGCCTGCGCGAAAGCACCATCCGCAACGGCCTGGGGCATATTCAGATCTTCACCGCCGAACACTTCAAGCGCGACGAGGTGCGCGTGCTCGACACGGGCATCGACAACTGGCGTCAGGTGGCGGCGACGGTCCAAAGCGCCGAGCACGTGCGCGGCGTTGCGCCCCGCATCGAGTTCTACGGCATGGTCTCGAACGGCCAGAAGTCGTCGGTCTATATGGGCAGCGCGGTCGATCCCGATGCGGAGCGGAGCCTGGGCTTCGCCACGTATCTGGTCTCCGGGCACGATCTCGACGCGAAGCAGAGCGCCGACGTGCAGGCGTTGATCGGCACAGGTCTCGCCAAATCGATGAACGTCAAGGTCGGCGACGGGCTCACGCTGCTGGCCGTCACGTCCGATGGAGCGCTCAACGGAATCGATGTCGAGATTGCGGGGATCGTTCAAACGGGCGTGGCGGATCTCGATGCGCGCTATCTGCGCATCCCGCTGGGCGCCGCGCAACGGCTGCTGCAAAGCGATCGCGTGACCAATCTGGTGGTCGGCCTGGATGCGACCGCTAACACCGACCGCGTCTACGACGAACTGACGCCGCGCCTCAGCCACCTGCCGCAGCAGATGGAAATGAGGAAGTGGATCGACCTGGCGACGTACTACAAGCAGGTCCGCAATCTGTTCAACGGGATTTTCCTGTTTATGGGCGTGATCGTGTTCTTCATGGTGCTCATGTCGAGCGTCAACACGCTGCTGATGTCGATGTTCGAACGCACGCGGGAGATCGGGACCATGCTGGCCATGGGCACGCCGCATGCGTGGATCGTCGGGCTGTTCATGGCCGAGGCGGCGCTGCTGGGCCTGCTCGGCGCGGCGATCGGCGTGGCGGGCGGCAATCTCGTGGGCGTGCTGCTGAACCTGCTCAATCTCCGCCTGCCGCCGCCGCCGGGATACACGGTGGGCATGCTCTTCCACGTTCTGCGAGAGCCGGCTCAGATGGCCGGAACGTCGATCCTGGTCATCGTCTCTCTCGTGTTGGCTTCGATATTGCCTGCAGTCCGCGCATCGCGGCTTCGCATCACGGAGGCATTGGCCCATGTCTAACGTCAATTGTTTCCTGCGCTGGTACTTGATTGCGTTTGTTGTTGGGATCTTCCTCACCTGCGTGCTGGTGTGCCGCGCCGCGACGCCCGACGCGGAGGCGCTGCTCAAGCAGTCCGACCGCTTCCGCAACGGCTGGCCGTCGTATGTGGTGCGCGTCAAGATCACCGACTACGAAGCCGGCCGGTCCGACGAGGAGCATCTCTACGAGGTCTCGCAGAAGGGCACGGACAAGACGTACGTGGAGTTCCTGAGCGCCCGCGAGAAGGGTGAGCACCTGCTGATGCTCGGCGACGATATGTGGGTCTATCTGCCCGACACCAGCCGTCCCGTCCGCATTACTCCGCTGGAGCGGCTGAGCGGCGACGCCTCGAACGGCGACGTAGCCCGCACCAACTACGCCGCCGACTACTCGCCCGCTTACGTGCGAACGGAGAAGGCCGGAGCCGTGCAGTGTTACGTGCTGGAACTCACCGCCAAGCGCAAGGGCGCGACCTACCAGCGCATTCTCTACTGGGTTCGTGTGGAGGATGCGCGGCCGGTGAAGGCCGAGTTCTATCTCACGTCGGGCAAGCACATCAAGTCGGCCACCTTCGACGAATACGGCCTCGTTGGCGGGCAATTGCTGCTCAGGCGGCTGACGCTCACCGACGAGGTCTTGCACAACTCGCACAGCGTGCTCGAGTATTCCGGCGCAGCGCAGCGCGCGTTGCCGGACAAACTCTTCTACCAGGGCCGCGCCGACCGCTTCTAAGAGCGGCAGAATCGAACGGAACGGGATTTGACCATGCATCTGCGGCTCCTCATTTCGATACTCCTCCTCGCGGGCTCTTGGGTCGTGGCTCAGGACGCGCCGGAAGCGGGGCGGAGCCGCTACGACACGCGGTACTCGGTAGCCGCGATCGACGATGCGACCTTCTACGGCAATCTGCGCGCGCCGCTGCCCACGGTGCTGAACCAGGTGTTGCTGGAGCCGGCCTTCGGGATTCGCGAGCGCGACCGCTGGAACCTTTCGGCCAGCCTGATTGGCCTGACAACGACCTATTCCGACACGAACACGCGGCTGCACGTGCGAGAGATTTACGGCGGGCTTTCCGCGGGGGACTTCGACTTCATTGCGGGGCGCAAGTTGGTGCTGTGGGGAACGGGCTACGCCTTCAGCGCCGCAGGGGTTCTGGACCCGTCGAAGATTGCGACCAACCCCACGGACCGGCTGAACGTGAACGAGGGGCGCGATATGGTCAAAGCCGACTGGGTGCATGGAAAGCACGCAATCTCGGTGGCGTGGTCGACGGCGGCCCTCGCGCCGGCCGCGGCCAGCCTGCACGACACAACCGCGTTCCGGTATAACGTTCTGGTGCGGGGATTCGACACATCTCTGATTGCCGGTCACGATCGTGGCGGCGACTCGTTTGGCGCGATGACGTTCACGCGCGTTGTCGGTCAGGCGTGGGAGGTGCATGGTGAGGCCGTGTGGCGCGAGCAGGCGGCGGTACTGCTGGGCGCCAAGTACACCGTCTCGGGAGTCACCTGCATCGCGGAGTTCTACACGCCGCCCAACATCCCGCTCTACCGCAGTGTGTCGCTATCTCCGTTGGCGGGGCGGCAGCACTACGGCTTTCTCGACGTAGGCAAGGCGCGACTGCGCGAGCGCGCGGGTTGGAAGGAGTGGAGCGTTTCGGGCGCCGTGGTCGCGAACCTCGACGATCGAAGCACCACCGGCGTCGTTGACGTCGGCCGGTGGTTCGGCAATCACTTCTCGTCTTACGTGCACCTCGAAGTGCCGAGCGGGAGCAAGACATCGGAGTACGGCTCGGCGCCGTATTCGGCGGCAGCATCGGTGGGGATCCGTTTCCAACTATGATCCAGGCGACCAAGAATCCGAATTACGGCTCTGATAAAAGCTCATCGGGGTTCAGCTACTGGCGCATGATCTTTCGTGGGCTGTGGATCATCCCCGGCGCCACGCTCATCATCTTCCTTATCTTCTTCTCTCTCGGCCGCGTCCGCCTTTCGCAGACCGGGACGCATTTGCTCACCATGTTCATCTACTCCGCGTGCATCGCAATCCCGTCGATGGTGCTGGTGACACGGGTCTCGCTCCGCTATTCGGCAAGATTCCCGCGGGCGATCCTCCTGATCCAGGCGATCTGCATGATCTTCACGGCGGTAGTGGGGAGTCTTACGGCGGACCTGATTCTCTGGACTGCGGGGATCGTTCCGCGGGGTTTCTTTTGGGGAGAATTCCGCGGGTCGTTGTTGTTCTGTATCGTTGTCGCGCTCCTCATTGGCCTCGGCATCTCGACGTACGAGGAGATGCGGTACAAGCTGCAGGCCGCCGAGCTCGAGCTGCGCACGAAGCAAGTCGAGCATGAGCGGGCGTACAAGCTGCTGGCCGAGGCGCGGCTCTCGTCGCTCGAGTCGCGCATCCATCCGCACTTCCTCTTCAACACGCTCAATTCGATCGCCGCACTGATCCCCACAGACCCGCAGCGCGCCGAAGACACCGTGGGCAAACTGGCGTCGCTGCTGCGCTTTTCGCTCAATGCGCAGCACAGCGGCCTGGTTCCGCTGGAGCAGGAGTTGAAGGTCGTGCGGGATTATCTCGAAATCGAGGCGACGCGGTTCGGCCCGCGTCTGCGCTACGAAGTGGCGGTTCCGGAGTCCCTCGGCTCGGTCCGCGTTCCTCCGCTGTCGCTCCAGACCCTTGTGGAAAACTCGGTCAAGCATGTGGCGGCGCAGCGGGTGGAGGGCGCATCGATCGAGGTCTCCGGAAGGATCGAAGGCGGCCGGATCGTCCTCGAAGTCGCAGACGACGGCCCCGGCTTCTCGCTCGGCCTCGCGGCCCCGGAGCACGGGCTGGGCAACCTGCTGGCGCGCCTCGAATTGCTGTTCGGCTCCGACGGACGCCTCGATGTGGTTCGCGAACAGGAGAAGACCGTGGTCCGCGTTGCATTTCCCGCGGAATCGTGAGGTCCCATGGACAACGCTCCGCTGCGCGCCTTTCTCGTGGATGACGAACCGCTCGCCATCGAGCGGCTGGCGCGTCTGCTGGCGAAATACGGATCGCTCTCCATTGCCGGAAGCGCAACCGACCCGCAAGAGGCCGTCGAGTTTCTCAACGGGAAGAACGACATCGACGTGCTCTTCCTCGACATTCAGATGCCGGGCATAAACGGATTCGAGCTGCTCTCGCGCCTTGCCGTTCAGCCGTTCGTAATCTTCACTACTGCCTTCGATCAGTACGCACTGCGCGCATTTGAGGTGAACTCCATCGACTACCTCCTGAAGCCGATCGAGGCGGAGCAGTTGGAGCGCGCGCTGGCCAAGCTAGGGCGGCTTCGTCCCGTAGTCAAGCCGGATTGGCAGCGGGACCCCGAGCTGCCGGCTGTCTTGAGGGATCTGGCAGCGTCGCTGGCCGGGCGGAGAGCCGAGTTTCCGCGGCGCATCGCCTCCCGTGTCGGCGATCGCATCTCGTTCCTCGATCTGAGCGCCATCTCGCACTTCGTCGCGCGGGACAAACTGACCTACGCCGTCGCCGGCGGACGCGAGCACTGCGTCGACCAGACGATCGCCGACCTGGAACGCAAGCTGGACCCGGCGAAGTTCCTTCGCATCCACCGCGCCATCCTGCTGAACCTGGACTGGGTGAAGCTGGCGAACGTCTCGTTTGCCGGCAGAGTCACGGTCACGCTGAACGACGAGCGCGGGACGCAGTTGCCCGTGGCGCGCGACCGGGTGCGGCTGATGCGGTCGCGGATGGAGTTCTGAGCCTCCCCAATCGCGCGGCGCCGCGAACCGGGAGCCGGAAGACACCGCCCTGAGCAATCCGCTCTTGCCATCCGCACGAACACCCATCTCCCGCCCGGGTTGACTCCATGTGGCTCGCAACGAGAAACTTGCATCCGGCTGAACGGAAGGAACCGGGAGCGCACTTCTTGACCCGTCCCTGGCGCAGCCGATCGAGGGACCGATTCGATGAGCGAGCAAGAAGCCCAGTCTCTACCTGAAAATGCCTACCAACCGCTGAAACCCGGCGAGACCTACCGACCGATCATTCGTGCCGAAATGCACGCGCCGGAGATGACCGTGCGGGCGATCCTGTTGGGAATATTTCTCTGCGTCGTCTTCACCGTCGCCTCGGCCTACTCGACGCTGAAGGTGGGACAGGGAATGGAGGCGGCGATCCCGATCTCCATTCTGGCGATCGGCCTGGCGCGCGCCTACAAGCGCCGCTCCAGCCTGCTGGAAAACTCCATCATCACCGGCATGGGCGGAGCTTCGGCGGCGGTCGTGGCCGGAGCTGTCTTCACGCTCCCGGCGCTCTACATTCTTCATCTCAATCCCCATCCGCTCGAGACGGTCTTCATCTGTCTGGCAGGCGGCTGCCTAGGCATTCTCTTCGTCATCCCGCTGCGCCGCTACTTCGTGCGCGAGATGCACGGCAAATTCCCGTTCCCTGAGGCCACCGCGATCACCGAAGTGCTTGTGACCGGCGAGCGCGGCGGTTCGCAGGCCAGGATTCTGCTGCAGGCGACGCTCATCTCGGGCGTCTACGACTTCTTCGTCACTACGTTCCACGTTTGGAAGGAGACGCTGAACCTGCAGTTCATTCCATTCATGCGCAACCTCGCCGATCGCGGGCGCATGGTGCTGAATTTCGACGCCATCGGGTTCATCCTCGGTCTCGGCTACGTGATGGGCCTGCGCAGCGCGCTCATCTTCTGCGCCGGCGGCGTTCTGGCCAACTTCGTTCTCGTCCCGCTCATCTGGTTCCTTGGCAGCCACGTAAACATGGCCGTCTATCCCGGCAGCGCTCCGGTCGCCGGCATGACTGCGGCGCAAATCTACTCGAACTACGTACGCTTCATCGGTGTGGGCGCCATCGCCACGGCCGGCCTAATCGGTATCGTCAAGTCGTTGCGCATCATCGCCGGGTCGTTCGGTATCGCTCTGCACGCGTTCCGCCCGAGCGAGGGCGATCAATCGGCGCGCACTGATCGCGATATCCCCATGCTGGCCATTCTTTCGGGCGTCGTCGTCAGCTCGCTTGCCGTCGCCGTCTTCTTCGGCCGCTTGCAGGTATCATGGACGATCCTCGCCTGCGGCCTTATCCTGACCCTGCTCTTCGCGTTCTTCTTTGCTTCGGTGGCCGCGAACGCCATCGCCACGACGGCGAACAATCCGGCGTCCGGAATGACGATGCTGACCGTCATCATCTCCTGCGTGGTGCTCGTGAAATTCGGTCTTTCCGGAACCACGGGCATGTTCTTTGTGATGGCGCTCGCCGGCATGGTCTGCACGGCGCTGTGCGTCTCCGGGCAGTTCATCACCGACCTCAAGGCTGGTTACTGGCTGGGCAACACGCCGTCGGCCCAGGAGAAGGTGAAGTTTCTCGGCGTGATCGCCGCAGCCGCCGCGGCGGGCCTCACGATCGTGCTGCTGGCTCACACCTTCCAGTTCGGCGAAGCCGCGGCCAACGACCTGCGTCCCGTTCTAGCCGCGCCGCAGGCCTCCATCATGAAGGCGCTCGTCGTCGGATTCATGAGCAAGCAGCCCGTCGCCTATCTCCTCTTCGGCGTTGGCGCGATCGTCACCATCGTGATGGAGATGCTGGGCACGTCGTCGCTGGTGTTCGCGCTGGGAATCTATCTGCCGCTCGAGCTGACAGCGCCGATTCTGGCGGGCGGCTTCGTCTCGCACCTCGTCAACCGCCGTTCGCAGAAGACAGGCGGCGAACGCGGGCGCAGCATTCGCGAGCGCGGCGTGATTTTAGCGTCGGGCCTGATGGCAGGCGGCGCGCTCGGCGGCGTGTTGGGCGCCGCGTTGCGGCTGATCCCGGGTTTCCGCGAGAACCTGATCCAGACGCCGTTCTATTTGAATGACTCCATTTCGCAGCCGGTTTCCGCGCTGCTCTTCATCGGCCTTTTCCTGTACGTGGTGCTTGGTGCGCTGAAGATGGGGAAGGAGAAGTCATGAACCAGCTTGAGATGTTCATCGCCGATGCCGTTCTGGGCATCGACACGCTCTGGGGCGGCGACGTGATGTGCCCCTCGGGCACGGGGCGGTTCATCGCCGACTCGTGGTTTTCCGATGAGCCGCTGCCTGCCGCCTACACGCATCCGGCCGCGGTGCGCGTGCGAGAGACAAGCGGCGTCGGCGGCAAGACAATCGATCGCGAGGCGGTTGAGGCGTATCTCGCGGCGGTGAACCTTCCCGCCGCCATCGTCGGCCTGCGCACCGAGGCCGCCAGTTGCGCCGAGCCGCGCCGTTCGTATCTCATGGGCCTCGCGCTCTGCCTCGGTGTGATGTGGGACCTGGCGATGGAAGTTGCGGGCAAGGGCGATCCGGTCCCGTACACGCGCGCCGTCGAGGCCTCGACCGGCAAGCCGCCCGAGCCGTCGCGCCCCGAAGCCAAACGCGAGCGCGTGGCGGAGCTTCTCGGCCGCGCTGGATACCCGGTTTCGCGAGCGGGCGGGATTCTGGCTGCCGTCGATGCCTGGCGCCGCGACCGCGTCACTCCGCTGGCCTCCGTGCGGGCCTTGGGCGTGGCGGTCATCGCGCACTTCGATGCGCTCAGCGCGAGGAACCTCATCCCATATCTGCCCAAAGAGCTGGCGACGGTGCCCCGCGCCAACATCGACTTTCTGCCCATCAAGGACGCGTGGTTCTCGGGCTCGATGAACTACATTGGCCGAGCGCGCACGGCGAGCGGGGCGCCGAAGTACGAGGCAAGCTACGAGATCAACGCCTCGCTGCAGATCTCCTACCCGGAGTTCGAACAACTCGTGAGCCACGAAGTCGTCCCCGGCCATGTAACGACTTTTGCGTATCTCCAGGACCTATACGTACGCGGCAAGGCCGGCTTCGAGGGCACGGTCCTCACCATGAACACACGAGCCGCCACGCTCTTTGAGGGGCTTGCCAACAACGCCATCCTCATCGCGCATGGGGTCACCGAGGTTGACCAGTTGCCTGACGAGGACCTGCAGATCGGCGTGCTCCTCGCGCTCCTGCAGGACGACGCCAAGAACCAATCCTCGTACATGACGTGGGGCGAAGGACGCGAGCAAAAGGAAGTCGCCGCAACTCTTCGCCGCGACTTTCTGGTCTCGGAAGAGCGGGCCGACAAGCTCTCCGGCGCGTGGGGGCGGCATCCGCTGCTGGGCCGCATGTATCTGCCCGCGTATCGCTGCGGCACGGAGAAGGTCGCGCAGCTTCGGCGCACCTGTCCGGCCGAGCGCGTGCTGCCCGCGATCTACGGGTGCAAGGGGCTTGTGGACATCGAGACCATCGATCTCGTTCTGCAGAAGTAGCGCCTGCGGCGCAGGGTTTTGCGGTGCGGATCGGCCCGCGCCTAGCGGCCTTTGTGCGCGCGCACCATGTCGAGGAACAACTGCTGCACGCGCGTGTCACTCGTCATCTCGGGATGGAACGTGGCGGCGAGCAGATGAGCCTGGCGCACGAGGGTCGGGGCGCCGTCGCGGCGGGCGAGCACTTCCACGCCCTGACCCACGCGCGTGATGCGCGGCGAGCGGATGAAGACCATCTCCAGCGGCCCGCCCGGGAGCTCGGTGGGCGCCGTGAGGATCGTTGAGTCGATCTGGCGCCCGTAGGCATTGCGCTCGACCGTCGCGTCAAGCGCGCCCAGGCTGCGCTGCTTCGGGTTCAGCACCTCGCGCGCCAGAAGGATGACGCCGGCGCATGTAGCGAATGTGGGCGTGTTGGAGACAAACTTTTTCAGCGCCTCGAAGAATCCGTGCTTGTCGAGAAACTTGAGCATAGTGGTCGATTCGCCGCCGGGCATGGCCAGCCCGTCGATGCCGGCCAGCTCTTCGGCCTTGCGCACCAGGATCGTACGCACCCCGGCTCGCTCGAAGGCGCGCGCGTGGGCGTCGTAATCGCCCTGCAGGGCGAGAACGCCGATGGTGATGGGTTCAGTGTTCGCGGCGCGTGAGAGCGCCGCGGCATGGGGCTTGATTGCCATCGTTTGCTCTTCTTCCATGATACCGGGTCCGTAGATCTGCGTCAGACGGGCGCGCTGGCCGTGCCGCGCACGGCCCATGTATGCTCACTTCATGCACGAAGGCGATTCCCCGGCCGCTTCCGGCAACCAGCTTGAGCATTCCGCGTCTTCCTACCTGCGCTCGGCGCGCCATCAGCCGGTCCATTGGCACGCGTGGGGCGAGGCGGCCTTTGCGCGCGCGCAGGCCGAGGACAAACCTGTCCTGCTCGACATCGGTGCCGTATGGTGCCACTGGTGCCACGTAATGGACCGCGAGTCGTACGAGGACCCCGAGGTCGCGAAGATCGTCAACGAGCACTTCGTGGCCGTGAAGGTCGATCGCGACGAGCGGCCCGACGTGGACGCGCGCTACCAGGCGGCGGTCTCGGCCATCAGCGGGCAGGGCGGCTGGCCGCTGACGGCGTTTCTCACTCCCGACGGGCGGCCCTACTTCGGCGGCACCTACATTCCCCGCGACGATCGCTATGGGCGGCCGGGGATCGCGCGCGTGCTGTTGGCGATGGCGCAGGTGTGGCGCGACCAGCGCGAGGAGGCGCTGGAGACCGCCGGCAGCGTGATGGCGGCCATCGAGCACAACGAGAGCTTCTCCGGCCGCCGCGGCGCGCCGAGCACCGCGCTCGTGGACAAGATTGCCGCCTCGATCGTTGCGTTGTTCGACGCGCGGAACGGCGGTTTTGGCTCGCAGCCCAAGTTCCCGCATCCGTCGGCGCTCGACCTGCTGCTCCAGGTGGCCGTGAGCCGCGGCGACGAGCGGGCGCGCGATGCCTTCACCACGACGCTCGAGAAGATGGCCCGCGGCGGCGTCTACGACCAGCTCGCGGGCGGGTTCCATCGCTACAGCGTGGACGAACGCTGGGTGGTGCCGCACTTCGAGAAGATGCTCTACGACAACACCGAGCTGCTGCGCAACTATGTGCACGGGGTTCAGAGCTTCGTCCGGGAGGATTTTGCCGCGACGGCTCGGGAGATCGTCGCCTGGCTCGACGAAACAATGACGGACCGCGAGCGAGGCGGCTTCTATGCCTCGCAGGATGCCGACGTGGGCCTGGACGACGACGGGGACTACTTCACGTGGACGATCGAGGAGTCGCGCGCGGTTCTTGGCGGCGAGGAGCTGGAGTTCGCGGCGAAGTACTGGGACATCGGCGAGCTGGGCGACATGCATCACAACCCGGCGAAGAATGTGTTGCACGTGAATCAGACGCTGGCCGAGATGGCGGCGCAGTCCAAAGCGAGCGAGGAGTCTCTGCGCGCGGTGCGCGATTCGGCGCGCGCCAAGCTGCTGGCCGCGCGCGCCAAGCGGCCTACGCCGTTTGTCGACCGCACACTCTACACGAGCTGGAACGCGATGGCCGTCACCGCATATCTCGAGGCCGCGCGTGTGCTGCGCATTGATTCCGCGCAGGAGTTCGCGCTGCGCACGCTGGACCGGATTCTCAAGGAAGCCTGGGACGGTGAGGCCACGTTGCGGCACGTGATCGCCTATCCGGACGAATCCGCGCCCGCGGAGAGTGCGCCCGGCACGCTCGACGATTATGCATTTGCCGTCAACGCCTGCATCGACGCATGGATTGCGAGCAGCGGGATGAAGTACTACAGCGCGGCGGTCAAGCTGGCCGATGCCATAATCGAGCTGTTCCACGACGCCTCGGCGGGAGGGTTCTTCGACACGTCCGCCTCGATCAATGCAGTGCCGGCGAAACTTCCGCTCGGCGCGCTGGCGGCTCGCCGCAAGCCGCTGCAGGATTCACCCACGCCGGCAGGCAACCCCACCGCCGCAACGGCTCTGCTACGGCTTGAGGCGTTGAGCGGGCGCAGAGAATATCGCGAAATCGCCGAAGGAACGCTGGCTTGCTTTGCCGGCATCGTGGAGCACTTTGGTCTGTACGCGGGCGGCTATGGCCTTGCCTCGGAACGACTTCTGAGCGATCCCGTGCAGGTGGTCATCGTCGGGTCGGGGCCCGAGGCGGACAGCCTGGAGGCCTTGGCCCTGGCGAGATTCTCCGTGAACAAAACCGTGGTCCGTATTGATCCCAGAAGACTTATTCCTGGCGCACTCCCCGAGGCGCTGGCCGAGACGCTGCTCCAAGTACCTGCGCCGGCCGGAGCACAGGCGTGGGCGCTGGTCTGCCGAGGCCGGACCTGCCTGCCACCGGTGAAGGACGCCGAGGCCCTGCTGCAGGTTCTGAAGCCCGCTCCGTAGCGCGAAAGCCCCAACGAATCCTCATCATTCCCCGGTGAACGGATTCGTTTCCTGCGGTTTGATCGCGGTTGGATCTTTCGCAGGCGCAGGTTCCTTTGCTTCGGTCTCCGGGCCTGCGGTAGCCGGCTCTTCCGCCGGCCTGAACACACGATACGGATCGCCAGGCAGCAGGTGGTGTTCTTCAAGCGCCAACCGGACTCTGCGCTGGAACTCGCGCATGGGGCCGTATTGCAGCGTGGCGCGGGTCTTGAAGATCACGGGAAAGATCATCTGGGACCCCTTCATCGCATCCACGCCCAACACCTGCGGATCGGACACAAAGACCTGGCTGAACTCCTCGCTGTTCCGCACCTCCATGGCGATTTCTGTCAGCAACTTCGTCACCATGTCAGGGTTTGCCGAAAAATCCACGCTAACGTTGACGGTGGCGACCGAATAGCCCGCGCTCAGGTTGGCCACCGTGGCGATCTGCGAATTGGGAATGACGTAAAGCGTCCCATCGGCATCGCGCACGGTGGTTTTTCGGAGGGTGAGCGCCTCGACCACGCCGTTCACTCCGGCCACGCGTACCGTGTCGCCGACGCTGAACTGGCCTTCGACCAGGAACAGAAAGCCGTTGAACATATCCTTCACGATGTTCTGCGCGGCGAGGCCGATGGCGATGCCTGCGACGCCGGCCGAGGCCAGAAGGGGCGCAAGATTGAATCCCATCGCGTCAAGGAATTGCAGCGCGGCAATCAGGCAGATGATCGCTATGCCCGTGGCGCGGATGACGCCGGCCAGCGTCTTCACCTCGCCCAGGCGCGCCGGGCCTGCGCCGCTGCGCTCGGCCACTCGCGTCATATGAACGGTGACCAGCCGCAGCAACCGGCTCAGGACAAAGGCGATGATCGCGATCACGATCAGGCGCGGCAGCTTGGTGTGGATGAATTCCTGGCTGTCGTCGATCCATTCGTCGACCACGCGGCCCAGGAAGCGCCCTTCGCGGAACCAGCTCCACCGCAGCAGCAGGAAATACGCCGGTATCAAAGAAAGAGACATGCCAAAGCTCCTGAAACTAGACTAGACTGTCCACAGGAGCGGCCGAAACCCGGCTCGTTCCTGACGCTTCCCCGTCGCGGGGCGATGAGGTCCATGAGAAACAGGCGGCATAGCGGTGCGTTCAGCCCGCTCGACCCGTTGCGGAGGCGGGCGGGATGGGTCTGTCTGGCGGCGTGCATCGCCGCTGCTGTTCTTGCGGGTGTTCCCGGTTTGAACCGCGGCCATGCGCAGTCGTCCCCGCCGCCCGCGGCCGAATCTGCCGCGCCAAAGCCCGTCCAGCCGGTTGCCGTCACCCCGCCGGTTCAGCCACAAACTGAAACCACGGCCGGCGATGCGAGCAGGCTGCAACTGGCCAACGAGTGCGCCGGCCTTCTGAAGTTAGCGACGGAACTGAAGACCGAGGTGGACAAGTCGAACGCCGACGAGCTTTCGGTCACTGTAGTCCGCAGAGCGAGCGAGATCGAGCAGTTGGCGCACAAAGTGAGATCCGCGAACGGGAAGAACTTTGGTCAACGATGAAACGAACTGCTAGAGCAATTCGGCGAGTTGGGCAGGCGGTCGGAGGCCGGCGGGCGGGCAAGCCCCGCGCCTGGATCGCTGCCTTGATGGGCCTGGCATTTCTACTGGCGCCTGCGGGCGGGTCGGAAGGTCGTTGTCAGTCACAGCCGCAACAGAACTCCGGGATTCGTCCCTCGGACATCTATGGCCTGACCGATGCTTTCAACCCGTACCGGCTCTCAATGGACCAACCGATGACCGACTTGGACCGAATCATTTTGGAAAAGCGGTTTCGCGCTTTCAACCTGGATCGCCAGAAGCAGTTGGTCTCCGAAACCGACAAGCTGTTGAGGTTGGTCAAGGAGCTGAACGAAGAGATCGCTTCGGAAAACAGCGGGAGCCTGAGTGCGGACCAACTTCGCAAGGTTGCCGAGATCGAGAAGCTTGCGCGTAGCGTGAAGGATAAGATGGCGAACGGCTTACTGCGGCCGTCGCCGGAGGCCCCTCCCCCGGCGGCCGTCATGTTTCCATCTCACTATTGAAGGAAAGCTGAATTGAAGCCGCCAAGCCGGGCCGCTGCGGCAGACTGTTCGCGTCCAAACCGCCCGGCCGCGCATCCATTTCTTCAGGATTGATACAATCCAAATTGAACGCATCCGGGCAGCGATTCGGGGGTCGACCGGAATGGAATTGGCAATTTCCAGCGCTCTTGTCTCCGGCACAATTCCGGCCGCGGGCGAGCTGACGGCACAACAATTGGTCGAGATCTACCGTCTGATGTTTCTCTCCCGCACGGTGGACGACCGCGAGATCAATCTCAAGCGCCAGCAGAAGATCTTCTTCCAGATCTCCGGCGCCGGCCATGAGGCCCTGCAGGTCGGCGCCGCGCTGGCCCTCCGCCCGGGCTACGACTGGTTCTTCCCCTACTACCGC
>JBEKUS010000110.1:0-13902 GCA_049514795.1 Occallatibacter sp.
TAGCTCTCATCGCCGCTGTCTTTACGCCCTGGATCGCTTCCGGCATCGCCCTTCTCATCGGATTCTTTGCCAGCTATCTCACCGCGCTCTCCTGGGCCGACCTCACCTTCGTTCGTCCCGCTACGGCCTTCGGCAACGTTGTCATCGCGCTTCTTGCCAGGTTCTGGCTGCACGAAACCATCTCCGTCGAGCGATGGGCGGGCATCGTTCTCATCACCCTCGGCGTCAGTTTTGTCGCGCAAGGGCCTTCCCTAACCCAGCACCAATCCTCAGTCGATGGCCAGACCCCATGCGAAGGGCAGGCCGCCACGGAGGTCCAGCCGCGATGACGATTGCTCTCCCAATCACGCCAAACGCATCGACTCCAAACCCATGGATCGCAGCCGGCATGATTGCCGCGGTGATTCTCACATCGACCACCGGCGAAGTCCTCTCCGCCGCGGCCATGAAGTCCATCGGCGACCTCGACCTGATCCGCGCGCACTCCGGCCTCAAAGGCGCCATCCGCGCCGTTATCACCTGCCCGCTCTTCTTCGCCGGAGTCTTCTTTCTCGCACTCGCCTTCTTCTCGCTTCTCCTGGCCCTGAATCACCTCAACTTGAGCCTCGTCGGTCCAGCCGCCGCCTCGGTCCCCCTGGTCACCAACGCCATCGCCGGCAAAATCTTCCTCAAAGAAAACGTCGACCGCCGCCGCTGGGCCGCCGCCATCCTCGTCTGCATCGGGGTTTACCTCCTCGCCCATTGAAAAAGGAGCCTGCCGATGAACGAAACGGAAAGGGCCACGCTGCTTGGGGAACTCGATCAGGGCAAGGCAGACATCTTGCGCGCGATGGACGGGGTCACGGAAGAAATGGCCGCTCGCTCGACCTCGCTTCAGCGCTGGTCAATCCTCGAGTGCATGGAGCACATTGCCATCAGCGAGGAATACCTGTTCGGCCAGATCCTTGCCGCTCACCGATCCGACGCGCCCACGGCAAGCGCGAAACGTGAGAGTGCAATCCGGGTGCGCGGCCTCGACCGCACGCAGAAAGTTCCTGCGCCGGAGGTGGTCAAGCCCGTGGGCGAGTTTTCATCTCTCAGTGAGGCGCTCAAGCGCTTTCTCGCCGCTCGCGAGCGCACCATTCGCTTCGTGGAGACCTGCCAGGAAGACCTCCGCTCGCAAATCACCACCCATCCCCTCGTCGGGCCCGTGAACTGCTACGAAACTCTGCTCACGATGGCGATGCATCCGATCCGTCATGCCCGGCAGATCGAAGAGGCCAAACTGGCAGCCGGAAGCTAGGCGAAAGGGCCCTTCGAGAAGGGCTGCCAGCCTCAGGCGCCTCGATCCGCACTCGCAGCACGCTCCGCCGTGATTCCCTGCAGATCTTTCTTCTCGATCTCCGCCGCAATCCCCGCGACCAGCGACAGCACATACAAACCCAGCATCGGGTAGCTCAGCAGCAGATTCAGGTTCGTGAGAGTCTGGCGGTGGTCATTCTGCAAATGCAGAATCTGCCCGGCTGCAAACTCCGCGGGGACCCAAAGTATCGAGGCGGTCAGCCACCACAGCCACGTTCGCGCCAGCGCCCGCCGCAGGACACGCGGAATCAGTGCCCGGGACATCCTCAGCGGTTTGCCGATCCGGCTTGCCCCGATGCAGGCGATGATCAAAAGCGAGATCGGTCCGAATCCGCCGCCGACGAGAAGCAGAATCACCGAGAGCAGCGCCAGAACCGCGCCGCCGCGCCTTCCGTGAAGAAACCGCGTTGACCACGCGACGATCGCGAGGCCGCAAAGCATCGCCGCGATTCCGGTGACCAGGAAATTGGGAATCACCGTCATCGCCGGCTCGTGGCCAAATGGGAACGGTAGCTCCCAGGGGCTCACGGCATAGATCTTCAGGTGCGTGGGCGCAGCGTTTCCCTGTAACGTCTCGAAGAACCCGTGCTCCACACCAAGCACACCTGCATAGATTCCGTAGACTCCGGCAGTGATCCCTGCTGCGTCCCGTTTCTCGCGGGCCATCTCTCCGTCTTGTGGATTGCTACGCGCCATTCTCGATATCCCGCATTCCTCCATGGAGAAGATGATCCTGCGTGCCCTTGTCCTCAATGAACGAGCCGCATCAGCCCGCGTGGCCTCAGGTCCGGAACCAGAAAGCCCCTCACCTGCCCTTCCGCCTCGCACACCGCCTCCGCCGCCAGATACCCGCTGCGCGCCGCGCTCTCCATCGTCGACGGCCAACCCGTCTGAATCCAATCCCCCGCCAGCCAGCAGTTCGGCCACGGCGCCTCGCTCCCCGGCCGCGCCGCATCGATCCCCGGTGGCGCCGTGAACGTCGCCCGCACTTCTTTCACCAGCGTCGCCTTCTCGAGCTTCGCAGCCGCAACTGCCGGGAAGAACTCCGCGAGCTCTGCAACCGCCAACGCAATCGCTTCCTTACGTTCGAGGGCCGCGAAGGCCCGCGACGCGCTCACTACGAGTTCCAGATAGCTGCCCCTCGTCTTGCGGCCCGGCTGCAAGCGGCTCTTGTTGTACATCCAGTGAATCGTGCGATCCAGCAGCACCGCGTGCTCCAGCTCCGTGATCTCGCGGTCGAACCAGAGGTGCACGCTACAAATCGGCCCGTGCTCGTGCCGCAGAATCTTCTCTCCAAGCGCGTCTGCTCCATCTGCCGGCGGCAGCGCCGGCATCAGCCTCGCCAGCGCCTCGAACGGCAGCGCCAGGACGAGATAATCCGCCACCACCTCGCCCGCGCGCGTCGTGAGCGTCCACTGCGACGTCTCCTCGTCCCACGCCGCGCCTTCCACGCCCGCATTCAGCAGAACCTCACCGCCGTGCTCGCCGAGGAATCGCGCCGCGCCGCCATACAACTCGCTCAGCGGCACGGTGCTCATCCCCATGCGTCCCGCCTCGGCCGAGTTCATGAACAGCTCACGGATCACCTTCGCCGCGTAGGGCAGTGCGATTTCGTCCAAGTCGCCGTTTAGCGCGCTCGCAATCACCAGTCGCCAGAAGCGCTCCATCGCGACTTCGGTTTGTTTCTGCTGCCTCAACCACACTCCCAGCGTTTCGCGCGAATCCGCCGCCACCGGCCGCATCAGCGCCCGGAACGCCCGCGCCAGCGACCGCTTGTCCTCCCATGTGAATGCTCTCGCTCCAAAAAGCCGCAGCGCTCCATGCAGCGGCGCCGGCAGCCAACTCGACGGCCTCAGCACCGACCGCCGCCCGCCGGGCTCGATCATCGTCATCTCACTCGTCCAGCGGATGCGATCCTCGACGCCGATGCGCCGGTAGAACCCGATCAGGTTTGTGCAGCACCCGAACAGCACATGCTGGCAGTTGTCGATGACTTCATCGACGCCCGGATGCCGGTACGAGCTCGCCCTCCCGCCCAGGTATCCGCGCCGCTCCACCAGCTTCACGCGCAGCCCGGCCTCGGCCAGGGCGCACGCCGCGCTCATGCCTGCAACGCCCCCGCCTACCACGGCAACGGTCTTTTCTATGCCCGTCTCCATCCCGCGCACCGCTATTTCCGCAGTGTAGATGGCTCAGCCTCGAAACGCCTATGGCGGATGACGCCCGCCGCCCACGGCGAAGCCCCGGTCGTCTCGGTTCGGAGGAGAACTGCATCGAATCCCGCATCCAGACATGGCGGAGATGCCGTAAGCATTCGCAGATCAAATCCGATCTCCAATCTCCGTAGCGAATCTCGGCGCTGCCCGTGATCCGCGACTCCCGGAAACTCGATCCTGCAGGCGGCCTTGGGGCGATCGCGTCTCCCGGCAGCGTCCGGCGATCGGGCTCATTGACTGTATTTGAGTCAGTGTGCGTTCCCTCGCGGTCGGGGGACTCGCTTCTTTTGCTGGCGCCGTGGAGAGCAGTCTGAATGATCTTCTTGGACAATTCCCGAGGCGACTTTGGCTACCAGGATGTTGGCGGTGAGCGACTGAAATCGTTAGGCACGTATCTCCCGCTCTGCCGGGATACTCACCTCGCGCTGGGCGCAACAGCAATCATCGCGGAACCGCGAACCGCATGCTTACGCCCAGGTCAGCGTCAACAGTGAATCGGCGGCAAGATCGAGATCCAGCACGCTCGTGCCGCTCAGCAGTTGGACCCACCGCTCCGGTCCCGGATTGGCCAACACCACAACCGTGCTGCCGTCTGGATTGCGGAATCCGGCGCTGGAAACCGTTTCGCCGGATCCCTGCGCCGCCGCGCCGCCGACGCCGTTCACTGCAATCACCTTCGCCCCACGCCGCACATGACGCGAATAGTGCGCAAACGCCCAGTACTGTCCGCTACGCGTCACTTTGTGCGTTGCGTTGTCGATCGTCACCAAGCCGCCGCACGAGAATGGCCCCACATTGGGCTTGCCCTTTTCATCCAGCGCCACGTTCCAGGCAATGATCGAGCGCGCCCAGTTGTTCACAATACCGTTGAACGTCTGCCCCCACTTCGACCAGTCCGACTCGTAATCGGCCGAATTGATGTCCGGCCCTCCCTCGGTCCAGTAGGCATTCTTCCGTGGAAATGCCTCATGCACGCGCGTCATGGCTGACGCTTCCCCCGCATAGCCGTGCCAGGCTATCCCATCGACATACTGATATACCCCCGCATCGCTCAACTCACCGATGGCTCGGCCCCACAAGTTGTAGTTGTGATCGATCACCCAGATCTTCGTCTTCACGCCTTGCTTGCTCAGATTGGGACCCAGGTGATCCTTTACGAACTCGATCTCGTATTCCTGCCCCCAAAGGCATGCCGGCATCCGCCCGTCCTGGTCGGTGTCGACCTCGTTCTGCACGGTAATCGCATCGATCGGCACGCCGGCGTCCCTATACGCCGCAAGGAACTTCAGAAAATACTGCGCGTACGCTCCAAAGTTATGCTTGCGCATCGAGCCGCCGAGCATCGATCCGTTCGCTTTCATCCATCCCGGCGGACTCCAGGGCGAGGAGAAGAGGAACAGGTCGGGATTGACCTTGCGCGCCTCGCGGAGGACCGGCAGAATGTACTCCCGATCGTGATCGATCGAGAACTTCTTCAATTCGGGATCGGGCTCTTCGCTTTCGTCGAAACTGTATACGGTCCTCGAGTAGTCGCTTGACCCGATGCAGGTGCGACAGACGTTCAGAGCCGTCTCGCCCGGCGCAAAGAGATCCTTCATTAGATCTTGGCGTTCCGTCTCGGTGAGCCGGCTTAATACGTAGCACGAAGCGTCAGTCATCGCCGCGCCGAAGCCCAGCATTTTCTGCCGCGTTTCCCTCGCATCGATGCGGATGGCGTCTGCTGCAACTTCCGCCGCGGGCCTCCACTTGGCCGGCTCGCCCTTCGCATGCCTGCGATCGCGGAACGTAGCCCACACCTCGACCGGCCCCGCAGCTTCGGCCTCGGCAGCCAGACGCCCGGAAACCGCTATTGCCGCAGCCGCGGCAGAAGATGCCTTCAAGAACGTTCTACGCGAACTCGTCGCCATGTTCACCTCGCAGAAGATCCGGATTGGATTTGCGGGGCAATCATATCAATTGGAATCGCCTTCTTGAACTCGAAAACGGCGCCACCGGGTTTCCAAAACCGTCGTATGAACCCTCGAAAGCCCACTTTCATATCGTCTCGGCGCACTGAAACACAGCCGGACCAAACAGAAACGCAGCAGTCACGCCGATTTCAACAAGCTCCTGGACAATGACACACCTATTCTCGGACCCTGTAATTCGCTATTGCATGTCCTGGGATTTCTTGGGGAGGGGAAATGGTGGGCAGTGCAGGGCTCGAATTTGGGCGGTTCGCGGGCGTCCGATCCCGTGGACGAAATCCTGAGTCGGCCGCGGGGAACGACGGACCCCTCGCTGAGCCGCAGCTCGCCCGGATCATGGACGGACATTCCCGAACTGCGCACAGGTCGCGGAAATTTCGCGATTTCCCAGTATGATTTCTAGATGCGGCGCGGAATTGGTTGACGTTCTTGGGGGCATGCGCCCATAATAACCAGGATCCCAAAGCAACCTCTTGATTCGAGGCGTGTTGATGCCAAACTGCACGAAATGCGGCCAGCCGCTTAAAGGCGGGGCGATGTTTTGCGCCCAGTGCGGAGCCGCCGTCAAGTACTGCCCCAAATGCGGCCAACCGCTAAAAGACGGCGCGATGTTTTGCGCTCAGTGCGGCGCCCCTGTGAGCGAAATGTGTCCCGGTTTTGGGCCGAGTGTTCCCCCCTCGGCGTCACCCACCGGCGCCTATGCGGCCCAAGGGTCGATGACACTGGGCCGTGTCCGGTTCACACTCCTGAAGCCATCCCTTCTTCAATTGAACGAATCCCTCCGACTCGCTCATTACACGAACACCATCTTCGTCGATGGTTATGCACTGCGAACAATTGAAATGGGGGAAACGGTCGAATTCGATCTCCCGGCTGGGAACCACGCGATCCAGCTCGAGCACAAGTACGGCGGCGTCAGTACGCTTGGCCTTAGCATCCAGCGCATGTCGAACCTATTGGAAGTGCCCGTCGTAGCAGGAATGCTACCCGTCGTGGCCGGCGAATACAACTACCTGTGGTGGAAATTCTATCTGAACTTGCAATAATGCGTCGCGCGGCGATGCGCGGGAAAGGCGCGCCTCGTCGTATGACCGTGCCTTCTTCCGCGGACGAAAGATCCGTGATCGCCCTCTGATTCGTCTGGTTGGTGGGCAGTGCAGGGCTCGAACCTGCGACCTCCTGCTTGTAAGGCAGGCGCTCTAACCAACTGAGCTAACCGCCCACTCCGCCGCGCAAGGGGCACGGCCTGAAGACATGATACCAGCGATGCAACCAGCCCCGCGCGGGCGTTCCAACTCCGCCAACCCCGCCAGCTCCGCTAGCTCCGCTGACTCCGCTAACTCCGCTGCTTTTCGTTGATACACTCGCCTTGTGATCTCCCTCATTGTCAACGCCGACGATTTCGGGCTCACGTCCGGCGTCAACCGCGCCATCGCCGAACTGCACGCGGCCGGCGTCCTCAAAAGCACTTCTCTCATAGCGTGCGCCTCGGCCACCGCGGAAGCCATCGAGATAGCCCGCGCTACACCCTCCCTTGGCGTTGGCTGCCACATCGTCCTGGTCGATGGCCAGCCGGTTCTGCCTCCGCGCGCAATCCCTACCCTGGTCGATCGACGCACCGGACACTTTCCCTCCACCCTCACGGCTTTTCTGCCGCGCCTCTTCACGCGCCGCATCCGCCCCGTCGAAATCGAGGCCGAAATCACCGCCCAGATCGCATTCCTCCAGGATCAAGGCCTGCATCTCACACACATCGATACGCACAAGCACTTGCACATCTTCCCGACGGTCCTCCGCTCTGTGCTGCGCGCGGCGCGCACCTGCGGCATCTCCGCCGTCCGCAATCCCTTCGAGCCGGCCTGGGCTCTCCGCGCCACGCATGGCGCCCCCTGGCTACGGATCGCCCAGGTCGCCGCAGCGCGGTGGCTCGAACCCGTCTGCCGGCGCATCATCGGCGAAGAAGGCTTCGTCACGACCGACGGCACAATCTCCATCGCCGGCACGGGAACTCTGGACGCCGCGATGCTCAATTCCCTTCTGCGGCACATGCCTGCGGGCACCTGGGAGCTCGTTACTCACCCCGGCTACAACGACGCCGACCTCGCCCGCGTCCGCACACGCCTCCGCGCCTCGCGCGACGTCGAGCGCGCCGCCCTCCTCACCCTCAGGGATTTCCCCGCAGCCCAACCGATTTCCTTCGCCGATCTGCCGACTCGCTGACTTCCTGCATCCTCTCCCGGATCCCGCGCGTCCAAATCCCAGCGGCTAAAATCGTCATTTAGAAGGCCTCATGCGCATCGGGATCACCTGCTATCCCACCTACGGCGGCTCCGGAGTGGTCGCCACAGAGCTGGGCATCGAGCTGGCCAACCTCGGCCACGAGGTTCATTTCATCTCCTATTCGCAGCCCTTTCGCCTCAACGGCCGCGACGACGGCATCTTCTACCACGAAGTCCCCGTCTCCAGCTATCCGCTCTTCGAGTTTCCCCCCTACGACCTCGCTCTCGCCTCGCGCATGGCCGAAGTCGCCGAGTACTACGCGCTCGACCTGCTGCACGTCCACTACGCTATCCCTCACTCGGTCTCGGCCCTTCTCGCCCGCCAGATGCTCGCCACGCGTGGCCGCCGTCTGCCGTTCGTCACCACCCTCCACGGCACCGACATCACCCTCGTCGGCCTCGACCGCTGCTACCTGCCCATCACCCGCCACGCCATCCAGGAGAGCGACGGCGTCACCAGCATCTCCAACTACCTCCGCACGCAGACCATTGCCGATTTCGGCGTCACGCGCCCCATCGAGACCATCTCCAACTTCGTCAATTGTGACGTCTACATGCCCATCAAGGACGAAGAGGCGCGCGCCCGCTGCCGCGCTCACTACGCCACGCCCGATGAGCCTATCCTGATGCACCTCTCCAACTTCCGCCCCGTCAAACGCGTCACCGACGTGGTCAAGATCTTCGCTCGCGTCACTCGCGAGATTCCCGCCCAGCTCGTTCTCGTCGGCGACGGCCCCGACCGCTCCTCCGCAGAGTGGCTCGCCCACGACCTCGGCATCCATGCCCGCATCCACTTTGTCGGCAAGCAGGACCGCGTCAGCGAGATCATTGCCCTCGCCGATCTCTTCCTTATGCCCAGCCAGCTCGAGTCCTTCGGCCTCGCCGCCCTCGAAGCCATGGCCTGCAAGGTCCCCTCCATCGCCACCCGCGTCGGCGGCGTCCCCGAGCTCATCGACGACGGCGTCAACGGCCTGCTCTTTCCTCCCGGCGCCGTCGACGACATGGCCGCCGGGGCTTTGAGCCTCCTCGGCGATCCCGCCCGCCTCGCCGCAATGCGCGAAGCCGCCCGCAAGACCGCCCAGCAGCGCTTCTGCGCCGATCTGGTCGTTCCCCGCTACGTTCGCTTCTACGAGCAGATTCTGGGACAATCGGGGACGTAGCCGAATCTCTACAATATTTCCGGCCTCCGTTCGTCTTCACCATCGATGAACGCGCCGTTGAGCGTCGCCCTCATGTCCGAGCAGGATCGTCAAATCTCCGAGATCATCGCGGAAGAGGGCTCCCGGCTGCGCAACTTCATCCGCAAGCGCGTTCCCAACGAGGCTGACGCCGAAGATCTCCTCCAGGAAGTCTTCTTCGAGGTCCTCGAAGCGTTCCGCCTCCGCGAGCCCGTCCTCCAGTGGAGCGCCTGGATGTTCCGCGTTGCCCGCAATCGCATCGTCGACCTGCTCCGCCGCAAGCGGCTGTGGGTCTTCGCCGGCGATCCGCAGCCGCTCACTGGCGAGGCCGGAACCTCGCTGCTCGATTCGCTGCCTTCGCGCGACGCCGGCCCCGACGCCGCCTTTGCCCGCGGCGTTCTTCTCGACGAGCTCGAGGACGCCCTCGATGAACTCCCCGCCGAACAGCGCGAGGTCTTCATCGCGCACGAAGTCGACGGCGAAAGCTTCAGCCAGATCGCCGCACGAACCGGCGCCGGCGTCAATACGCTGCTTTCGCGCAAGCACTACGCCGTCGTCCACCTGCGCCGCCGTCTGCGCACCGTCTACAACGAGTTTCTAGCTACAGGAGACAGACCCCAATGACACACCACCGCCCGTTTCGCATCGTCAAATTCTTCCTCTTCGGATTGCTGGCCGTAGCCGTCCTCGCCCTGCTGGCTTGGGTCGTCATGAGCCTTTGGAACTGCCTCATGCCCGCGCTCTTCGGCCTCAAGATAATCGGCTACTGGCAGGCCATCGGACTGATGCTTCTCTTCCGGCTTCTCTTCGGCGGATTCGGCGCCCCCCGCGGACATGGCCCCTGGCGCGGCCGCATGAGGGAGCGCTGGGAGCAGATGACTCCCGAGGATCGCGAGAAATTCCGCGAGCGGATGCGCGCCTGCTGCGGTCCGGTCCCCCCGTCCGATCCAACCCCCGCCGCCTGACCGCCACGCTCAGGGCAGTCTACCCTGCCTGCCCTGAACCCTCCCCCAGGCAACTCACCCTCAAAAAGCACTCGGCGCCGAAGCTCCCCAAGCCTTCGCCGCCGCTTACGTTTCGCATTCGCGCGAGCAAGCCATTCTGTCCGCCGTCCCCGCGGCCGCCGAGTCCACTCTTGATCCGTAGACCCTGGTCTTCTCGTTTCCCTGCTCCCTTGCTGGCTTGCTCCCTGCTCCTACAGCGTCCGCTTGAACAGCGGCGTCGCGATGAACAGCGTCGCCAGCCCGAAGATCGTCAGAAACGCCAGGTCGCCCTGGATCGCCACCCACCCGCCGTCCTTCAGCAGCACCGCCTTGAATCCGTGGATCGCGTACGTGAAGGGATCGACAACGGACATCGCCTGCATCCACTTGGGGAACGACACTCTGGGATACATAGCGCCTGAGGGATATAACAGGAGTATATTGAGCACGCCGAACATTGCGCGCGGCACGAGCGGGTCGTCGACACGCACCATCAGCAGGAACATCATGCCATTGAAGGCAATGGAGCCGGCGACGATGAGGCTCAACATCTGCAGCATGATCATGGGATGAAAGACAACGCCCAGGCCTGCGATGAGCGACCCGATGACCCCGATCGATATTCCGCTCAGCGTGGCTTTGATGGCGCCGGCGGTATTCAACCCGAAGACCAGCTCGAGTTTCGTAATCGGGGTGACCAGGTAGCCCTCGTGCACGCCGCGCGCCTTGTCGTCGATGTAGAGCATGCCGCCGCCGATCATGACCGAGATATACATGGCCAGCGCCACCGTCATGGGCAGAAGATACTTGAGATAATTCACGTACGGATAGAGCTCCACCACCTCGAGCGCGATCGTCTTGCTCAGCCGGCTCTGCACCACCGGCGCGTTCAGCGACCCCACCAGCGACTGCATCTCCGCCTCGAGGCTCGCCGAAGTGAACAGATCCGAGTTGTCCACCACGAATCCCAGCTTCGGCGCATCCTGCGCGTGTACCTTCCGCGAGTACTGCGCGGGAATGATCACCGCCGCGTCGATCTTGCCCGTGCGCACATCCTCGCGTGCCTGCACTTCATTCGTGTACTCGATGGTCGTGAACGTCTTGATGTTCACCGCGATCGCGTCAAAGCCCTCGCGAATCTTCACTGCCTCTGGCCCGTGGTCGTAGTCCACCACCGCCACGTGCGTGCCCACGATCTTGCCGCCGAAGGCGTTGCCGATAATGATCAGCTGCAGAATCGGCATCATCAGCGACATAATCATCAGCGTCGGCGAGCGGAAAAACTTGCGCATCTCGCGCTCGACGATGGCAAACATCCGATTCATGGGCGATCTCCCGGCCGCGGCGGCAGCATGAAATTCTGCGGCTTCACCTGCTCATCGCGCAGTTGCCGCCCCGTGTAGTGGATAAACACGTCGTCCAGCGTCGTATTTTGCACGCTGAGCGAGGTCAGCGTCTCGCCCAGGCTTGCCGCCAGTTCCACAATCCCCATCGTGGTCTTCGAACCCGATTTCGTGATCACGCGATAGAAACCCGATCCTTCCGGCTGCACGCTCGTGACTTCGTCCAGCTTCTCCAGCCTTCCCTGCCACTCTTCATCCTCGCGGTCGAAGTGCACCTCGACCACGTTGGCGCCCGCCACGCTGTTCTTCAGTTCCACCGGCGTTCCCAGCGCCACCAGCTTGCCGTGGTCCACAATCGCGATCCGGTCGCACAGCTTGTCTGCCTCGTCCATGTAGTGCGTCGTCAACAGCATGGTCAGGTTGCGGTTCGCCTTCAGCTTGTTCAGCATCTCCCATACCGCGATGCGCGATACCGGATCGAGTCCCGTCGTCGGCTCGTCAAGGAAGAAGATCCGCGGATTGTGGACCAGTCCCCGCGCAATCTCCAGCCGCCGCCTCATGCCGCCGGAAAGCGTCTTGGTCTGCGCCTCCCGCCACTTCGTCAGGTCTACCGCCTCCAGTACCTCGGCGATGTTCTTCTCGCGCTGCGCCCGCGGAACGCTGTACAGCTTCGCGTAAATCCGCAGATTCTCCTCAACCGTCAGGTCCTGGTCGCTGGTCAGCGCCTGCGGAATCACGCCGATCGCCCGCCGCACGTCGTCCGGATCCTTCTCCACGTCGTGCCCGCCCACAATCGCCTTTCCCGCCGTCACCGGAATCAGCGTCGTCATCATGCGGATCAGCGTGCTCTTCCCCGCTCCGTTCGGCCCCAGCAATCCGAAGATTTCCCCCTCGGCAACGCTGAAGCTCACGTCCTTCACCGCTTCGAAGTCGCCGTAGCGCTTCCAGATGTGCTCCACCGCGATCGCAGTGGGCCGCGGAGCGCCGTTGCCGTTGCCCGCAACGCCGTTATTGGGCCCCGCGCTCACCGCTTCACCAGCTTTGCCTTGGGAATGTAGACCTCGGCTGTCATGCCCGGAACCCACCTTTCTCCGGGATTGGGGATGAGCAGCTTCAACTGAATCGTTTTGATGTCCCGCTTGATGCCGCTCACGTCGCGTTGCGTGGCGAAGTCGCCCTCCGCCGCCTTGGCGATGACCTTTCCATAAATCGTGTCTCCGCTCGGCATCACCACCCGCAGCGAGTCGCCCAACTGCACGCTGCCGGCCTGTGTCTCTGGCAGCGGGGCGTAGATCCAGGTTTGCGTCAGGTCGCGGATCGTCACGATCGCCGCGCCCGCGCCCACAACCTCGCCCTGCCGCGCCGCCCACACGTCCACCTTGCCGTCGATCGGCGACACCACGCGCGCATAGCCCTCTTCCACGCGCGCTTCCTCGGCCAGCGCCTTCGCATTGGCCGCCGTGTCGCGCGTCTCGTCCACATTCCGCGCCGAAACCTGCACCAGAAGCTCATGCGCCTTTGCCTGCTTCAGCGCGGCCTCTGCCGCGGCCAGGTTGCCCTTCGCCGTATTTACCGCCGCGTGCGCCGCCTGCAGGCTCGCCACCGACTCATCCCGCGCCTGCGCGCTCACGATTCCCTGTGCGGCGAGCGCCACCGTCCGCGTCGTGTCGGCCTGCTGGTGCGACAGGTTCGCCTCCGCCTGCGCCAGCGTGGCCTGCGCGGCCCTCACCTGCGCCTCGGCGTTCACGGTCGCGTTCGTGGTCTCGCCCTCATTCTGGAGCTCAGTCTCCTGAGCCGCGCTCAGCCTCGATCGGTCGCTCGCTGCCGTGGCTTCAGCCGCCTTCGCCGCCGCCTGCAGGTCGTCGCTCTCAATCGTCGCGATCAGCTCGCCCGCCTTCACATCCTGACCTTCCTGAACCGTCAACTTCTGGATGCGCCCCGGGATCTTCGAGCTGACCACCACCTCGTTCGCGTCCACGGTCCCGATCAGTTGCAGATCTTCGCTGCGCCGCGTGGTCGCCAGATACCAGATCAGCGACCCCACCGTCAGCAATCCCAAAAGAAGAAAAACTCGATTCCGCGCACTCACTTCGACATCACCTCAACTTCCCGAATTCCACAAAATCCGGCATCGGCGAATCGGCCAGCACCTTTGCCGCAAGCTCCGCCCCGCGCTCCCGGTCCTTGAAGATCGCCTTGCCCAGAAACTCCACCATCAGCGTCCTTCGTGTCTTCACCGCCTCCGGCGCCAGCGGATCGTAGGGCAGGATCAGCCGCCACACCGGCGAACTCATGAAGTACATGACGTTTCCGCCCACCGCCGCCAACACCATCTGCAACCACTCCGCGTCGATCAGCTCGCCGGTCGCAATCCCGTTCCGGATCGACGACTCGAACATCGCCATGGTCGGCGCAAACACCCGTTTCACCAGGATCGGCCACTCACTTTGCTCGCCCCGGTGCAGCCGCAGCATCTCTTGTTGCATTAGCCGCTGAAACGCCCGCTGGGTCAGGATCCGGTCGAAATGGTCCAGCGCCAGGCGCAGCGCCCGTTCCCCGGGGCTGGCCTCTCGCAGAAACACTTCCATGGTCCGG
>JBEKUS010000111.1:0-17882 GCA_049514795.1 Occallatibacter sp.
CACGATCTGCTCTTCTGTGTACCGGCTCTTCCGCATCTGAAGTCCTCCTCTTCAGGGCTCTCTGGCCCCAATCTATCGGAGAACTCTCATATCTCTTGGACTAAATCTCGGGGAGCAGCTCATAAATTCTCGCCTATGATGCGCTACGCGGGAGTGAGCGTGTTCAGATCAAAACCGGGTGTTCTGATTTCTCGAGCGCAGTTCTAAACCAACGCTACGCTCGCAGTCAGATTTACGGCCGGGGAACGCCCGCCGACGAAGGCCGCTTCAATCTCTTCCCGTTGGTCGTGGGCACAAACAGAGCAGTTTCGCTGGCGACGCCCAAGGCTCACCTTGGGAACCCGGGAACCCGGGGACAGACGGGACGTTCCTGAAGAACCAGGCGGGCGGCCCACCCTTCGGTTCTCCCTATCATGAGGGTGCCCTATCCTTCGCTCTTTTCTGGCCAAGGGCGGGGCGCACAAACCCGCGCGTGATTCTGGCTGAGAGCTGAAAGCTGAAAGCTGCGGCAAACTGACTCGCTAACTCCGCTAGCTCCGCTAACTCCGCTGCCTCACGCCCCCGGCGTGGCCGCCGTCTTCACGTTCACCACGTGATACACCGCCGTCTCCGCCCCCACGTTCCTGAACCCGTGCAGTTGGTTCGACGCGTTGAAGATCACCGACCCCGGCCCCACGCGCACCCACTGCCCGTTCGAGAGCGTCTCCACCGTCCCCTGCCGGACAATGATCAGCTCCTCGTTGGGATGCTTGTGCGGCGCATGAGACGACATTCCCGGATTCAGCGTGGTCACGTGCATCTCCAGGTTTTCGAGCGTCGCCGTCGGCGCCGAGCACAGCGACCGCACCGTGCCATATGCGGTCGGCTTCTCCGTCATCGCTTTCCAGTCGAAGACCGTCGAGCCCATGACGGACGGAGTGTCGGCGAACGCCAGTGCGTCGCCTGCCACGGCTGTTGCGGCCAGTGCCGCGAAGAGTTCTCTGCGATTCATCGTTGTTTTCCTTTTTGCTCGACCTCGTGCGGAGTAGAGCCGGCGCACACACAAGAAACCCGGCTCCTCATTCGCTGTTACTTATAGTGGACCGCGCTGACGCATGCAACCTCGCCGGCTCCGCTATGCCGCCAACCGAGCGGCTGCCTCGCCCCCTGCCGGGGTCGCGCAGGGGGGGCGAGCGATTTCTGCTCGCTGGGGCGGCTCGCGCCGTGCTTGTCAAGCCCGTCCAAGGGCGAATTCTTCCATATCTCTCTCAATCCAAAAGAAATAATTCCTTCTCCAACTTTGCAGGCCAATTTCACGAAATCGCTAAGCTTAAAAGGATAGGAGCTGACGCAATGACCGGAACCGCCGAGCTTGCAACTGACGAATCCGAGTGCGAAATACCCGACCGACTCACCGAGAACGACGCCGTTGCGCGTTGCGTGCGCGCGTGGCGGCTCACCATGAAGAAGGAGCGCGAGGAACTCGACGAAGGCGACAGCGAATACGAAGCCGAAAAAGCATCCAATAACGCCTACCTCGGCGCCATGCCTCCTCTTTCCGGTTACCAGAACATTTGCGACTTCATCGCCTGCGTAACCAATGGGTCCATGGTGGGCGTAATTCCTCAGAGGGACGCCGAGCACTTCCTGGCCGCCGCCAAAATAGCCCTGGGCGCCCTTCGCCTCGAACCAAAACCGGCCGCGTCTGCGCAGAGACGCCCGGGCCGTCCGCGCAAAACTGCCGCTAAGGAGGAAAATAAATAACTATCTATTTCGTATACCCCCAGGGGGTATGGTTTCGGCCGTAACTCCTTTGGAATCGACAAGCCGCCCTGGAAGATACTGCCAAAATCGCCGAACTGGCCGGTAATTATTTCGGTTTGATTCGCCGCTCGGTCAGGTCTTTCGGGCGCGCTTTGATCTTGCGGAACTCCGTCGATTCTCGCTCCATCGCTGGTGGGATGCTGGCGCCCCGAACCTAGAATTGCATGACTCTCGTTGAATACTCGGGATGATCGGCGGGTGTGCAGTTTTGAACAGTCTGGTCGGATGACTGTTGGTATATTTCGCTTCAAGGCGAGCTGTACATCGCAATCTCCCAGACGGGATCGCCGTCAGTGAGCGGCGGTCCGCCCTTTGCGAGGCTCAAATGAACACGTTGCGTCGCTGGTTCCTGAAACTCCTCTTCATCCTTTCTGATGCCGAATCGAGATTAAGCAGACCGTGAAACGTAGCTATAGCGGTTCTCCAATTGGTGGTTAGCGAAGCCACCTTCGCTAAGTGGCGCTTTCCCTTCCGGGATCCCCAAAGAACGATTGGTATTCGCTCGGCGGAAGTAAACGCCACCTTGAATGACACTGGACGCTCTACAGAAATTGGAGAACCGCCTTAGCGGGGCAGGCGGACCCAACACCTGCCAGGTAACCCTGACCTTCGAGGATACGGTCGAACCAGTCTCTAACTCATCGGGATTCACAGGCGATCCCTGCCGAACTCCGCTACTCTACTTCTGCGCCGTCTGCACCGGCTTCTGCCCGCTCGCAGCAGGCGGGTTCACGTGCGCATTCAAAAAGTCGGTCAGGTCCTCCACGTCCTGCTTCGTGCCCACCATCGGCGGCATGAAGTGGTGATACGGCGAGTCCGGCTTGTACTCGTGCAGCATGGTGATGAAGCTCTCGATGTTGGCCCGGTCGCGGCCCGCCAGCAGCTTGGCCAGCGGCCGGTAGCCCTCCAGCGTGTGGCAGGAGCCGCACTCGCCGCGGAAGATCGCCTCGCCGCGCGAGTAGCTCGAGTTCGCGTCGTAGATCCACGGCGAGTGCACCAGGTATCCCTGCTGGTCGATGTTCGCCGCCCAGGGCACGCGCACGCCATTCGAGTACATCCAACGCCCGATCACATACGGCTTGCGCAGCATCTCTCGCGAGTACTCGCCGGCGGCCGTAGCCATCAGCGCCAGCAGCAGGATGGCGACCGCGTGCGAGAGGTTGAAGTCCACAGGATTGCGGTAGGCCAGGAAGTAGGCGACGCCGATGATCGTGGCCGAGGTGATCACGATCAGCAGCGCCATCCGCGTGATCGTCGAAAACGTGCCCGAACCGATCGTGTCGATGCCCAGCATGAGCAGCGCCCGCTGCGTTTGAGGCACCATGTAGAGGTACCACATGAACAGAAACGGCATGGCGACGAACGACGGCACCAGCCACTTCACGCTCCACTGGACCAGCGAGGTCTTGAGTCCCGGCTGCTTCACGCCGTCGATGCGGCTGGCGCTGATCAGCGCCCAGATGCAGGCCAGCGAGGCGCAGACGCAGCAGCGAAGAAGCAAGCTCGGCCAATAGGTGGGATTGAAGAAGGCGTTCCAGAACTTGCTTGCCTCCTGGCCCGTGCCTGCCACCGAAAGCCACGTGTCGCCCGGCGTCAGCATGAAGGTCAGAATGCCGTTGATGATCACCAGCGTGCACACCGACGCGCCCGCATAGACCCAGCCCACGGTCAGGTGCAGCCTGGCGTCGATCTTGTTCCAGGTGTAGTAGTAGACGATCGCAGTGGTCAGCTCCACCACGAAGAACACCCACTCGATCGCCCAGCCGAACACGAAGTTATGAATCAGCGTGCTCGTCGCCTCGGGATGCGTCAGCCCGATCGCGAACCAAATGCCTACGCCGGAGATGGTGCCGAAGACGCCGGTCAGGACGAGGAAGAACTTCGAGTAACCGACCAGTTCCTTAAGCCAGTCGGCGCGGCCCTCGCGCAGCGCCTTGCGCTCGGCCAGCGGCAGGTAAAGCCCGCCGCCTACGGCGAACTGCGAGATCATGACGTGGAAGATGGCGATGATGCCAATCACCCAGCCCGAGCCGAGAATGGGAATGTCCCAGAAAGGATAGTTCATCGTCGTTCGTCCTTTACCGAATCGTCCAATAGCCAATGATGGTCGTTGCTACGAGCGCAATCACCGCGAACAGTCCAAAGTAGTGGGCCAGGCGCGCGCGTCGCCCCGATTCCTTGCTCGTGTCGTAGAACGGGATCAGGACCCAGAGCAGAAGGCCGAGCGTGAACAGTAGCAGGCCGGCGATCTCACCCGCCTCGCCGGGCAGCACCGCGCCCAGCATCTTGAGCATTTCGAAGGGGCTCATGAAGTACCACTCGGGATGAATGCCGACGGGAGCGGGCGCGAGCGAGTCGTAGGCTTTCCCCAGGCTCCAGGGAAAGACCGAGGCCAGCAGCGCCAGAATGTTGAGATGATCCACATCGCGATGTCCTTGCGCAGAAAATCCGGGAAGAAGGGCATGGTCCTGCGCTCCGCGGCGGGCTTCGCCTCCTCGCTCTCCGGCGCCGCGTTGCCGTGGCGCTGCACCAACCAGAGGTGAAACGCCAGCAGAGGAATGAACAGAGCGGGAAGCACCACAACGTGCAGCGCAAAGAACCGCTGCACGGTAAACTCGTTCACGTCCGGGCCCCCGCGCAGCATGTTGGCGATCGCCGGACCAATCCCCGGGATCACCGCCGGAATCTGCAGGCCCACCTTCGTGGCGAAGTAGCTCAGCTCGTCCATCGGCAGCAGGTAGCCCGAGAAGCCGAAGCACGCCGCCAGACCCAGCAGCGCCATGCCGCTCAGCCAGCCGAACTCACGCGGCTTCCGGTAGGCCTTCATGAAGAAGACCGAGAACATGTGCACCAGGATCGAGAACAGCATCAGGTTCGCGGCCCAGGCATGCGCCGAACGGATCAGCCAGCCGAAGTGCATCACGAACGTGATCTGCCTTACCGATTCGTAGGCTTCGACGCCCGGCCGGTAGTACACCAGCAGCAGCACTCCGGTGAAGCACTGCAGCACAAGGAGAAACAGCGTGATGCCGCCCCAGTAGTACCAGAAAGAATGCGCATGAACCGGGACGGTCTTCTTGCGCGCGAATGCGGCCAGATCGGAGAGACCCAGCCGTTCATCCATCCAATCGTAAATACTGCTTGCGATCGTCTTTGTCGTCATGCTTCTCGTCCTTTGTGCTGCTCCCTTGCTAACCCGTGCTTCTCCCGTTTTCTCACCGGCAAAGCCATCCTCCGTCTACTACCAGAACATGGCCCTGCACGTAATTGCTTGCGTCCGACGCCAGGAACACCGCCGCGCCGGCCAGGTCCGAGGGCAGTCCCCAGCGCCCCATCGGAATTCTGGCGAGGATTGCTTCCGAGCGCGCCGCATCGGCGCGCAGCGCCGCGGTATTGTCCGTCGCCATGTAGCCGGGTGCGATGGCGTTCACGTTGATGCCCTTCGAGGCCCACTCGTTGGCCAGCGCCTTGGTCAATTGCGCCACCGCGCCCTTGGCCGCAGCATAGCCCGGCACGAGGATGCCGCCCTGAAACGCCAGCAGCGAAGCCGTATTGATGATCTTGCCGTGTCCTTGCGCCAGCATCAGGCGTCCGGCGTACTGGCTGAGGAACCACACGGCATTCAGGTTCGTGTTGATGACTGTGTTCCAGAACTCCTCGGAGTGTTCCGCCGCCGGAGCCCGCCGGATCGTTCCCGCGTTGTTCACCAGGATGTCGATCGAGCCGAACTCCTTCACCGTGTCGTCGACGAGCATCCGGCAGATCGCCTTGTCGCAAACATCGCCCGCGCGGGTAATGAACTTCACGCCGGTCTTCTTCACTTCCTCGACCGTCGAGTCAAGCACCTGATCGTAGTTGTGCAGCGTTACATTTGCGCCAGCCTGTGCGAAGGCAATCGCCATCCCGGCGCCCAGTCCCTGACCGGATCCGGTCACCAGCGCGTTCCTGCCCTTCAGGCTGAAAAGATCGAGGATTCCCATTTCATGCTCCTTGAATCGCGAGGATTAGGGCGCTTGAAACGCCCGCACCAATTATCCTCGCGACACCTCGACCCCCGTGTCGTTGACTGATACCTTGTAGAGCTTGAGCGGCTTGGGCGGCGGCCCGCTCACGTTGGCGCCGGTGTACGGGTTGTACACGCCGCCGTGGCATGCGCAGTGAATGCGGTCCATCTGCGGCTCGTACTGCACCGTGCAGCCCAGATGCGTACAGACCGCGGTAAGGGCAATCCAGCGCCCGTCCGCGTGATGGATCAGCATGGCTGGCGACGCGCCGAACTTGAACATCAGGACCGACCCTGAAGGCAGCTTCTGCGCGTCTTTCAGCGTCACCTCGGTCACCGCCGAGGCGCTCATCGCCATCTCGTTCGGCGAGGCCAGATAACGGTATATGGGATAGGCCAGAGCAGCGGCGTAGCAGATGCCTGCCGCGCCCGCGGCCGCCAGGAAGGCGCGGCGCGTCTTTACGTCGCCGCTCTCCGGACTCTCCAGCACGATGTTCTCCGAAATCGTCGATTCGCTCATAACCTATGCCGCGCCCTCCATGGTTTTCTGTGCGCGCGCCACGACTGACACGAGCCATCCGATAAGCCCCAGGCTGGCCACAAAGAGCACCAGGAACAGCCCCACAACGCCCCAGTTCGTCACCACCACCCGGTTCCACACGTCGTAGCCTCTGCTCAGCAGCGTCACGTCGCGCACGCCGTCGCGATAAACCGTCAACATGATCTCCAGCAGCACCGCCGCCAGCACTCCGGCCCACGCGAGCCATCCAGCAGCCACCTTGCCAAACCCCGCGATCGCCCCCACCAGAACGGCCACGACCACCAGCGCGATCCATCCGTAGCCGGCGAGTCCTTCGAAGCGGTAGGCCGGGTACACGCATTGGCCGGCCAACCCTGCTTTCACCGCAGCCGGCTGCACGCTTGCCGCCCAGATTCCCGCCGCCAGGTAAACAAGGCCGAACCCGGCGGCCACCTTGCCGCCAAACCCGGCAACGAACTTCTTCTCTTCCGCCGTAAAGGTGCTGCGTGCTGACAGATACACCAGCCACAACCCGCCGATCAGCAGCCCGCCGGCCAGCATCATCAGCCAGCGCGGCTCCAGGGTAGGATCGCCCGTGGGCAGATACGCGCCCATTGCCGAGGCCGAGTACATCCCGCGCCACGCGTCGGGCCGTAGCATCAGCGTCATGTTCGTCGACAGCATCCGCGCCACCCCGCCAGCCAGCAGCCACGCGATCAGCCCTGCCCACCAGGCCGATTTGCCGGCGTCAAGACGCGCCGAGAACTTGTAGAGCAGCCAATAAACCAGCATCAGCGTCGGAATGATCACGATCCAGTAGATGCCGATCAGCACGCTGCTCGTATAGAGCGCGCGCCCGTACAGGACTTGAGCGAACAGGAGCGGCGGCACGGCCAGGTTGATCACGTACGTCATCACCACCGTCAGCCGCCGCGCCAGCGCCCGGGCCGTCACTAGCGAGTGCGGCGAGTTGCGGAAAAGGCTGAGCAGAATCGCCAGCAACAGCCCGCCCAACAGCATCTCCACCGCCACGAAGTGCAGCGAGAGCGTCACCACATGCAACAGCTTCATCAGCCACACGGGAGCGGGCAAAGGAATGGGGTCCACCGCGGGATAAGGATTCATAACGTTCCGATCGTTCCTTTCACACTGCAATCGGCGCAGGGCGAATCGAAAAACAGTCTTGGCCACGCGCCAAACAACCTCGCTGCCCCATCCTGCCGGGTCGGGACCGCCCGGGCTGCGAAGGGGATTGGCGCAGTAAATTTTGGACTATTCCTCTCCAATTTGAGTCGGCTAAAATTTATGGCTCGCCGCGAACCTTGGTCTGTGACGCGGATTACATACTCCTGTGACAGCTTTGAAATACGCTCCCCGTTGGCCGCACGGATCGTTTCGAGCCCCAGCCAGCGATCGCCGGCGCCGAGAGCGGCAACGCGGTGCACGAGAGGCCGGTTCGACAGGACAACAACATGAGGAGTGCCAATTCGTCGATGCAACTGACGCGTGCCGCCGATTATGGCGTACGGGTAATGATTCAACTGGCCATGCAGCCTGCCGAAGAACGCACGTCGCTCCCCGAACTGGCCCGGACCACAGGGGCTCCGGAGAGCTTCCTCTCCAAGGTGTTGCAGACCCTGGCCCGCGCCGGGTTGATCTCTTCCCGGCGTGGGCAGGCAGGCGGTTTCCGCATCACGACCCGCGGCAGCGCGGCGTCGATGCGCGACGTGATCGAGGCCGTTGACGGCTCCATCTGCCTGAACGTCTGCCTGATTCCCGGCCGCTCCTGTTCGAGAAAGGCCCACTGTCCCGCGCACCCGGTTTGGGCGCAGGCCCAGCGGGCGATGCTTGACGTCCTTTCGAACACCAACGTCGCCGCTCTGGCCGCTCCGGCTTCTCCCGTAAAATCGGACCGGCGATAACCGTACTCGGACGAGAGCCCGATTTGCCATCCCTCGGGCCGCGGTGTTTCAATCGGGTTATTGAAACAGGGGTGCTCCACGCATTGTGGGGCTGAGAAATACCCTCGAACCCGATCCGGATAATACCGGCGTGGGAAGTTTTCTCCGGCCGAGCGGCTTCTTCCTCACCTCGCTTCGCGGCGCATGCTCCTTTGTTTCAGGCAGTACAGAAACGAAGGGTTTCCATGCGTTCAGTCACATCCGCCTCAATCTTCCCCATTCGAACGGCCCGCTTGAGCCGAGCGCGCCACTGCCTCGCGATGTTCTTTCTGCTGGCCTCCGGCCTTGCCCTACCCCTCTGCGCGCAAACTGCTCCGCAGACGACGCCAACCCCTGCGCCGGCTCCGCAAACGAACTCGCAGACCGCTTCGCCAGCGCCTCAGAAGCCCGCTCCCGTCACGACTACCGTCATCGTTCACGGTGAAGTCGAGGACAACTATCTCCCCGAGTCCGTGACCGTGGGCACTCTGGACGGCGCGCGAATCCAGAACCTCCCCATCTCGGCCTCGGTCATTACGCGTGACCTGCTCAACGATCAGGTCTCGCGCCTGCTTTCCGACGTGATTCAGAACGATGCCTCGGTCGGTGACGATTACGTGCCGGTGGGCTACTACGGCGACTACCAGATTCGCGGATTTCCGCTCGATCTCGCCACCGGCCTCGAAATCAACGGCATGACCATCGCCGGCGAGCAGGATGTGCCGCTTGAGAACAAACAGAGCGTCGAGTTCCTGAAGGGAATTGCCGCAATGGAGAGCGGCGTCGCTTCGGCAGGCGGACTGATCGACTACGTGACCAAGCGCCCGGCCAACATCGGGGCCCTCGATTTTGCCACCGATCATCGCGGCTCGGCCTTCGGCGCCGTCGATCTCGGGCATCTCTTCGGCAGCCGCAAACAAGTCGGCGCCCGCTTGAATCTTGCCGGCGAGCGAATCATCCCCTACATGAACTCGACCAACGGCTGGCGCGCCATGGGCGCAGGCGCGGCCGACTGGAAGGTCGATCCGGCGACAGTGCTCAAGGGCGACTTCGAGTACCAGCACAAGACCGAGCGCGACGGCAGCGGCTATCAACTCCTCGGCGGTACGTCCCTGCCCGACATTCATCGCATCTACCGGTCGGCCATGCTCGGCGATCAGTCTTGGGCCCCGCCTGATACCTATGACACGTTCAACACCAGCGCGCGCCTCGACCGCACGTTCTCGCCCTCGTGGGCGGCCTTCGCCGCGGCCAGCTTGAGCCACTCGCTCATCCAGGACAACGTGATCTACGCCTACGGCTGCTACTACGAGTCGGACTGTAGCACCGGCTCGGCCCCTTATCCGTGGTTCTTCTCTCCCGACGGGACCTACGACATCTACGACTACCGCAATCCCGGCGAGCTGCGCATCGACGCTGAGGGCGAGACGATGGTCACCGGCCACATCCGGTCCGGCCCCGTCACGCAGGACCTCGTAGCCGGCGGCGCTTTCTTCGCGCGCAGCGTGCAGGAGCCAGGCTTCTACACCGCCACGGACCCGGCCTCTCCAGATGGCGTGGTTCAAGACGGCGCCGTCTACACCTACATTGGCTCGGACAACATCTACCAGCCCATCGCGCCCCTTCCTGCGCCCGGAAACGTCAACTCCCTCGAGGATCCGCTTCAATCCGCCGGCCCGCGCCGCCTGTGGGTCGACAGCCACCAAGCTTCCGGTGTCATCCAGGATCGTGTACATCTTCCCGTCCGCATCCAGCTCATTGCCGGCGCCCGGTACGACTCGCTCCACGACCACAATTACTCGGCGTACGCCACCGACCCTGCAACTCCGCCCACGATCACCGACAAGCCCGTCTGGCTGCCGCAGTTCGCCGTCACCTTCAACCCCATCGAGGACCTCACTCTCTATTCGAACTACGGCGTCCAGCTTTCGCTCGGTCCGCAGGGACCCTTCTGGACCGACAACGGCAGCCAGTTCCTCGCGCCGTTCTACTCGCGCCAGGCCGAAGTCGGCGCCAAGTACGAGCCGGACCAGCGCATCCTGCTCACTGCCGCTCTGTTCCACATGCGAGCGCCGTTCTTCTATCCCAAGGTGCTTGCAGGCCCGGACGACTTCTGCCCGAGCGGCGACGCCGGCGATCTCTGCTTCGAGTCCGAAGGCCACGAAACGCACAATGGCATCGAGCTGAACGCCGAAGGCAAAGCTGCCGGTTGGCTGCGCGTGAACGCCTCCGCCGAAGCGATGAACGCCACATCGACCCGCACCGGCACGCCGTCCTTCGACTCAAAGCAGGTCATCAACGTGCCGCACGTGCACACGACAGTGTTTGCCGATCTGACCGTTTCCCACATCCGCGGCCTGCACCTGATGCCCGGCTGGAGCTATGCCTCCCGCAAGGAGGCCACGCGCGACGACGCGGTGAGCGTGCCCGGCTACAACCTCTTTAACCTCGGTGTGCGCTTCACACCCGGCGGCGAGCAAGGCCGACTCACGTTTCGCATCTACGCCGACAACATCTCCGACAATCTCTACTGGTCCGACACCGGCGCCAGCTATGGTGACACGTTCGTCTGGCTGGGCGCACCGGCCACCGTGCGTCTGTCTGCCCACTACACTTTCTAGTCGCTCGCTTCTAGCTGCTAGTCTTTAGCTTCGATAGCAGCAGCCTGAACAGATGCATCGCACAAGCAGGATGGGCAAAAACCGGGAGCGAGCAGCTAGAAGCTGGATGCCTTTTCAGATGAGTGCAACGATCAAAGCTCACGGCATGGACGGCACGCTGGTCGAGCCCGACTGGCCGCCGCTCGAGCTTGCGGAACTGCACACGCTCTTTCTCCGGTTCCCCGATCTCGGTGAGCCTGCGCAGATTGTGTCTGTCAGTCCTCGGCCGCTCTCCGCTGCGGGAATCGTGGCCACACGGAACGGGCGCGTCTTCGTCAAGCGCCATCACCGTGCGGTGAGAGACCCCGAAGGGCTGCTTGAGGAACACCGATTTCTCTCGCATCTTCTCGCCCGCTGCGTGCCGGTGCCGCGCGTACTCGCCTCCGTGTCGGGAGAGACCGCGATCGAGATCGGCGAATGGACCTACGAGATACACGACACTCCTGCGGGGATCGATCTCTACGAAGACGCAATCTCCTGGACCCCTTTTCGCTCTTCAGTTCATGCGCATTCCGCGGGCGCGGCGCTCGCTCGCCTTCATCTTGCCGCGAGGGACTTCGCTGCATCTCCCCGCAAGCCGCAACCGCTCGTCGCCAGCTTCACGATCTTCGCAGACAACGATCCGGCCGCCGCGATGGAGCGCTACCTCGCCGCGCGGCCCTCTCTCGCCAGCCACGCAGCCGTGCACGCCTGCGCGGATCAGGTTCTCGGCCTCCTCGCGCCCTTCCACGCCGAGCTTGTGCCGCTCCTGCCCGCGCTTCCGCCGCTCTGGACCCACAACGACCTCCACGCATCCAACCTCTTCTGGAGCGATGCAGGCCCGAATGCCGATCTCCGCGCGCGCGCCAAGGCCATCATCGACTTCGGCCTCGCGGATCGCACCAACGCTGTCCACGATATCGCTCATGCCATCGAGCGCAACATCGTCGAGTGGCTCGTCCTTGTGAACGATCCGCGGCATCCGGACGAAGTGCCGGTCCACCTCGACCATCTGCAGGCGCTTCTCGACGGGTACGAGTCCGTCCGCGCGCTCTCACTCGAGGAATCTGGCGCGCTCGCGCCGATGACCGCTCTCTGCCACGCCGAGTTCGCGCTGACCGAGGCCGACTATTTCCTTGGAGTGCTGCACTCGGAGGAACGGGGCCGTCTGGCGTACGACGATTACCTTGTGGGCCACGCGCGCTGGTTTCAGAGCGCACCTGGACGCGCGCTGCTCGATGCATTTCGCAGCCGCGCCGCCGCACACCGCCCAAAAGGAAGGGGCGCGCAATGATCTGGACGGCGGTCGTCGCGTATTTTGCCGCTAACGGCCTCGAGTGGGCGGGCTTTCTCACGGCGGTTCTCGGAATCTGGCTCACCACGCAGCGCAGGCTCATCTGCTGGCCGGTCACGCTGGTCTCGATCTTCATCTATATGGTTGTGTTCTTCCGCGCCGGGCTTCTCTCCGACGCGCTGCTTCAGGTCTTCTTCGCCGGATTCACCGTCTATGGCTGGTGGCACTGGTGGCGCGGCGTGCGGCAGGAAGGCGAAGTGCGCATCGTCCCGCTGCGATTGGCGAGCCTCATCATTGCCGTAGCGCTTGGCGTGCCGTGCAGTTTTCTGTTGGGAACGCTCGCCAGGCATCTTCACGCCGCTCTGCCCTATCTCGACGCCGCTCTGATGAGCTACTCGCTCGTCGCTACCTGGTGGCAGACGCGCAAACACATCGCCAACTGGCGGCTCTGGATCGTCGTGGATCTCGTCTACATCGGCGAATACATCTACAAGGGTCTCTGGCCGACCGCGCTGCTTTATGCCGTCCTCGTTGGGCTCGCCGTCCTCGGCTTGATCGACTGGCGCCGCGCCGCAGCCAGGACCGCCGGCTAATCCGCCGCCTGAACCACGTTTCGCAGCGGCTCGCTTTTCATATATCGGCGCAACTCATCCGCCGCGGTGCGCAAGGCGCGTGGCGCAAACTGCGGCGTCGAACCGGCAACGTGCGGCGTGATGAGCAGATTCGGACAACTCCACAGCGGATGCCCTTCGGGTAGCGGCTCGGGCTCGGTCACGTCGAGCGCGGCGCGAATGCGCCCCGACTGGAGCGCCTCGACAAGTGCATCCGTGTCGACAATCGGGCCGCGTGCGGCATTGACGAGCAGCGTGCCCTGCCGCAACAGCGACAACTGCCGCCGGCCGATCAAGCCGCGTGATTCCACCGTCGCGGGAAGAATCAACACCACAATCTCGGCGTGCGGCAGCAGGTCGTCCAGTTCGCTTACCGCGTGTACTTCGGGTTCTTTGCGCGGCCTGCGCGCCACGCGCTGCAGCTTCACGCGGAACGGCGCAAGCATGCGCTCGATCTCCTGGCCGATCGCGCCGTACCCAACCAGAAGCACCGTCTTACCGGTCAGCTCCTCCTGCAGCACGGGCGGGTGCATCTCACGTTTGTCGCCGGTCATCTCCGCATAGCGCGCACTGGCTTCGAAACGCCGCTTCCACACGCCCGACCGCTGAATGTCGAGATAAAGCGGAAAGTACTTGAGCGTTCCTAGAATGGCCGCGAGTGTCCACTCCGCCGTCGAGATGTTGTGCGCGCCGCGCGCGTTGCAGATGGTCACGTGCGGTCCGACGGTCGGGGGAATCCACTCCGTGCCGGCCATCAACGAGAGCACCAGCTTGACGCCGCGCAGCCGCGGCCAAGTGCGCATCGCCCGCGCCGGATATGGATCGGGAATCCACACGTCGATCACGGCGTCGTGATCCATCGTGTCCGACACGGGGATCAACTCGATTCCCGAAGGGAAATCGCCGAGCAGATCCGCTGACAATGTAGCTGGGTATCCGACTCGCAACATGGGGTTCATGAGCCTGGCCGACCATAGACTCCTTGATTTCATGTTACCCGAGACCGTTATCGCGGGCTTCAATCGGCGGCCTGAATTGACGCTCGCCTTTCCATCACGCGAGACTGTTTAGAGCGGCGCCGAGACATGGAACAGGGAACGTCACACTGCGAGCAGGTCGGTGTAGACAGCCATCCCCACGACCGCATCGGCGCCCAGCGCATCGAGCGCATCCACTTCCTGCTGACTGCGAATGCCTCCGGCCACGATGAGTTGCCGCTGGGTGAGCCTCCGCAGGCGCGCCGCGACGCCGATCGGAAAGCCCCGCATCGTGCCTTCGGTATCTACATGCGTGTAGAGGAACGCCGCGACGTGAGATTCAAGCTGCGGGATTGCTGCATCGGGAGTCAGCTCCACCTGCGCCTTCCATCCCTTCACGGCGATGCGCCCGTTCTTGGTATCGATGCCCGCGACGACATGCTCCGCGCCTACGCTCGAAGCGAGCTCGGCCGCGAACGCTGTGTTCACGGCGCCCTCTGCCGAGAACAACGCCGACCCGACGATGACTCTTTTGGCCCCGGCCTGCAATAGGCGCCGCGCGCGCTCGATCGAATGAACCCCGCCGCCGGCCTGGCACGGCAGCCGCTTGGCGACCTGCTCAACCAAAGTGGAGTTGTCGCTCTGCCGCATTGCCGCGTCCAGATCGATCAACTGCACCAGCGGATAGCGCGAGAACTTCCCGATCCAATACTCAAAATCGTCGAAGGCGAGGCGCAGCTTCTCGCCCTGCACAAGCTGCACGATGCGCCCGCCCATCAGATCGATCGAAGGAATCAGCATGGCAGCCTCACGGGAACGCCTGCGTGCTGCAGCTCCTCCTTGAGCGCACGAGCGCTTTTCACGCCGAAGTGAAAGATGCTGGCGGCAAGCGCCGCATCGGCTTTGCCGCGCGCAAAGACATCGGCGAAGTGCGCCACCGTTCCCGCCCCACCCGAGGCGATGACTGGAATGCTGACCGACTCGCTCACCGCCGCCGTAAGTTCGCAGTCGAAACCCGCGCGCGTGCCGTCGGCGTCCATCGAGGTGAGCAGAATCTCGCCCGCGCCGCGTTGCTCGGCCTCGCGCGCCCACTCCACCACCCGCCGGCCAACCGGCTTGCGTCCGCCGTGCACGAACACCTCCGCCTCGCGCACCGGATCGGCGGCCTTGGGATCGCGCCGCGCGTCAATGGCTACGACTACTGCCTGCGCGCCGAAGCTCGAGCCGATGGCCGTGATCAGCGCGGGATCGGCGAGCGCGGCCGAGTTGATGCTCACCTTGTCCGCGCCGGCCTCGAAGACCTGCTCCGCGTCTCGTGCCGAGCGGATGCCCCCGCCGACGCAGAACGGCACAAACAGTTCGAGTGCCGTGCGGCGCACTGTGTCCATGAGCGTCTTGCGCCCCTCGTGCGTCGCCGTGATGTCGAGCAGCACGATCTCGTCGGCGCCCTCGCGCGCGTGACGCGCCGCCTGTGTCGCCGGATCGCCCGCGTCCACAAGATCGACGAACTTGACGCCCTTCACTACGCGGCCCGCGTGCACATCGAGGCAGGCGATAATGCGCTTGGTCAACATGGTTACCTCTTCCCCAAGTGCCGCTCGATCATTGCCCCGAGATCCTCGCGCTCCTCGCGCGTCAAGGCGTAGCCGTGAAAAGGAATGAATCGGTTCGCAGCAATACAAATCAACGAAATCCTCGAGTCTTCCACAATCTGCTCGACCTCCGGCCAAAGCACTGTCCGTTCACCAGCCCCCGGCGTGATCGAGACGATCCGTTCGTCGCCGATGTCGATCGTGGCGCTGCGATCGCTGTCGGGCGATGGGAAGAATTTCCCATAGTTCCTTCGAACATCGGCCGCCCGCTTCGTCGGGATGACGATCGATAGCGCGAGAAGAACGAGGCACGCGGCGAGGCACTCGATGAAGAGGTCCCGGCGATCGAGCAGGAAGGCGACACCCGCGCCGGCTGCGCAGGCCAACGCCAGAACGGGTACAACTTTCGAGGTGAAGGCCCAGACCATCCAGCGGCCGAAACTCCGGCGCATGGAAAGATCCTGAGCCGCCTTGAAATCCTCAAGAGTGAGTGTGTAAGTCAAGCGCATCCTAGACCTCCCAGGAAATTGCGAAGGATCTTGAGACCCGTTTCACCCGATTTCTCGGGGTGGAACTGTACGCCCATCACGTTTTCGCGTTCGATGGCCGCCGCGAAGGGCTCGATGTGGTGTGTTACCGCGGCGGTGTCGGCGGTGACAGGCCCTTTGTAGGAATGCGTAAAGTAGACGTACTCACCGGGCCGAACGTTCGCTAGCAGCCGCGAGCGGTTCCGCACTTCGAGCGAATTCCAGCCCACGTGCGGCACCTTCTCCGCGCTCTCGGGAAAGCGGGTGCACGACTCGGGAAAATGCCCGAGGCCCGGCTGATCGGGCGCTTCGCTCGACCCAGCGTACAGCCACTGCATTCCCACGCAGATGCCGAGGAATGGCACGCCGCGCGCGATCGCGGCGCGGATCGCGCCGGTGAGCCCTGCCACATCGAGCCGTTCCGTCGCCGCGAAGTGCCCCACGCCCGGCAGCACAATACGCTCCGCCGATTCGACCAGGGAGAGATCGCCATCGGTGACGACCGCTTCCGCGCCGAGATACCGCAGCGTCTTCAGCACCGAAGTCAGGTTGCCGGCCTTGTAGTCGATCACGGTGACGCGCATCCATCCTCCGGGGTCCCTGGCGAGCGTCCGCCGTGGCGGATGCTCGCGGGCTTGGTTAAAGCAGTCCCTTCGTGCTCGGCAGCATCTTGCCCAGTTGCTTGTCGCGCGAGCAGGCCACACGCAGCGCGCGCGCAAACGCCTTGAAGATCGCCTCGATCTTGTGATGGTTCGAGCGGCCATACATTGTCTTCACGTGCACGTTGGCCCGCGCGCCGCGCGCGAAGCCGTCGAAGAAGTCCGTCACCAGCTCTGTTTGCAGGTCGCCGACAAGCCGGGTGCGCACCTTGGCGTCGACCGCGAACGCCGCGCGGCCGCTCAGGTCCACGGCGGCGACGGCCAGCGTCTCGTCCATCGGCATCACGAAGTAGCCCGCGCGTAGAATGCCGCGCTTGGCGCCGAGGGCGTGGTCGAAGGCCTCGCCCAGCGCGATCCCCACGTCCTCGACGGTGTGGTGCTGGTCCACCTCGAGGTCGCCCTTGCACTTGAGTTCGAGATCGAAGGCGCCGTGCCGCGCGAACAGCTCCAGCATGTGGTCGAAAAAGCGGATGCCGGTGGAGATTCCGTATCGGCCCTGGCCTTCGATCGTCAGCGCGATCTCGATTTGCGTCTCGGCTGTATTCCGCACGACCGTTGCCGCGCGCGCGCCCGCGTTCCCTTTCGCCAGCTTCCTTGTTTTCGTCATCGTGCCTCGCTTTCGCTGCGTAGCGCAGCCAGCGTTTCGTTCAGCGCCACGACCGCCTGCCGCATCTGCTCCCGCGTCCCGATCGTGATGCGCACGCGGCCATTGCAGCCGGGATCGCTCGACCGGTCGCGCACCAGCACGCCCGCAGCGCGCATTCGGCGCACGAACTCCGCGTGTTTCGCACCGATCTCAACCAGAATGAAGTTAGTGCGGCTCGGCCAGCGGCGCACGCCCGCCGCATCCAGCGCGGCCTCAAACTCTGCTCGCGCCGCCAGCACTTCGCCCACATACCAATCGAGGTATGCCGTGTCTTCTATCGCCGGCGGCAGGCATGCAAGCGCCAGCGAGTTGACGCTATAAGGCGAAAGAACGCGCCGTACCCAACGCATCGATTCTCCCGGCCCGGCAAGCAGTCCCAGACGCAAGCCCGCGAGCCCATACGCCTTAGAGAAGGTCCTCGCCACAACCAGGTTCGGGACGGCGCCCACCAGGTCCATCACCGTCTCGCCGTGGAAATGGAAGTACGCCTCGTCGACCAGCAGCACGGCTTGCGGTGCACGCCGCGCGAGTTCGAGGAGTTGCTCGCGGGCAGCGGCCGAACCAGACGGGCTGTTGGGATTGGCGACCGCGATGATCTTGGTTCGCGGCGTGATGGCCGCGGCGAGCCGCTCGAACGGGAACCTCAGATCGTCCGCGGCCTGCACCTTGAC
>JBEKUS010000112.1:0-13327 GCA_049514795.1 Occallatibacter sp.
GGGCACAAAGTCATCACCAGTCTGTGGGACGAGTGGGGAGCGGATGAGGTTGCGCCTGAACAGAACGGCATCGACCACATCGCCGAGGCGCAATGGGCCGATGCGCTGGTGGTCGCGCCGGCGACGGCCGACATGCTGGCCAAGTTCGCTCACGGCATCGCCGACGATTTTCTTTCCACGCTCTATCTCGCCACAACCGCGCCGGTCCTCGTGGCTCCGGCCATGAACGTCAACATGTGGAATCATCCGGCGACGCAGGCGAACCTTGAGACTCTGCGTCTGCGCGGCGTGGGCATCGTGGAGCCGGGAACGGGCGAGCTGGCCTGCGGCATGGTGGGCACGGGGCGCATGGCCGAGCCCGAGGCGATCGCCGCCGCGGTGATGAACGCGCTCGGCCGGCGGCACGATCTGGCCGGCGAGGTAGTGCTGGTGACCGCGGGCGGAACGCGCGAGGCGCTCGATCCCGTACGCTTCATCGGCAACCGCTCCAGCGGCAAGATGGGCTACGCGCTCGCCGAGGCGGCCCGCAGCCGGGGCGCGAAGGTGATTCTCATCAGCGGCCCCGCGAGCCTGCATGCGCCGGCGCACTGCGAACTCGTGAAGGTGACCACGGCGGACGAGATGCGCAATGCGGTCCTCGAGCGCATGAGCGAAGCCACGCTCGTGATCAAGGCCGCGGCGGTTGCCGATTACAAGCCGGTCGCAGTCTCCGAGCAGAAGCTCAAGCGCACCGGCCCGATCACACTCGAACTCTCGCCGACCGAGGACATTCTCGCCGAGGCAGTGCGGCGGCGCAAACCCGGCCAGCTCATCGTGGGTTTTGCCGCCGAGACTGAGAACCGTATGGAAAACGCCCGCGCGAAGCTCCTCGCCAAGGGCGCGGACGCAATTGTCATGAACGATGTGGCCGGCGAGGGCGTGGGCATCGACGCCGACACGAATGCGGCGACGTTTCTCACTCTGGCGACAGCCGTCGAACTGCCGCGAATGCCCAAGCGCGAGTTGGCCGACCGCATCCTTGACGAGGTTCTCTCGCTGCGCCGGCCGCGGCAGGTCGTCCTCGAGATCGACGGCGGAGTCGTGAAGCCGGAAGACCCGCGATCGCGCCAGGACCGTGTGCTCAGCGAGAGCCTACCCGTTGGCGCGGGCCGCCGTCAGCTCATCGTGGAGTAAGTGGAATGCCGCGCGCGCTCGATCCCGCCACTCGCGAAGCTCTGGCCGAGCGGTTGCGCTTCTATCGCGACCTTGGACTCACGGATTTCTATCGCCGACCGGTGGAAGAGGGTGCCCCAAGTCCCGATTCTGGGACCTGGGAAGGGAATTCTGCTTCCGAAGCAGTGCACCGTGCCCCATCCTTGCGACCCTCCTTCGAAGAAGGAGCGGGCGCTAGGGTGGGAAGCCAGCCAGTGTCGCCAGCCGCTCAATCGGCGTCCACGCCTCACGCCAGCCAAACCAACTTCTTTGGAGAGGAACCTGCCATCAAGACACGCAAGAGCTTTCACACGCCGGAGATCGGAGCCGTTGTCCCCGCTGAAGAGCGCGCCGCCGCGCTTCAAGCGATCCGCGACGAGATGGGCGACTGCACCCGCTGCGCTTTGCACACAGGCCGCCACACCATCGTCTTTGGCCAGGGCAACCCCGCCGCGCGCCTGATGTTTGTGGGCGAGGGGCCGGGCGCCGACGAGGACGCGCAGGGGCTGCCCTTCGTAGGCCGCGCCGGCCAACTCCTCAACAACATGATCGCGGCGATGGGGCTAAGCCGCGAAGAGTGCTATATCGCCAACGTGGTCAAGTGCCGTCCGCCGGGCAACCGCACGCCTGAGCCCGACGAGGCCAACACCTGCTCGCCGTTCCTTTTCCGCCAGATCGACGTGGTGCGTCCACAGGTGCTTGTCGCGCTGGGAGCCACCGCGGCCACCTATCTGCTCGGCGCGCGGCAGCCGCTGGCCGGCCTGCGCGGCCGCATTCACGCCTTTCGCGGGGCGAGCCTGATCGTCACATATCACCCGGCCTTTCTGCTCCGCGACCCGCGCCAGAAGAAGGAAGCCTGGGCGGACCTGCAGATCGCCATAAAGGAGCTGGGGTTGAAAGCGCCTCCGCGAGGATAGCCTTATCGGTCGGGGGGATTATCGGATCAGACCCAGAATTCAATTGCAGGGGGAATCAAGTATGAAGGTGGACCCAAGGTTTGAGATCGATGTGTATGGGAACAACGCAGCTATTCGTTGCCCATCGTGCAATAGAGGATTCATCTTTTCCGAGCACCTGAACACGAAAAGTGGCAGGATCTGTCCTCACTGCGAGAGAGCAATAGCGATCTTCAAAGAGGGCACCCTCCCTGTCGAGTCGTTGTAACGCGTGCCCAGGTTCATGCCCTCATTTCACGCGGCACGCACCTTTTCGACCGCAAGCCGCAAGCCCATCGCTTTGAGGATGGCGGAGAGGCTGCGCAGCTCCGGGTTTCCTTGTTCGGAGAGCGTGCGGTAGAGCTGAGTTGGATTGAGGTTGGCTTTTTTCGCTACGTCCTGCACGCCGCCGAAGGCTTTGGTCATTTGGCGCAAGACGATGAGCAGTTCGCCCTGTTCGCCGTCTTCGAGAATGCTGTTCAGCAGCTCGAGTGCATAGGCGGGGTCTTCCAGGAGCATTTCCGCCATGGCTTCGTCGTGGGTCCTGTCTCTCATCGCTAGTTTCTCCTCTGCCAGTCCGCCCAAAACTCACACGCGCGATTGATGTCCGCATCCTGGGTTCGCTTGTCGCCCCCGCAAAGCAGCAGGACTACCTGAGTCCCGGCAATAGCGTAATAAACCCGATAGCCTTGCCCGACGTCGATTCGAAGCTCCCAAACCCCGTCCCGGCAAAACCGGTGATCGCCGAAGTTGCCCAGCTCCATGCGGTTAATTCTCCGGTCGATGGCGATTCTTGCATGTGCGTCGCGGAGCTGGCACCGCCATTCCATAAAGACGTCTTTTTCGTTCTGCGTCAGATAGTGGCGAATCTCGTACACTTCTCTAGTCTCGTTTATAAACGAATCGAAGTCAAGCGAGAATCTCGACGGCGGGCAACATCGGCTCCCGCCACAGCGCCACGCCGCCCAGAATCCCCTCTTTGTTTGACACGATCGAGACATTAGGCGGCAGCTTGAAGTCGATCTTCTTGGCGTTGCCGCCGCCCAGGTAGAGGTGATCCCAATTGAAGGTCGCCAGCGTTTGCGCGATGGCCTCCTGGAGCCACTTGTTCCAGCGTTTCCTGCCGAAGCGGTCAAGGCCGCGCCGGCCCAGGTAGTCTTCGTAGGTCTTCTTCTTCCACGGATGGTGGCCCAGCTCCAGGCCGGGGCACAACTTGCCGTCGGTGAAGAGCGACGAACCCACGCCGGTGCCCAGCGTCACGGTCAGCTCAACCCCGCGCCCCTTCACGGCGCCATAGCCCTGCACGGCGGCGTCGTTGGCCACGCGCACGGGCCTGCGCCAGCGCTTCTCCAGCTCGCGCTGCAAGGGGAAGGCGAACCACAGCCGGTGCAGGTTCACGGCCGTGTATGTGGTGCCGTGCTTGGTCACTCCGGGAAAGCCAACCGAGGCGCGGTCGAAGTCTGGCAGGCGCGCGCCAAGCTCCTCGAGCACGTGCAGCACGGCGCGCGGCGTGGGAATCGCGGGAGTCGCGATGCGCTCCCGCTCGCCGACCGGTCTACCCCGCGCGTCGAGCAGCATGCCTTTGATGCCGGAACCGCCGATGTCGATCGACAGGGTGATGGGGGCGCACGCGGCCGGAACGGCTTTCGAACCGGCCGATTTGACGGCGATAGAAGGGGGCTTGGGAGTCATCAGCAATGAATTGTACCGTGTGCGAATCCTGCCGCGCCGCATCCCCTACACTGATTGTTGTCTCCCATGCCTGCGTACTGCGAAGTCGCGCTGCCGGTGCCGCTGGACCACACGTTCACGTATGGCGTGCGCGCCGGCCAATCGCCGCAACGCGGGGCTCGCGTCATCGTCCCCTTCCGCAACGAGAAACTCATCGGAGTGGTGACGGCGACCGGCGCCAAGGCTCCTGCCGCCGAGATGGAAGTGCGCGATCTCGAGGCCGTGCTCGACGAGGAGCCGCTGCTTAGCGAGCATCTGCTGGAGCTGGCCGAGTGGACCGCGCAGTACTACCTGGCGCCGCTCGGCGAGGTCCTGCGCGCCATGCTGCCGCTGACGGCGGAGGTGCGCCGCACGGTTTACTACCGGCTCACCGATCTGGGCCGCGATGTGCTGGCGGCGGCGATGGACAGCGAAGCAGGGGACGAGGGCGCCCACCCATTTCGCACAGAGCGTGAAAAGGATGAGGCACGGAGCATCCTTGGAGGCGGACGCCGGCGCGGCAAGCTCTCAAGGGAAGCTCAGGACATGGAGCGCCGCGTGCTTGAGCGGCTGGCCTCAGGCGAGCCGGTAAGAGTCTCTACGCTGCGCACGGCCACGGCGGCGTCGCTGCCGGTGCTGGCGGCCATGCTGCGCAAGAAATGGATCGCGCGCGAGACCGCAGCCGCCGAGCGCGACGCCCGGCGCATGGAACGCTTCGCAGTGTTGGTGGACGAGTGGCGGCTGCCCAAGCTGACCGAGAAGCAGCAGGCGATTCTGGCCGAGCTTGCGGCCTCCGGCGGCGAGATTCCGCTGACCGAGCTGCGGCGGCGCGAACTCCCGTCATCCACGCTGCAAACTCTCGTGCGGCGCGGCCTGGTGCGCATCGACGAGCGGCCCGAGGCGTTCCATCTGGGCGGCCTGCCGCCGGCGAATGGGCCAGTGGACCTCAATAAGGCGCAGAGCGATGCCCTCACCACAATCGGCAGCGCTCTGGGGGCTTTTCATCCGTTCTTGCTCTACGGCGTGACCGGCTCGGGTAAGACCGCCGTTTACCTTGCCGCGATGCAAAAGGCGCTCGACCGCGGCCTCTCCTGCATTCTGCTCGTGCCGGAGATCGGGCTAACGCCGCAGACCGCCGGCCTGCTCGATCAGGCCTTCGGTCAGAAGGTCGCGCTGCTCCACTCCGCGCTCACGCCCGAGGAACGCAGCGAGCAGTGGCGGCGCATTCGCCGCGGCGAGGCGCCCATCGTGGTCGGCACACGCTCGGCGATCTTTGCGCCTGCGCCGAATCTCGGCTTGATTCTCGTCGACGAGGAGCACGACCAGAGCTACAAGCAGGAAGAGACGCCCCGCTACAACGGCCGCGACGTGGCCGTGATGCGCGCCAAGCTGGCCGGCGCGGTGGTGGTGCTGGGTTCGGCCACGCCGTCGCTGGAAAGCTGGCAGAACGCCGTGAAGGGCAAATACGCGCGCATCGAGCTGCGCGACCGAGTGATGAATCGCCCGCTGCCCGAGGTCGAGCTGATCGACATGCGGCGCGAGTTCCAGGAGACAGGACAGGAGCAGCTCTTTTCGCGCTCGCTGGTCGAGCAGACTCGGGCGGCGCTCGAGCGCGGCGAGCAGGCGCTCATCCTGCTTAACCGCCGCGGCTACTCGTTTGCCGTCATGTGCCGCGCCTGCGGCGCAAAGCTCGAGTGCGAGAACTGCGCCATCGCGCTCACGCATCACAAGGCGCCGTCGGAGGATCTCGAATTTGCGCGCGTCGGCCAGCGCCTCGAGTGCCACTACTGCGGCTACAAGCGCACGGTGCCGGCGCGGTGTCCCAAGTGCTCGAGTGAGCACCTGTACTATCTCGGAGCGGGCTCGCAGCAGGGCGAGGAGCGCCTGCACGAGATCTTTCCCGGAGCGCGCATCGGCCGCATGGATCGCGACACCGTGCGCGGACGCTACGACCTGGAGCACTTGCTGGCGCGGCTGCACTCGGGCGAGATCAACCTGCTCGTAGGCACGCAGATGATCGCCAAGGGCCACGATATCCACAGCGTCACGCTGGTCGGCGTGGTGGGCTGCGACCATTCGCTTTCCATGCCCGACTTTCGCGCCGCTGAGCGCGTCTTCCAGCTCATGACGCAGGTGAGCGGGCGCGCGGGGCGCGGCGATCTGCCCGGCCGCGTCGTGGTGCAGACCTACTATCCCGATCACTACGCGATTCTCGCCGCCACCGCGCACGACTACAGGGCCTTCGCCGAGCGCGAGCTCAAGTACCGCCGCTGGATGCACTATCCGCCCTTTGGCGTGCTGGCCAACGTGCTGGTGCAGTCGCAGAAGCTTGAGGAGGCGGCGGGGTGGTCGGCGGTACTGGGCAAATGGCTGCAGAAGTCCGCGCCGGAAGGCGTGCGCGTGCTCGGCCCCTGCACCGCGCCCATCGCACGCATCAAAGGCGTCTACCGCTTTCACATGATTCTGAAGAGCGCGTCGCACAAGGCGCTGAACGAGACGCTCCGCGGAATGCTGGCGCACGCGGAGCGGGAAAGTGTGCCGCGGCGGAACGTGGTCGTGGACGTCGACGCGATCCGGCTGATGTGAGCCGCGCCGAGCGAGCGGTAACGCTGCGCGGCGCCGCTTCCTGCCGTGGGCTAGGCCGTAGTGCCGCCCGTCTCCAGTGTGTGGAGATCCTTGCCGGGCTTGAAGCGCACCGCCTTGCCGGGAGCGATGCTGACCTCGGTGCCGGTGCGCGGGTTGCGGCCGATGCCGGTCTTGCGCGCGCGGACGCTGAAGACGCCGAATCCGCGCAGCTCGATGCGCTCGCCGTTCGCCAAGGCCTGTTTCAGGCCTTCGAAAACTGTGTCCACTGCCGCCTCGGCCTTCGTGCGCGGCAGGCCTGTGCGCTCGACCACGTTATGAACGATATCCTGCTTGATCAATGAAGTCACCTCGCTCGACGTGAACTACGGCGGTTGCAGGGTTGATGTACCGATCTCCGAGTCCATTCGAGGTCGCCGCTCCCTGGTGGTCGCGTCGACTTCGTAGGAGAGGCTTCGCGGTACTGGAACCCTGGAACCGCTAAAGTAGCGGTCAGCCTACACCGCTCATATTACAGATTTTACTTCGAGTAGGGAACAGGGAAAAATCAAGCACCGGGCCCGGGGGTTTCCGGAGGCCCCGGCGGGAGTCCGGCCGGGCCTCAATCCGACCGCCACGCGGGCCGGGTTTGTCATTCGCGCCAATGTTCCGTAATATGAAAACTCGAGCCGAGGCCAATGCAAAATGGCCATCTGGGGCGGCTCAAACGATTATCTTCAGGGAGGCTGCGGCGCAGCAGCGGCGCATTTGCCGCGGCTCCGCATCGGGGCGGAGAGGGTGTGCGCAGCTTCGCGGCGAGCCGCGAAACTCCGGAACGGCCAAACCTCGGACCAGGAGAAGCATGTCGATTCAAAGCGACCGTTGGATCAGGGAACAAGCCCTCAAACACCGCATGATCGATCCCTTCAGCGAGAAGCAGGTCGCCAGCGGCGTCATCTCCTACGGCCTGTCTTCCTTCGGCTACGACCTCCGCGTCTCCGACGAGTTTAAGATCTTCACCAATGTGAACAGCGCCATCATCGACCCCAAGGCCTTCGACGAGCGGTCGTTCGTTTCGGTCAAGGGCGATTCGGTGATCGTTCCGCCCAACTCGTTCGCGCTGGCGCGCTCGGTCGAGTACTTCCGCATTCCCCGGGACGTTCTGACGATCTGTGTCGGAAAGTCGACCTACGCGCGGTGCGGAATCATCGTCAACGTCACGCCGTTCGAGCCGGAGTGGGAGGGGTTTGTCACATTGGAAATCTCCAATACCACCCCGCTGCCGGCCAAGGTCTACGCCAACGAGGGCCTGTGCCAGATCCTGTTTTTCCGCTCCGATGAGCCCTGCGAGACCAGTTATGCTGACCGCAAGGGCAAGTATCAAAAGCAGCAGGGGATCGTCCTCCCCAAGCTCTGAGCAACTCCGGCGCTCCGGTCGAACCGCGGGAATGCCGGTCCCGCGCCATGCAGCTTTGGATTCAGTGCCGTGCTTGGACAGCGATCCGCGGATACCACCTTCGCGCCAGGGCCATAGCACGGATTTCGCAGGCCGCAAAATCTAAGTTGTATTTCGGTTCCTATGCCAGGTTGTCCATGATTCAAATCACGGGTCTCCCACGAACTTCGGATTCAGGTGAACCACCCGGTCCCATTCGCAGAGTCAACCGGGGCGATGCACGCTGCGTTGTACGAGGCCTCCGCAGCCTCAATGACGGCGTGCCGAGTCAAACGTCCTGCGGAATAAAGGGTCAGTCCCTTCCGTTCCGGTTCTTTCCCGCCCCTCGAAACCCTGCCTTGTTTCCTCACCTGGATGGGAAAATGGCCATGTCGGTGGGGCTTCTGCAATGCGAAACGACCATCGCTGGCTCAGGACGGGTGTGAACATGGCATCTTCGAAGAACGTTCCTGACGCAATTCGCATTGGCGTGGTGGCCGACGAGCCGATTCGCGTCGCCGGACTTGCAACCATCTTCGACCAGTCTGCCGAAGAAGGACACCGCCCGCTGATTCCTGTGCTCGGGACATTGTCTGAACTGCTGCCGCTTCCCGACATTGCGTACATCGTTGTCGACCTGAACTCCGCTCATCGTGGTTTGGAGGCGCTGGAGACGATTCGCCACGAGCGGCCGGATGTGCGATCGATCGTGATCGGGCCGGAGCACGACGACGAACTGGTCCTAAGCGCGGTTGTTGCCGGGGCCAGGGCCTACCTCGGCCAAACTGCGGGGCCGGAGCTCGTTCGCCAGGCCATCGATGTCGTGACGGCCGGCTCCATCTGGGCGCCTCGGCGCCTGCTCTGCCGAACCATCGACCGGCTGCTCAGAGTTCCCGGACAGGCACAGGCCCACTCCGGCACACAGCTCACCCTGCGCGAGCAACAGGTCCTCGAACTGCTGCTGGGGGCGTACTCGACACGGGAGATTGCTTCGCGGCTCGGAATCGAGCAGAGGACCGTGAAGGCCCACATTGGCCACCTGATGCAAAAGACGGGCGTCGACAACCGGATCAAACTCTCGTTGTCGGCCCTGAGCCATACCTTCCTGCCTCGGGAGAGCCGGAGCTCAAGCGTTCAGAGCGAATCCTGAGAAGGCGTTAAGAACTTAAGGAGTTACGGTTACTTCCAGCCAAATCCCCTAAGTACTCTTGCCAGTTTTTCCAGATTTCCACAACATAGTTTCCAGAAACAACGCAGATCTGGGGAAAGGAGTTCCCAGGCAGCATGTTTCCGTGATGCGTGGGAACTCCTCTTTTTTCCACCCTCCAACCGCCGTTGCCCCAGATGGCGACGGCTTCCCAAAGCCCTCCCCCAGACAACTCACGCATCCTCCTCTCAGTGCCCGCCGTTCGCGGCGGGCGCCTGCAACGCCGCGCCCTTTCGATCCGCTGCATTCGCAACAAGTTCCGCCCGTGCGTGTTGAGATTTCCTATGCGCGGCGTGCGCCTCTGCGTCCAATGCTGTAGGCTGTTCCAGGAGGTTTCGGCGCTGGCTGCCAGCGTCCGATCTCGGGACCCCGCGGAGCGATTCCCCTGGCCGCGAGACGATTCCCTCCGATTCGGAGTTCCCAATTCCCCGGCGCAATGCCGCCCGAAAGGAAAGGACACGGATATGAAAAAGGCTATTGCTTCTGTTTGCCTCAGCTTCCTGCTTACATCGACCGCCGTGGCTTCGTCGAAGGAAGACCTGCAGAGCCGCATCGACTCGGCCAAGATCGTCCTGGACCAGATCATGGGCGCGCAGGACAAGACCATCCCCTCCAACATCCTCAAATCGGCCACTTGCGTGGCCGTGGTGCCCGGAATGGTAAAGGGCGCCTTTATTGTGGGCGCGCAGTACGGTCAGGGGGTGGTCACGTGCCGCACCGGCAAAGGCTGGAGCGCACCGGTCTTCATCCGCATGGCCGGCGGTTCGTTCGGCTTCCAGATCGGCGGCCAGGCCACGGACCTCGTTCTCATTGCGGTCAACGACCGCGGCATGCAGGATCTGCTCAAAAGCAAATTCAAGATCGGCGGCGACGCTTCGGCCGCGGCCGGTCCCGTGGGCCGCGCCGGCACGGCATCCACCGATTGGAAGATGAACGCCGAACTGCTCAGCTACTCGCGTGCCAAGGGCCTGTTTGCCGGCATCGATCTCGACGGCACCAGCGTGAGCCAGAACCGGGAAGACACCGAGCTCTACTACGGCGCCGCGTATCCCTTCGAGACCGTCCTGAGGGGCGATGTGGCTGTGCCGTCCGGCGCGGTTGCATTCGTGCGCGACGTTGCCCAGTACTTTGTTCAAGCAAAGGCGCAAACGCACAAATAGCGGCGTGTCCGCGAACCCGGTGAAGGGCCCTTCACCCTCCCCGCCTGTCCTTTCCGCGCAAACAAGTGGAAAGGATGGGCCGGCAAGGGATCGCGCCTTCGCGGCCGCACAAGCCGCGTCGAGCATCTAAACTGATCCTTGCATCCGACGATGGGCGAAACCCTCCAGTATTGGCTGGTCGTGGCCATTGCGCGCAGCCTTGGCGGCATTCCCCGGGCTCTCGCTCGCCGCTTTGCAGGTCTACTCGCCTTCGTGGTCTACTGGGGTTTCGCCCGCCTGCGCCGGGTGGGGCTGCTCAATCTTCAGCTTGCACTGCCTCAGCTCTCTTCCAAAACCAGAAGAAGAATTCTACGGCGCGAGTACATCCACCTTGGCTGGCAGCTCGTCGAGTTCTGCCGCATGGCCCGCTACACCAGGGAAAACACCCAAGGCTGGCTGCGCACAGAGGGCCTGGAGCACTACCTGGCCGCGCAGGCCCGCGGCAAAGGCGTCCTCATCGTCACTGGGCATCTCGGCGCGTGGGAGCTGTCGAGCTTCTATCACTCGCTCGTGGGCTACCCCATGGGCATGGTCATCCGACCTCTCGACAACCGCCGACTGGATCGGTTCGTGAACTCTATCCGCTGCCTGCACAGCAACTTCGTGCTCTCCAAGGACGACTTCGGCCGCGGCCTGCTGACCGCCATGCGCAAAGGGCAGACCGTCGGCATCCTGATGGACACCAACATGACCCCGCCGCAGGGCGAATTCGTCCGATTCTTCGGCGTCGATGCCTGCACCGGCACGGGCCTGGCCCACATCGCCCGGAAAACCGGCGCCGCCGTGCTGCCGGGCTTCATGTTCTGGGAATCGAGCGAGCGCTGCTACGTGCTCCGCTTCGGCCCCGAGATCGAGATTCCCCGCACAGGCGATACGGCCGCCGATATTCTGGAAGGCACGCGGCGCTGCACCGCCGCCATCGAAACCTGGATCCGGCGCTATCCTGACCAGTGGCTGTGGATTCATCGCCGCTGGAAGACGCGCCCGCCGGGCCAGCCCAGCCTGTACTAAAGTGCTTTGGGGCCGCAATCGGATTCGCGGTATCATGAACGTATGGCGACGTTCCGCATCTCCGAGGCCGAGGCCGCCCGTGATTTTCCGGGCCTGCTGGCCCGTGTGCGCGCCGGAGCGGAAGTCGTGATCGAGTCCGATTCGCGCCCCGTCGCCGTCATGCACAGCCCAATCCCGCCGAGCCGCACGCTTGAGGAGGCGATCGCATTGTTGCCGGAGAATTCGCGGGCGATCATGGACGAGAGCTTTGCCAGAGACGTGGAAGCCGCAATCGCTGCGCATCGCGAGCCGCTGAACCCACCAGACTGGGATTGATCCAGTGGGGCTCGTTCTGGATTCCACGATCTTCATTGCCGCAGAGCGCCGGGGTATGAGCGCCCGCGAGACGTTGGCGTCGATCGCGTCGCGCTTCCCTGCAGAGCGATTCGCGGTTTCAGTCATAACTCTTACGGAGTTAGCTCACGGGGCCGTTCGCGCTGACACGCTGCAACGAGCTGCAATGCGGCGTCAGTATCTGAATGAGTTGATGGTCGCCGCACCGATTTATCCTACAACGGCTTCAATCGCGCTGTTGGCCGGTGAAATTGACGGCGAGAATACTGCTCGAGGCGTTCGTTTGCCGATCTCTGATTTGCTTGTCGGCGTCACGGCGCTCGAACTCGGCTACAGGGTCGCAACAGCCAACGTGCGCCACTTCCAGGCGATCACAGGGCTGGAAATCGTATCCTTTTAGGCGAGCCGATTGCTCGTCCGGCGGGCCGAGTGCATTACGGCGCCGGACAGGTTGCCGCGTGAGGAGAGGGCTATGACGCTTGGAGAACTGGTGGCCGCGCTCGGCGGCAAACTCGCGAAGGGCAAACCGGAAACATCGATCACCGGCGTAAACGGATGCGAGCGCGTGACCACGACGGAGCTTCTATTCGCCGAGGACGCCTCTGCGGCCGCCGCGGCGCTGGCGAGCCCCGCCGGAGCGCTGGTGCTGAAGCCGGGGACCCTCGAAAGCTACACGTCAAACCCGGATATCGCGGTCGTCGAGTCCGATCAGCCGCGCCTCTGGTTCGCCCGCGCCGCCAAGCTGCTTCGTCCCGAGCCGCCCTGCGAACGGATTCATCCCACGGCCGTCGTCGGCGAGAACGCCGTACTCGGCGGCTGGGTCACCGTGGGCGCCTACGCAGTCATCGGCAGGGACGCGCTCGTCGGCGAATACACCCGCATCGAGGCCGGCGCGGTCATCGGTGAGGGCGTCCGCATCGGCAGCCACTGCCACATCTACCCGCGCGTCGTGATCTATCCGAATACATACATCGGCAACTGCGTCGTCGTTCACGCCGGCGCAGTCCTGGGCGCGGACGGCTTCGGCTACGTTCGCGACGCCGCCACGGGCGCCTACACTCAGTTCCCGCAGGAGGGCGGGCTGGTCGTCGAGGACGATGTGGAGATCGGCGCCAACACGACCATCGACCGCGGCGCCCTCGGCGCAACGCGCATCGGCCGCGGAACCAAGTTCGACAACCTCGTTCACGTCGGCCACAACTGCGAGATCGGCGAGGATGTGATTCTCGTGGCGCTCACCGGCATCAGCGGTTCGTCCGCCATAGGGAATGGAGCCATTCTCGCCGGCCAGGTCGGCATCGGCGACCACGTGCATATAGGTCCCGGCGTGATCCTCGGCGGGCAGGCCGGCGTCTTCAGCGGCAAGACCGTGACCAACGAAGGCCTCAAGCCCGGAACGGTTCACTGGGGCACGCCCGCGCGCCCGCTGCAGCAGGTGCTCCGCGAGCAAGCCACCCTGGCGCGCCTGGCGCGAAGACCGGGCTCGAAGGACCGGGGAAACAAAAAAACGGCGGAGTAACGAAGCCGGACGCAAATGGCAGGCAGCGCCCGCAATCGCGCCCGCACAGCGCGAAGCCGCCCGCACTGCACGCAGAGTGGCGGCGGCGCTCCGGCAACGTCCCGCTGTTCTTAGCAAGTGCAGATGTCCGGTTTACTAAGCGAGTGAAATGTCCGGTTTGATAACTCATCCAGCCGCCGTCGAGGCGGTGGGAAAGTGGGAATCCCGCGCGCCTGGCGGGATTTC
>JBEKUS010000113.1:0-13196 GCA_049514795.1 Occallatibacter sp.
GCGGGCGAGATGAAGCACGGGCCGAATGCGCTGATCGACGAGACGCTGCCGGTGGTGGTGCTGGCGACGCGGGATGAGGCGGATCCGGCGTCGAAGCTGCGGTATGAGAAGACGCTGTCGAACATCCAGGAGGTGACGGCGCGGAGCGGGCGGGTGATTGCGGTGGCGACGGAGGGGGACGAGACGATCGGCGGGCTGGTGGAGCACGTGATCGCGATTCCGCCGGCGCCGGAGCTGCTGAGCCCGCTGATCGAGATTGTGCCGCTGCAGCTGCTGGCGTACTACATTGCAGTGCGGCGCGGGTGCGACGTGGATCAGCCGCGAAACCTGGCGAAGAGCGTGACGGTGGAGTAAGGGCGGGCGGTGAACTGAACGGCCGCTCCAATGCAAAGACAGTGGACGCATCTACCGCAGCGCACTTCTGCGCCGGGTGGACTACGCGAGCGGAGAGACTTCCTCTATTGCACTCCCTGCTGTCGGATGGAGATGTCGGAGGCCCCAGGCAATGGGACGAGTAAGTATCCCCCGGCAGAGCCGGGGGAACTCCCACTTCGTTTTAGAAAGACACGACTTTCCGGGCCATGACTGCTGTCAAGTTCATGCCGTGCTCGTCTCGCTTTCCCGGATGAGGTCGCCGGTCCGCCGCGGCCGCCCATTGGAAGGCTAAGTCCTTTATTTGTAGTTTCTTGTCTTTCTGAGCTGCGGCATCTTCCTAGAACCGGTCCCAGTGCAGGACATCCGCCAGGGGCCGCTTGTCGACTTGCGGAGCCTCTGCGGGATAGCCAAAAGAGACGATGGCGAGGAGCTGGCGGTCCTCTGGCGCCCCGAAGGCCTTCGCCACGGCAGGCCCGTACCCCTGCTTCGTCCCCGCCACCCAGCAGGACCCGATCCCGTGCGCCGCCGCGGCAATCAGCAGGTTCTCCGTCGCGGCGCAGCAGTCTTCGACCGCGCAGTTCGTCTCGCGCGCCAGCACCAGCACGGCGAACGCCGCGCTCGCAATGAACTCCGCATGACCCATCATGGGCGGAATCCGCTCCAGGTCCTTGCGATCCGTCAGGACGATGAAGTCCCAGGGCTGATCGTTCATCGCCGTTGGCGCCAGACGCGCGCAGTCGACGATCTCTTCGATCGTGCTTCTATCTACGGGCTCTCCGGTGTACGCCCGAATACTCCGGCGGTCTTTGATGGCTGCAATCGCGCTGTTCACTTCGATTCCCTGCTCCACGGCTGGATTGTCGCGGCGCGCCCGGCGCGATGACCGGAACGTTCCGCAGCAAACACTCGATTGTATCGCCATCCCGGCCCGCGATCGTCCCGCAACTACAGCGGTTCCCGTGTCGCCGTACGCCGAAACCACTGGAGCAAAGCGGCTCTTTCCTCAAGAAAGAGGCCCCGCGAACTACGCCGGGAAAGGCACGTGAACACGGGAAGCGCTCTCGGCACGTTTTCGTCGCATCATTGCTGCTTCTTCTTGCCGAAGAGACCCTTGACCGTGTTCAAGACGTCGGTGGCATTCGGTGTCGAGCCCGTCTTTGAGGCCGTGCTCCCGAGGCAACCGAGCTGGGACTTGAGCATCCCCGCGGCAAGGCCGCCCACGTCGGGCACAAACTTCGGATCGGACATCGTCCCCTGGATCTGGAACGGCACAGTGGTCCCGTTCTTGCATCCACTCTGGGCGCCGGTTGCTTTCCCCAGAATCCCGGCCAGACTCGATACGGGCGCCGCCAAAGCGCCGACCTCGACAGTAACGGTGGCCACCATTTTGAAGTCGAGTTGATTCTTTGCGTCCACCGTTCCAGCGCCCGCGAGGGTTCCAAGAGCCGGAACGGCCGCGGCGAAGTTGTCGAATCTCATGCCGTTGGGAGCGATGCGCAGATCGGTCGTCATCTTTTCGATCTCCAGATCGTTTCCGGTCTTGATTCCGGCCAGCGATGCGATCGCAGTCAGCTTCGATCCCAGATCGTACCCAGCCAGCTTGGCCGCGATAAGACCTGCCTTGCCGCTGATGACCGGGTCATTCACCGGCCCCGAAACGGCCAGGTCCGCATCAAGCGTCCCCGCCTGCAGCTTCGCACCTTTCGGCAGGTTGATGCCCAGCGCCGGCAGAATCGACTCCAGGTCCGTCGCCGGCAACCCTGTGCCGCTCACCTTCAAGTTCACCAGCGTTGCCTCATCGGTCGTTCGATAGACGCCGCTGACGTGCGCCACGGCATTCCCCTCTCTCAAGGTCGATGAATTCAGGATGCCGGTGTTCTTCACCAGATCGAATTTCGTATTGAAGTTCGCTGTCACGGGCTCTGAAGCGGGCGAGCCTCCGGCCACGAGCAGCGCTTTGGCGAGCTTCGCCGTGCCATTCGTCTCCGCCGTTCCGTTGTGCGACGAAAGGTAGGCGTCGAGGTCCAGAATCCCGCCCAGCCCGAGAGAAGGCTCGAGAAAGCCGGTCGCGGCGAGATTCAGACCTTTCACCTCCAGTTTCGCGTCGAGAGGCGTCAACTCCGCATCCCCTGAATTCACCGGCCCGACGTTTCCCGTCAGCTTGAACGTGCCTCCACCGGGCAGAGCCGCCGTGACCGTCAGCGGAAAACTGGACGTCATTGAGACGTTCGACGATTCGACATCGACATGATCGTAGACGCTCCGCTTCTGCGATCGGGTAGAACCGATACTGATGCGGCCGTCTTTCAGGGTGAGCTTCTGAATGACGAAGGATGGGGCGGTCGCCGTCTGCGCGCCGGCCGGCTGGGCTCCTCCGAGCGAAGAGTAGTTCCACTGGCCCTGCGGATTCTGGAGCAGCGTCACCTCTGGATTCTCGACGGTCACGCCGGTGACCTCGAGCGATTTCGAGAAGATCAGCGGCATGATCTTGACCCCGATCTTCACCGCCTTCGCCTGCAAGAACGCCGACCCGCTGAACTTCGGATCGTCGGCGATCGAGAGATTCTGTGCGGAGACCGACCCGGTCAGCAACGACAGGCTGAGATCGCCGATCTGCACCTTGCGCCCGAGAGCCTGTGAAGCCTGATCCTCGATCATCGGACGAAACCGGTTGACCGGAACGAAGAACGGAACCGCCACCAACACGACAACCAGCACAGCCACGCAGATTCCGGCAATCTTGAGAATTCGTTTCATGGGTCCCTCCACTTCCGCAGTTGCTGATTTTACATCGGCGTTCGATCAGTCGCCGGCTTTCAGCGCCGCAACGCGGCTCCGCGCCTTGCTCACAAACGCTTCGCCCTCGGCTGTCTCGGGCTTGAGCGATTCGAGGTTGATCTCGACGTTGGCGATCGCTCCGGTGATCGCGGCTCGCGCCAGGGCCGCAGCGGTCGTCAGGTCCGACGCCATGTTGGGATTTGTGATCGGCCCCAATTCCGCTGCGATCCGCTCCACTTCGGCGGCTCCTTCGGCCACGCCCAGGGGCACCGCGGCGGCCTGCTCCATCGCGGCGACGATCCGCTTCGGGCCGCCGGCCGACTCCTTAGCCGCCTTGTATGCCTTCACCACCGCGCTGTAGGCCTCGGCGTCCGCATCGATCGCCGACTTCAGTTCTTCGCGCAGCACGGCGAGCCGCGCGATCGCTTCGCTGAGCCGGCCCTCGTATTGCGCATACGCCTTCTTGCCGCGTGACATCGACGCGACCATTCCGGCCAGACCCGCGGCCATCGCGGCGCTTGCCGCAGCGGCGCTGCCGCCTCCCGGAACCGCGGTGGGCGCGGCAAGTTGCTCGATAAACGGCTCGACCCCCGCGCGCAAACCTCCCACGGCAACCTTGCCGCTCACCACGGCGGTCAGCCGGTTTTCCAGGATCAGCGAAGAATCGAAGTTCTCCAACTGCAGGAACCACTCGGCCGCCAGCTCCACTGCCCGCTTCGGAATCAGGCCAACAATCTCGCTCGATATCGGCAGAACGCCGTGGCGCGCGGCCTCCCGCTTCACCATCTCGAACACGCGATGGAGCGGCGTCTGCTCAAAATCGGTCAGGTTCATTGAAACCTGCGCGAAGCCGCGCACCAGGAAGCCGGACGCCTTGACGAATCGCATTCCGCCCGAGGAAAAGCGCACTGCTTTGGCGATGCTCTTGGCGATCGCGACGTTCGGCGTGTTCAGAAAGATGTTGTAGGCGATCAGGAATTTCCGCGCGCCTACGATCGTTGCACCGGCCGTGGGATGCAACCGCGCCTCGCCGAAGTCGGGCTTGCGCGCCAGGTTCGTCGCGATCTCTTCGCGAATCCCTTCGAATTGCCCACGCCGTACGTTCTCGAGATTCTGACGCTCGGGCGTCGTGGCGGCGGCTTCGTACAAGTAGACGGGAACCTGGTAGCGCTTCCAGATTTCTGCTCCTACGTGGCACGCCATCGCCACGCAATCTTCGACGGTGACACCGTCGATAGGAATGAACGGAATCACGTCGGCTGCCCCGAGGCGCGGATGCGCGCCCTTGTGCCGCGTGAGGTCGATCAATTCGGCGGCCTTGCCGGCGCCGCGGATCGCGGCCTCCTGAATGGCCTCGCGCTCGCCAACCAGCGTGATCACGCAGCGGTTGTGGTCGGCGTCCATCTCCCGGTCGAGCAGATAGACGCCGGGCAGCTTCATGGCTTCGATAAGGGCATCGACCTTCACCGGGTCGCGGCCTTCGGAGAAGTTCGGTACGCATTCAACTAATGTGTTGGGCACGGGGAAAAGGATACGATTCGCGGCGGAATCCGGCAACCGGCGCAGCAGCGGGAGCCTTTCCCCTGCCGCCGACGGCGCGCCGGCCTCGGAGCCGCTCCGATTCCGCATTTCCACCCCGGCACGACCCCCTCCGCCGGGAGTATCCTGTCAATCAGCCTTTGAGGCCGCGGCGAAACGGGCCTGTCCGGAGCTCTCGCGGCGCCTCATGGGGAGGGGTCTATGGCGACCACGGCGGCTCCCATTGTTCGCGCTCCACGCGGCACTGAATTGCGCTGCAAGGGCTGGCAGCAGGAAGCAGTACTGCGCTGCCTGATGAACAATCTCGATCCGGAGAACGCCGAACGGCCGGCCGATCTCGTCGTCTACGGCGGCATCGGCAAGGCGGCGCGCAACTGGGAGTGCTACCACGCCATCGTGCGCGAGCTGGAGCGGCTGGACGGTGACGAGACGCTGCTGGTGCAGTCGGGCAAGCCGGTGGCGGTCTTTCCCACGCACGAGATGGCTCCGCGCGTTCTCATCGCCAACTCCAACCTCGTGGGCAAATGGGCCACCTGGGAGCACTTCAACGAGCTCGACCGCAAGGGCCTGATGATGTATGGACAGATGACCGCGGGAAGCTGGATCTACATCGGCACGCAAGGCATCCTCCAGGGCACGTTCCAGACCTTCGCCGCTCTCGCCGAGCGCCACTTTGCCCAATCCCGCGGATCTGGCTCGCTCGCGGGCAAGCTGGTCATCACCGGCGGCATGGGCGGAATGGGCGGCGCGCAGCCGCTTGCCATCACCCTCAACGGCGGCGTGGCGCTGGTTGTCGAAGTGGACCGCAGCCGCATCGAGCGCCGCGTCGCGACGCGCTACTGCGACTCGATCGCCGAGGACCTCGATGAGGCAATGCGCCTTTGCGACGAGGCGCGTCGCGAAGGCCGCGCGCTTTCCGTCGGCTTGGTCGGCAACTGCGGCGACGTGCTGCCTGAAATCGTTCGCCGTGGCGTTCAAGTAGACGTGGTCACCGACCAGACCAGCGCCCACGATCCGCTGAACGGCTACATCCCGCAGGGGCTCTCGCTGGACCGGGCAGCTGACTTGCGCCGCAACAATCCGGCCGAATATGTGCGCCGTTCGACGGCCACCATGGTCGTCCATGTCAACGCGATGCTCGCCCTGCAGCGCGCGGGCGCGGTTGTCTTCGACTACGGCAACAACATCCGCCGCTTCGCCTTCGACGCCGGCTGCGCGGACGCGTTTCTCATCCCCGGATTCGTGCCGGAGTACATTCGTCCGCTCTTCTGCACAGGCCAGGGACCGTTCCGCTGGGTGGCGCTCTCCGGCGACCCAAAGGACATCGACCGCACCGACGAACTCGCCCTGGAACTTTTCCCGGACAACGAGATCCTGACGCGCTGGCTCAAGCTGGCCCGCGGCCGCTTCGCATTTCAGGGACTGCCCGCGCGCATCTGCTGGCTTGGCTACGGCGAGCGCGCACTGATGGGCGAGGCGATCAACGATCTCGTGCGCAAGGGTGAGATCTCCGCGCCGATCGCCATGGGCCGCGACCATCTCGACACCGGCTCGGTGGCCAGCCCATATCGCGAAACGGAGAAGATGCTCGACGGATCGGATGCGGTCGCCGACTGGCCGATCCTGAACGCGCTGCTCAACACCGCGTCGGGAGCGACGTGGGTCAGCTTCCACCACGGCGGCGGTGTGGGCATCGGCTATTCGCTCCACGCCGGGCAGGTGACGGTCGCCGACGGCACCGATTTGGCCGGCCGCAAGATCGAGCGGGTGCTCAACAACGACCCCGGCCTCGGCGTCGCGCGCCACGCCGACGCGGGCTACGACCTGGCGCAGCGAACGGCGCGCGAGCGCGGGATCGCAATCCCGATGGCGGAAAGGCAGCCATGAACGGATCTCTCGCCATCGTCAACATCGGACAGCTCGTCACACTGGCGGGTCCGTCGCGCCCCCGCGTCGGAGCGGAACTCGGCGAACTGGGCGTCATCCCGAACGCCGCGCTGCTGATTGAAGGTGGCCGTATCTCCGCCGTCGGCTCAACCGTGGGGTTGCGCACTCGCATCCCGGCCGAAGCGGTCACTATCGATGCACAGGGCCGCTGTGTCACGCCGGGCTTCGTCGATGCGCATACGCACCTGGTCTTCGCCGGCAACCGCGCCGCCGAATTCGAGATGCGCATTGCCGGCGCCAGCTATCAACAGATCGCCGCTGCCGGGGGCGGCATCTTAAGCACGGTGCGGTCGACACGCGCCGCCTCGGAAGACAATCTGCTGGCCGAGTCGCGCCGGCATTGCGATTGGATGCTTCGCACCGGCACGACCACAGCCGAAGCCAAGTCCGGCTACGGCCTCGATCGCTCGACCGAGCTGCGCATGTTGCGCGTCATGGCACGGCTTAACTCCGAGGGCCCGATGCGCATTGTGCCCACTCTGCTGGCCGCGCACACCATCCCGCCTGAGTTCGCCGCCCGCCGCGAGGAGTACGTTCGCTGGATCGCGGAAAAGCTGATCCCCGAGGTCGCCGCCCAAAAGCTCGCGCGCTTCTGCGACGCCTTCTGCGACGACCACGCGTTTACGGTCGAAGAAACGCGCCAGGTGCTCACCGCCGCGCGCGCTCATGGCCTGGAGCTGCGTCTGCACGCCGAGCAGTTTCGCCCCGGCACCGGAGCCGCCCTGGCCGCCGAGCTGCACGCGCGCACCGCCGACCACCTGGAAACCGCCGCCGAGGAAACCTTCCATGCGCTGCGCGCCGCGGCGGTGCAGCCCGTGCTCTTGCCCGGCTCGGTCTTTGCGCTCGCGCGCACCGCCTATCCGCCTGCCCGCGCCATGATCGAGCAAGAGCTGGCGATCGTGCTGGCCACCGATTTCAACCCCGGCACGTCGCCCATCCCATCCATCCCGTTCATTCTCTCGCTCGCGTGCCTGTATATAGGGCTCACCCCGGCTGAAGCGCTCACCGCGGCCACCGTGAATGCTGCATGGAGCCTCGGCCTCGGCGAGACCGTGGGCTCCATCGAAATCGGCAAGCAGGCCGATCTCCTCATCCACGAGTTCTCCGACTACCGCGAGCTCGCCTACTTCGTCGCCGCCCCGGCGCTTCCGCGCGTCTTCATCGCCGGCCGCGAGGTCGCTCCCGCACGATAAGCTCGGACTCGTCGCCCATATCGTAGTCCAGCCTGCCTAGCCCCGCGCCGATGCGGTAATCTGGCTTTTCTTGAGGAAAGCGTTCCGCGGAGGGCAGATGAAAGTTCTTTTTATCGGCGGCACCGGCAACATCAGTACAGCTTGCACGAAACTCGCGGTGGAACGCGGCATCGAGCTGACACTGCTGCGGCGCGGTCAACGAGCCGCAAGCATTCCCGATCAGGTTCGCACCATCGCCGCCGACATCGCCGACGAGACGGCCGTCGCACAGGCCCTCGCTAACCGGAAATTCGACGCCGTCGTCGATTGGATTGCATTCACTCCCAGCCACGTCGAACGCGACATCCGCCTCTTCCGCGATCGCACCGCCCAATACATCTTCATCAGCTCGGCCAGCGCGTATCAGAGGCCGGTCAGCCACTACCTCATCACGGAGTCGACGCCGCTCGCCAATCCCTATTGGCAATACTCGCGCGACAAGATCGCCTGCGAAGACCGGCTCATGCGCGAGTACCGCGAAGCGGGCTTTCCCGTCACCATCGTGCGTCCCTCGCTCACATACGGAGACACGCAAGTCATTCTCGCGGTCAATAGCTGGCAGAAGTCGTATACGGCCGTCGATCGCATGAGGCGCGGCAAAAAGGTGATCGTTCCCGGCGACGGCTCGTCGCTCTGGGTCGTTACCCATAACAGCGATTTCGCCCAGGGACTCGTCGGCCTCCTGGGTCATCGCCAGGCCATCGGCCACGCGTTTCATATCACTAGTGACGAAGTCCTCACCTGGGATCAGATCTACGCCATCACGGCGCGCGCCGCCGGCGTCGAGCCGCAAATCGTTCACATCGCTTCCGATTTTCTCGGCCGATGCATGCCCGATCTCGTCGGCAGCCTCACCGGCGACAAATCCTCGAGCGTCGTCTTCGATAACAGCAAGATCGAGCGCTTCGTCCCCGGTTACTGCGCCAAGGTTCCTTATGCCCAGGGCGTCGAGCGCACCATCGCCTGGTTCGACGCCGCCCCCGAGCGCCGAATGATCGATGAAGAGGCAAACGCCGCCTGGGACAAAATCATCGCCGCCTACGACAACGGCCTCGAAGACGCGGTGCGGCGCTTGCAGTCGTAACTGGTCCCCAGCCAAACTCCGCGGGTGCCCCCGCGGGTGCCCCCGGTCCCTCGCTTTTGGGGACCGGGGATGGCGAGCGCACTTTCCCCGGCCAGCCGATTCACAATCGGAGTATCATCGCGGTGCATGAAAGGCCAGCGCATCCGTTATCAGCAGACGGGTGAGTTCCACTTCCTCACTTTCAGCTGTTACCACCGTCGAGCCTACTTGTCGGCGGTCGCGGCCATGGAACTGTTTGAAGACGCACTGGAGCGCGTTCGCAGACGGTATCTTTTCGCCGTTGCAGGCTACGTCGTCATGCCCGAGCACGTACATCTGCTGGTCAACGAGCCCCAGCGTGCGCTGCTATCCGGGGCGATTCAGGCCCTCAAGTTGTCTGTCTCGATGCGCAGCCGGGAAAGGCCCTTCTGGCAGGCGCATTATTATGACTTCAACGTCTCCACGCACGAGAAGTTTGTGGAGAAGCTGCGCTACATGCACCGGAACCCGGTCCGGCGCGGACTGGCCGCGAGACCGGAGGATTGGAAGTGGTCGAGCTTTCGTGATTATCAAACTGGCCTGTGCGGAACCGTGGAGATCGAGTCGGAGTGGACCGCCCGCAAGAGAGGCTGGCAACTGCCCGAGTGGATGCGCGATCTGCGGCCCGGCGCCTCGACCTCCCCGGTCCCCAACAGCAAGGGGCCGGGGGCACCCTCATAGTGGTCTGGAAAGGTCACCGGGACCGGGGCCACCAGCCATCCCTCCACACGGACAGTGGCCGTGCATGTGAGCTTGATACCGAATGGCACCGTTCATTGCCCGCACTAAGGAGGCGTGTATGCGTAAGTTCAAACTAGTCTTCTACGGCTTTGTCTCGACGTTAGTCGTTTGCAAAGCGCTTTGCTCCACTCCTCCTACACTCCGGCAAGGCGGCCCGTATTCGACCCAGGAATACGTCATCGATGACGTCTGTTTGCATTCGCGCGGATGTTTTCTGCCAAAACCCGATGGACGAGGGACCTATTTTGTGAAACGAGGAAGGGTGCTTGTCGGACGAAGCAGCTTTCCTGTGGGTCCGGGAGCGGCAGTGATATGGGCGCGAACCAAACCGTGGATGATGTATAACCATTGCTTTGGAGCTTTGGGTCCCTGCATGGTGTATGTCGATCGGGTCATCGGCCCCTCTCTTGATATGGACGATCTCTCGCGAGAACTAGTCACCAGGTTTGCGTCGGAGCATCCAGGCTTACGATGCGCTCCATATGCGAATGTGAACGGCATCGCGTTTCTCGATGACGATTCGACAGTTCTTGTTGTGGTGGAATACCCGCGAGGAGGAGGCTGCAACAGCGATCCATCTTTGGTTACAGGCTTCCTCGTGGCAGTGCCTTCGATGGCAGTTCAGCAGGAACTCGATGCAAAAGAGTTGCTCGTTAGATTTCGTCCCTACCTGTCGCGGATGATCATCGGAGAGATACTAGAAGAAATCGATTCGCGCCAGCAGCGGCCTCAATAACATGAGTCGCACTGTGTAAATGTTCATTCTTGACCTGATGGAATGGTTGTCCCTCGCCAAAACTCCATCCGGCCCCAAAATCGGGCGTCGAGATGGACTCGAACAGGTTCAGGGGAGTCGACGGCGGCGAAATTTGAGGACTGGAAGACAGTTCGGAGGAGCCGGGGAGAGACCTGGCGGGGCGATGGAGAGGCTACGTCCGCACTTCTCCCGTATGGATTTTGCCAGTTCGGAACAAATGAATGGCAGGATTCAGGCCGCGAGGTCGTAGCGATGATGCAGGCCACCCAATCTTGGCATGGAGATCACTTTGCAGGCGTCGGGCGGGTGCCCCCGGTCCCTCGCACTTGGGGACCGGGGATCGCCACAGAGCTCAACTACCGGAGACAAATCACCACGGTCCCGATCCGTCCCGGTAAACGCCGATCCAGCCCGCAATAGTCCCCGCCGCGGGCCGTCGGTCGCGCCCAAGCCAGAAAAAATACCCGCGGAACCTTGCAGATAATTTCGTGGTTTCGTTGCACAATCGTTCCATAGGCATTCAACCAGGCCCTCGGCGCGGGGTACTTTGTCCGCCGCGTTCGCGTTTTTGCCCCCGGATCACGGTCCACGGATCACCAGCTATTGGCTACTAGCTGCGGGCTCCTGATCACTGACCACCGACAACTGATAACTGACAACTGTCGTTAACCCCTTTGCCGAGACACATCTGCGGGCAAGTCCGGTAGAATCAGACGGTTAGCGGACCCTATTTGCGCCAACCCCATGAAACTAAACGAGTTATTTTCAGATGCCGGGGGAGGCACCCCCAGTAACTACTAAGTAATCCCATTTTGCCGGGTTTCTTGCCAAAAATTCAGGGGTTTTCCCGGCCGCCTGCACCAGAATTGGTGCAAGTTCGCTCGCCCCGAGCCCTTCTAGACCACTGCGTCGAACGCGCCGTCCCGCATCGCCACGACCAGCCGGTTGATGTCGTCTGCCGGGGGCCGGTCCGCTTCGAGGGGCGGGATGATGGTACGAATCGCGGAAAGCACCTGCTCGATCTGCCGGCCCGGCCGCAGCGGCTTCCGGTAGTCGAGGCCCTGCGCGGCGCAAAGGAATTCGATGGCGAGAATCTGTTCCACGTTCTCGACAATCTGGCGCAGCTTGAGCGCTGCGGTCATGCCCATCGAGACGTGGTCCTCCTTCCCGCCGGATGTGGGCACGCTGTCCACGCTGGCGGGATGCGCCAGCACCTTGCATTCGCTCAGCAGCGCGGCGGCGGCCACGTGCGCGATCATGTAGCCGGAAGACAGACCGGCCTCGCTCGACAGAAACGGGGGCAGGCCCTCGTTGATGTCGGGGTTGATGAGCCGGTCGATGCGGCGCTCGCCGATGCCTGCGAGATCGGTGAGCGCAATGGCCGCGTAGTCGAAGACATAGGAGAGCGGCGCTCCGTGGAAGTTGCCGCCGGAGAGCACCTCGCCGCTCGCCGCGAAAACCAGGGGGTTGTCGGTCGCGGAGCCGGTCTCAATTTCCACGATTTCCGTCGCGTGGTCGAGCGCGTCGCGAACCGCTCCGTGCACCTGGGGCATGCAGCGCAGGCAATAGGCATCCTGAATGCGCGGGTCGTCGGCGCGATGCGATTCCCGGATCTCGCTGCGCTCGAGCAGCGCCGTCAGATGCCGGGCCGCAGCGGCCTGTCCGCGATGAGGCCGAGCCTCCTGGATGCGGGGATCGAATGCCGCAGGGGTGCCGCGCAGCGCTTCCAGAGCCATCGCCCCGGCGACGTCGGCCAGCCGGACCAAACGCTGCGCATCGCTAAGAGCCAGCGCGCCAACGGCAGTCATGCCCTGCGTGCCATTCAGCAGCGCAAGGCCTTCTTTCGCTTCCAGACGCAGTGGCGCCAGCCCGGCCCGGCGCAGTGCCTCGCCGCCGCCGATGCGCTCCCCGCGATAGAAAGCCTCGCCCTCGCCGATAAGGACCAGCGCAAGATGCGCCAGCGGGGCAAGATCGCCGCTCGCGCCTACGGAGCCTTTCTCCGGCACGACGGGATGAATGCCGGCATTGAGCAGGCCAATCAGCATCTCGACAACTTCTCGGCGAACTCCGCTGAAGCCCTTGGCCAGAACATTCGCGCGCAGCAGGAGCATGGCCCGGACTTCGGCTTCCGCCAGCGGCTTGCCCAGGCCGCAGGCGTGGCTCCGCACGAGATTCACCTGCAAGTCGGAAAGGCGATCGCCCGGAATGCGAACGTCGGACAGCTTGCCGAATCCGGTGTTGACGCCGTAGACGGCGTCGTCTTTTTCCAGGATCTTCCGGATGACCTCGCGCGCCGCGTTCACGCGCGCCAGAGAAGACGGCGCGAGTCCCACCTGACGGCCGCCGCGAGCCACCGAGCGGATTTCATCGAGCGAGAGATTCTGTCCTGAAAGCAAAAGGGGCGCTGAGGATTTCATTGTGACCTCTCAATGAGGGCGAACCCGGCCGCGTTCTTCATGCCGTGCCGGCGGCACGCAAGAAAAAACCGGCCGCGGAGCATGCGCAGACTCCCGGGCTGAAAAGTAAGCGATCGAGCGCCACAAGTGCAACCCGCCGGGTGTCCGAGGCCGGCCCCGGCGGACGGCATTCGCGAGGCATAGAGACCCAGGGCAAACGCACCATAGCGGCTATATGCGGCGGTGTGCGAAAAGATTGAGATGGGGAGATGGAGACTCCCCTGACGCATTTTGCGGAATTGAAGGATCCTCGTCTGCCGCGCACGCGT
>JBEKUS010000114.1:0-12925 GCA_049514795.1 Occallatibacter sp.
CTGCGTTAATCGGGCATTCTTGTGATAGTCCATCTGGTCTCCTGTTCTGCCAAGTCTTCTCAAACTCAGCCTTACAGGTCCCGATCAGATGGACAACCTATTGAAACATCACACCTAGTCCCCCCGCTCCGCGGAAAAGCAAAAGGGCAACCCGCTTTTGGCGGGCTGCCCTTCGCTCTCTTCTTCACTGCGGCGTCCGCGCACCCTGCGGCACAGGCCCGAAGAAGATCGGGAACGCCTCCTCGGCCTTCCCTCATCCAGACTCGTTTCCTTTGAATTGCTTCCAGCTTACCCGATTCCCCGAAAATTACCTGCAAACTCCCGGGCAGAAAGATTCGCCTGCCTTTTCAACCACTTACGCAAAATCCCCCCCGCCGTCCCCTTTGACAACGCGCTGAAGTGACCCCCTGGAGTGAGACAGTTTGTATTTTGACAGGTTGCCGTTGGTTGAAAAATGGTCTTCATTTTGTTGGTTCTTCGGCAGAGTGGTCCTCGGTTGGTGAAGCGGAGGCGGGCTCTGCTGGAGACCAACCCGCCGAGGAATGGCCAACCGGAGCTCAATGAGTGCGTTGGCCTGTGTGCCTCAATATCGTGGACTGGCAGAATCAGATTTCCATCTAGAGCCTTGTCAGGAGCGGCAATTCGGCCGCCTGCCACCGACTGAAGACGCAGGCACAATCCGATCTTTCAGTTGCACCCCTTGCACTTCGACAGGAGTCGTGCTATCTTCTTGTCGAAGCATAAGGGGTAGGTATGCCAGAGCCTGAAGTCGATCTCCCGCAGGGCACACTCGATCTCCTGATCTTGCGGACCTTGTCGCTTGGCGCCATGCACGGCTGGGCTGTTTCCGAGCGAATTCATCAACAGTCAGACAAAGTTCTCGAGGTGAAGCAAGGTTCCCTGTACCCTTCGCTCCACCGCCTGGAACGCCGTGGTTGGATCAAGGCGCAGTGGGGCGCCTCAGAGAATAACCGCCGCGCGAAATACTACGAACTGACGAGCAGCGGCCGGAAGCAACTCGAAGCCGGAGAGGGCAAGTGGAAGAGGCTGACGGCAGCCGTAGGCCAGATTCTGGAGACGGCGTGACGATGCTGGGAGATTCAATCGCTGGAAGGAGGGGAAGATGCTCCGTGGCCTTTGGATGCGATTACGCGCCCTGTTTTGTCGAGACGCCGTAGAGAGCGAACTCGACCAAGAACTGGGCTATCACTTCGACCGGCAGGTTGAGAAACTGATGCAATCCGGGATGCCGGCGGATGAAGCTCGGCGTTGCGCTCACATCGCTTTCGGGGGTACCGAACAAATCAAAGAAGAATGCCGCGAGGCCCGGGGTGTGAACTTCATAGAAACGCTGTTCGCGGACATCCGGTACGGATTCCGTGTGCTGCTCAAGAATCCGGGATTCACGGCTACGGCGGTGATAACCGCCGCGCTCGGCATCGGGGCCGCAACTGCGATGTTCAGCACGCTCTGGGCTGTCGCGCTCCGTCCGCTGCCCTTTGACCGGCCTGACCGGCTGGTCTGGATCGAAGCGACGACAGACAGGGGGCAACCGAATTCGCTGTCGGCACTGGATTACTTCGATTACAGAGACCACGCCACCGTCTTCGAGTCGCTGGCCGCGCGCAGTATCTGGCAGCCAGGCAAGGTGATCCAGAATCAAGCCGAGCCTGAGCGCGTGACTACGGCTAAGGTCTCGGGGGATTTCTTCCACACTCTCGGAATACAGCCACTTTATGGCAGATCGTTTCTAGCCGCCGAAGAGGTCGCCGGTGGACCCGGCGCAGTTGTGGTCAGCTACAGCTACTGGCGCCAGAAACTGGAAGCCAGACCGGAGGCCGTCGGCACGACTTTGGACCTCGACGGCTCCGCGTACACCATCGTTGGCGTGATGCCGGGTGGCTTCGACTATCCCACGGGAGCGAGTCTCTGGCTGCCCATGCAGCGGGGAGGAGACGAGGAAAGCGGCCGGGGTAACGACAATTTCCAGATGATCGGCCGGCTCGCCGACGGCGTCAGTCTAAAGCAGGCTCAAGCGCAGATGAAATCCATCGCCGCCCGTATCTCGGAGGACTATCCGGAAGCCAAAGGCGGCTGGTCCGTCTCGCTTTCACCGCTTGACGAGCACTTTTTTGGCAACGTACGTCCGCTCATGTTGATGCTGATGGGCGCAGCTGCGTTTTTGCTGCTTATCGCATGCGCCAACTTGTCGTCTCTCATGTTGGCCAGGGTCATGTCACGCCATGCTGAATTTGCCCTTCGTCTTTCCTTGGGTGCTTCCAGGTGGAGGATCGGCCGCCAACTTTTGGTCGAGAGCCTCATTCTGACCACCAGCGGCGCGGGTCTTGGTCTGCTTCTGGCTTCGATCTGCATCCATGCTGAGAAGGCGCTAGCACCGCAAGATGTGCCGCGTCTCACTACGGCACAAATCGACGGCCATGCTTTGCTGGCCGCCGTTGCGGCCACAGCGCTCGCCATGCTTCTCGCTGGCCTGGCGCCCGCTTTTCGCGGATCGAGGCCGGTGCAGATCGCCAGTCTTCGACAGGCGAATCACGTGACTGACAGCTTCCGTCGCCTGGCTTCCCGCAAGTTTTTGGTCGGAAGCCAGATCGCGTTATCACTGGTGCTGCTTGTGGCAATGGGCTTGTTGCTGCGCAGTGCGGATCGTCTACAAAGAGTGGATTCAGGGATGCAGCCAGACCATCTGCTCACGCTGGACTTTCAATTGCCTGTGTCAGAAGCCTCTCCACGGCGGGCGCAGCAGGAGTACGAGGACATTCTGGAGCGCGTTCGCGCTCTTCCCGGTGTGACGAGTGTTGCCGCCGCTGACCAGCTCCCGTTTTTTGGTGGACCGTGGAATGGAGTTTATCGCGCGGATCGCCCCCCGCGGACTCCCTCGGGAGCGATACCAGCAACGCGGCGCATTGTGACCGAGGACTTCTTTCAGACGATGGGAATTCCCATTCTAGCTGGGCGGGGACTTGCAAGGACCGACGCGTCTGGCCCGCCGCAAGTGACTGTGATCAGCCGGTCTCTTGCGCGTCGGTTATTCCCCGATGGCGACGCAGTTGGGAAGACTCTGGTATTCAATGTTCCGATTGTAGTCGTGGGCGTAGCCGGGGATGTGCGCGATTTTGGACCTGCAGTGGACGTTCGGCCTGCGTTCTATCTTCTTGAGCGTCAGTGGCCTGCGCCGCTGTCCTCGATGCGGCTTGTGATTCGAAGCGCCGATTCTCCCGATGTGCTTGTCCCGGCCGTGCGCACCGCCGTCCGCGAAGTCAATCGCGGCGCGCCGCTCTATGAAATCGGCACGATGGATCGGTGGATCTACAACTCGACGAGCCGCCAAAGGTTCTCGAGTTTTGTGATCAGCGGGTTCGCCGGGCTGGCTTTGATTTTGGCGTCGATCAGTTTGTTCGGACTGATGTCCTACACCGTGGCCCAGCAGACCCACGAGTTCGGCATCCGATTGGCGCTTGGAGCAAAGCCAGGCAATATCCTGGGGCTGCTGTTGGGCAAGGGCATGATCTTGGCGGCGGCAGGCGTCGTTGCAGGTCTTGTCGTCGCGGTTGCGTTCACTCGGTTTCTGCGCGGTTTCCTGTTTCAGATCAGCCCCACGGACCCCGTTGTTTTTCTCTCTGTGTCTGTGCTCTTGATTCTCGTTTCGACATTGGCCATCTACGTCCCGGCACGGCGCGCAATGAGAGTGGACCCCGCGATTGCTTTGAGATACGAGTAGGCCGCACGATGACCGCCGGAAGCGACTGGTAGACACTGTCCCCCTCACTCCTTCCCTCCTCGCGCGATGCCAGTCAGCAAGTCAGCCAGTCAGCAGGCCAGCCGTCAGCTTTCGGCCTTCAGCTCGGGGCTGAAGGCGGTGTTGACTTTCTGGTACATATCCCCCCCCCGGTTTTTTGGTTAAGAGGTTTATTTACAATGACTTAGATTGTTGAGTGACTCCGCAACTCATTGATTCTAAAGGGGTTATAATCCAAGTACTTCCTTCTAAAGGAGTTACGGGCCATTTTTCGGGCGAAGTTTTACTCTTTGGTTAACTTTTGGGTTTGCGCCGATCCGGTCCGCGATGGGCTGCCGGGCGGCGCGGGTCACTGGGTGGAAGCGGGTCATGGAAACATTGTGCGCCTGAAGAGGGAAATGATCTGCAAAAGGCAGGGACGTAGGGACTAGGGACGTAGGGACTAGAAAAAGAACGACTTAGATGACCGCTGGCGGGCCGATCCGAGGCGCGGGGGCTTGACGGGCGACGGTTCGGGGCGAATGGGCTCTTGTGAATTCGCGGCGAAATCGGCGTTCTTGAGGACCGATCCATGCGGGGCAGCTTCGAAACGCGCATTGGGCTGAAGTCGTCATTCGAGCGCTCATCTCGTCTCTGCTGGCATGGGAGGAAAAAGGAGAAGCGACCGCCTCGGCAATTCCTGTGCGTGCAGAAGCCACTGAAAACAAGGGGATTTCATCCGCTCATATTGACATTCTGCAGGAAGAAGTCGATACTCATATCGAAGGTCTGTAGGAGCAAAGAAGATGGTGCCGGAGCAGTCAGGCGCGACGAACTTGTTGCAGGGTACGTTGGATCTGCTCGTGTTGAAGTCGCTATCCACTGGCGAGTTGCACGGGTTAGGTGTTTCGCGGCGAATTGAGCAGATCACGGAAGGAACCTTTCAGGTGAAACCTGGCTCGCTGTTTCCGGCATTGCATCGCATGGAAGAAGCGGGATGGCTGAAGTCCTTCTGGGGCGACTCGGAGAACAACCGTCGCGCGAAATACTACCGACTGACGAAAGCGGGTGAACGGCAGCTGGGCGTTGAAGCCAAGGAGTGGGGGAAGATTGTAACGGCGATGGCAAGCGCACTGGATTCAATCTAGGAGAATCGGATGTCGATTTGGTCACGGGGCGAGAGCCTGTTGCGGAACTTATTCCGTCGAAACAAGGTGGAGCGCCAGCTCGATGAGGAACTGCAGGCGTATGTAGCGCTGTTGACGGACGAGAAAAATGCGCGTGGAATGCCGGCAGAAGAGGCGCGTCGAACGGCACTGATCGAATTGGGCGGGGTGACGCAAGTGAAACAAGCGGTTCGCGAGACCCGGGCCGGAAGCGATCTGGAATCGGTGGGTCAGGACATACGATTTGGATGGCGCATGTTGAGGCGGAGTCCATCGTTTACACTTGCAGCGGTCATTTCTCTGGGCCTGGGTATGGGCGCCACAACGGCGATCTTTTCGGTTGTGTACTCACTCCTGATCCGGCCGTTAGAGTATCCGAATGCGCGAAGGCTTGTCTGGATTTCGAATTACTGGCCGAAGATTCACATGGACACGGTCCTATCCCCCGACTTCGTTGAGATGCGTTCCCGCACGCGATCGTTCGAACAGTTAAGCGCCTACACAGTTGGGGATGAAAACCTTACCGATGCGGGAGAGCCTGTGCGCGTGAGCTGTGCTTGGGTGACCGCAAACTTTCTCCCTATGCTGGGTGCGGTTCCACAGTTGGGACGTCTTTTCACGGCATCAGAGGACAGGCCCGGCGGCGAGCAGCTCGTGCTGATCAGCGACCGCCTGTGGCGGCGTCAGTTCAACGCGAACCCAGGGATCATCAACACATCGATCACGCTGGATGGCGGCAAGCAGACCGTCATCGGAGTGCTGCCACCGCACTTCCGCTTTCCCGACCTGCAACTGGAGCCGGATGTTTATGGGCCGCAGCGCGTGGATCCCGACGCGAGTGTCTCGCTCACCAAACGGCTCACAAATCTCAACGTCATCGGACTGCTCAAGACCGGGGTGAGCGACCGCGAGGCACTAGCCGAGATACGGACGTTTTATGCATCGCGCGCGGCCAGTTATCCCCCAGGTTTTCAAAGCCTGATGCAAGGACAACAGACTCGGGTCGAAGGGCTGCAGCGGCACCTGACGGGCGAGGACCGCAAGCCGCTCTTTATCTTGCTGGGAGCGGTGGCACTGGTTCTACTGATCGCATGCGCGAACGTGGCGAACCTCCAGTTGGCGCGGGCTGGAATGCGTAGGCAAGAGATTTCTGTGCGCGGGGCGCTGGGAGCATCGCGGAGGCGGTTGCTCAGGCAATTCCTGATTGAGAGCCTGTTACTGGCCATGATCGCCGCGGCCATGGGACTCGCCATCGCGTGGGGCGTGACGGCGGTCATTCAACATACGCAATTGCCTGAGGCCGCACAGATCAACCTATATACACAAGCCGTTCCTCTGATGCGGCTTCCGTTTGGCAAGTTGAGCTTAGCCATTGGAGTCGATGGATGGGTTCTGGCGTTCACATTGGGGCTGGCTCTGGTAACGACCCTGTTATTCGGGTTGCTGCCGGCATGGCGGGGAGCGCGTCCCGACTTGGCCCGATCTTTGACAGGGCCTGCGCAGCGCGTCACGTCCGGACGTGAGCAGCAGACTCTGCGACAGATTCTTCTGGTTGCTGAGGCAGGACTGGGGGTCTCGCTGCTTGCCTGCGCAGTCCTCCTGACGAGGAGCTTTCTGCATGTGTTGGAAACCGATCCTGGCTTTGATGCTGGCCATGCTATGACCGGCGTGACGCTGCTGAGCGGTGAGAGATACCAAGCTGGAGAGGCGATGAATCGCTTCGCCGAACAATTGGTTTCACGGCTCGAAGAGTTACCGGGAGCACGGGCCGCTGCAATCAGCAGCATCCTTCCTCTCGATCCGTATGATCTCCGTTCGGCCCTCATGATTGAGGGTGCGCCCAAGCCCCCGATGGGAATGCGGCCTTCGGTGCCGGTGATCAGCGTGACGCCAGGCTACTTCAGAGCCGCAGGAACATCCTTGCTGGAGGGCCGCACTTTCAACAGCGGAGACGGCCCTAACCTGGGCTTGGTTGCAGTAGTGAATCGGGCCTTCGCAGCCAGGTATCTGTCCGGAGACGCGCTGGGAAAGAGATTCGACCTTAATTCGTGGGAGGGCGATCCCCGGCCGGTGACGATTGTGGGCGTGGCGGCGGATACCCGACACGGCGGGATGGAGCAGACGCCGCAGCCTGAGGTGTATCTCCCCATGGCACAGTTGCCGCAGGCTGCGATGAAGATTATCGTGCGCGCGGACGGGAATGTTGCTCTTTTGTCACGAGCTATGCGAAACGCGGTGACGGCAACGGATAGGGAACAGCCGCTGTTTGACGTGCAGACAATGGAAGCGCGCGCCCAGGCCTCGGTGGGACAGCGCCGTCTGACCACCTTGTTGTTGATGCTCTTGGCGATGCTCGCCGTTTTATTGGCCGCAGTAGGGGTCTACGGGGTCTTTTCCTACTCGGTCGCGCAGAGATCTCATGAAATTGCCGTTCGGCTGGCGCTTGGGTCCGCCCGATCCGGCGTGGTGCGGCTGGTCGTTGCCGAAGCGGCCTGGTTGGTCGCTGCAGGAGGCGTAATTGGTTTGGCTGGTGCCTTCTTCCTTAGCGGGCTGATGCGAAGCATGCTGGTGGGCGTCACCGCGCATGATGCCATGAGTCTCTGCTTGGCTTGGCTCATGATGACGGCAGGGGGCACGGTAGCGAGTTATGCGGCGGCCGCCAAGTCGTCGCGAATCGATCCCAACGCCCTCCTTCATGCGGAGTGACCTGCTACAGCGGTTCCAGAGTTGCTGTACCCAGAAGCCACTGAGGTGAAGTGGCTCTTTCCTTAAGAAAGAGCCACCTTGAACCACGCTCGCTATGGCACATTTAACTCTGGAACCGCTCGAAGATACCGCGACAGTCTGAACCCTCGGATGTGTTCGTGCCGAATCTGGACCAGTTGGTGCATAGTCGCCAATGCACTCACCGAGGGCCGGACTTGTTGTGGAAGGTCGACTTTTCGGAACTTTTCGAGGGTCGCTGGTCGCGATTGTCAGTCCGCTGCCTGGGCGGATTCGGCAGTCGGGGATGAATCCCCGACCTACGAGTCATGCCCTGATACGAAGCGCGTTTGTGAAACCCGCCTCAGGAGAAGTGCTGCCAGCCTTGGGGAGGGAGGGGTTCTGCGCCTTTAGCGGTGACGAGAGTGACAGGCGGCCTGTCTGGGGCGGCGGCGACGACGCGGCCGATGCGGGTGACGGGGACACCCTCGATGGCGGCGGGAACCGAGGCGGCAGGCGGGGCGGTAAAGAGGAGTTCGTACTCCTCGCCGCCGTGAAGGGCCTGGGCGAGAGTGGCGTCGGGGTAAATGGGCAGGGACGCCTGGTCGAGCTCGGCGGCGACGCCGGACTCTCGACAGATGTGGGCGAGGTCGGTGGAAAGGCCGTCACTGAGATCGATGGCGGCGGTGGCGAGGGAGTGCTCGGCGAGCCAGAGCCCCTGCGGGATGCGCGGTTTTGGGTAGAGGTGCGGCGCAAGGAGAGCCTTCAGGCGGGCGGGGATGGGCGGCAGGGCGGAGGCTTGCGCCTTGGAACGGGACCGAGCGAAGACCTGGGCCAGTTGGCTGAGGCGGGCAAGAGCTGCAGCGGAGGCGCCGAGAGTGCCGGTGACGTAGAGCAGGTCGCCGGAACTGGCGCCGGAGCGGAGCAGGGCTTTGCCGCGCGGAACGGAGCCGGTGAGGACGATATCGGCGAGTGGGATGGGGGATTCAGCGAGGTCGCCGCCGGCCAGAACCGTTCGATGTGCGCGGGCAAGGGCGAGAAAGCCGTCAAGGAAGCGGTCGATCCAGGGCTCGCGCCCCTTCTCCCTTTGGACGAGGGTAGGCGGCAACCCCAAGGAGAGAAAGGCGGCGATAGGGCGGGCGCCCATCGCGGCCAGGTCGCTGAGGCCGCGGGCGAGAGTGCGATGGCCGACGGACTCGGGAGGATGCCAGTCGAGGCGGAAGTGGCGGCCAGCGATGGAAAGGTCGGTCGTGATGGCGACATCGTCGCCGGGATCGGGACGGAGGAGGGCGCAGTCGTCGCCGATGCCTAGCAGAAGGTCGGGATGGGCCGTCTGAGCGGCCCGGGCGCGGATGCGAGCGAGGAGGGTCAACTCGCCCGGGACGGCGGACTTCGGCCGATTGCGCTGCGCAGCCATGATCTGAGAATAAGATACCGGGAAGCGGGCGGGCCGGCTGGCCGGAATCGATACACCGGAATCAGGCAAGGCATCCGGCGTTCCGATAGTAATGAGAGGGCTCTTGGAATCTGTAAACAGTTGATTCTAATGCGCTGATTGCAGTAATCGGCTCGCCGGCAGAGGCCAGCCGTTGGCGGCGGCCATCGGCTTCACCTCCAGCTTTTCATTGACCCGGCAAACCGGCCTCTGATAGTGTGTAGAGACGTTCTCGAATCTGCCCCATTTTGGGGCACCGTGTGTCTGGCGGGCAAGCTGGCCCGCAGGACGGGTTTTCCCCGGGACCTGGAAGAATCGCAACCGGTTGGGCCGCTATGGATTTCAAGGAATGATGTTGCGGAAGCGGTACTACATACTGTTCGTTGCAAGGGATGAGGACGGCCAACTGCGGAAGATCCCGCTTCCGTTGAAGTATGCGTATGGGTTCCTGGTGGCGGCGATTGTGGGGGCGTTCACGATTGTCGGATTAGCCGGATCGTACACACGCATGCTTCTGAAGACCGAGAGCTACAACCAAGTGCGTGCGGAGCGCGAAACGCTGCGGCAGAACTACCAGCGCATGGCGGAGATCGCCCATACCCGCAGCGTGCAGGTGGCTTCGCTGGGGGCGCTGGCCAACGAGGTGACGGCGCTCTACGGATTGCGGCAGAACAAGATGGATGAGCCGAAGCCCAAGGCGGCGATCAGCAGTGCGCCGGCGGGTGAGGCTCCGGCGGCGCTGGCGCAGAGCGACGAGGTGAGCCAGCAGCAGTTGGCGAACTCGATCGATACGTTTTATGCGCTGCGGGCCGAGGCAATGTCGGGGCAGGTGACGCGGGCTCTGGAGAGCGGGCTGACGGCGAACTTCGCCGGCGACTGGACGGAACTGGCCGATGCGCCATCGATGTGGCCGGTGGAAGGGCGCGTGGGATCGAGCTTCGGCGAGCGCGAGGATCCGATCAACGGCGAGGGCGCCTTCCATACCGGCATCGACATCGACGCGCCGTATGGCACTCCGGTGCGCGCAACGGCGGACGGCAGCGTCGTCGATGCAGCGATGGGCACCGGGTACGGGCGTGAGATCATGCTGGATCACGGCCACGAGCTGCGCACGCTGTACGGACATCTTTCCGCGGCCGCGGTTGTCCCGGGGCAGCACGTGATACGCGGGCAGGTCATTGGATATGTGGGACAGTCGGGACGAGCCACCGGGCCGCACCTGCACTACGAGGTTCGCGTGCACAACGTGCCGGTGAACCCGCACAAGTATCTGCGCGCGACCTACGCACAGGAAACGTACCTGGCAGACAATTCGGTTTCAGGCCAATAGGCTATTCTCCCAAGAGGCAGAAGCGGCTCCCACGAACGGGAGCCGTTTTTGTTTGGGGTGAAGCGGCGAGGACGTAGGACGCCTTTCCCGGGCCCGGTGCGGGGCCGAGAGCACGTGTCGCGGAGCGATTTGACAGGCGCGCGATGAGCCGGGCGGGTTGGGCGTGGTATGGTTGCTGCTGTCCGTTTTTGGAGGTACCCATGCGTGTTCGTTTGAGCTTTGTTGCCTTGCTGATTGCGCTGGCGGCTCCGGCAGCGGCGCAAGACCGCGCCGCCCAGGTGCAGACGGCGTCCATGCGTGCACAGCACCTGAGGCACGGGATCAACGCCTCGGAGTGGTTCGCGCAGTCGGGGGATTATTCGAACAAGCACCTCGATGAATACACCGATGCCCAGGACATTGCGCTGATCGCGAAGACCGGGTTCGATCATGTGCGGCTGAGCATCGATCCCATGCCCCTGGCGATGGCGTTGGCGCACGGGAAAGGCGCGGCGCCGGACTCTCTGGATCGGCTGGACCGGGCCGTGGACACCATGCTGGCCGACGGGCTGGCGGTGATCATCGACGTCCAGCCCAGCGACGAATACAAGCAGCGGATGCGCGGCGACAACGACGCTGTGGAGCGGTTTACGATGCTCTGGCGCCAACTGGCCGCGCATTACGCCAGCCGCGATCCGGACAAGGTGTTCTTCGAGATTCTGAACGAGCCGGAGATCTACGACGCATACCGGTGGGCGGGAATCCAGGCGCATGTGGCCGAGGGCATCCGGCAGGTTGCGCCGCGGCACACGATCATCGCCGCGGGATCGGTGTGGTCGGATATCTGGGACCTGCTGGCGCTCACGCCGCTGGCCGACGGAAACGTGATCTACAACTTCCACTTCTACGAGCCGCACGAGTTCACGCACCAGGGGGCTACGTGGAGCGTGCCGTGGTGGAGCTACACGAAGTCGGTGCCGTATCCGGCGACTGAAAGCTCGATGCCGGAGCTACTGAAGGAGGTTCCGGACGCGGTGGACCGCTACGATTTCGAGCGCTACTGGCTCGATGGATGGAATGCGCACCGAATTCAACTGATGATCGACGAGGCGGCGGCGTGGGGACGCGACCACCATGTGCCGCTGATCTGCGACGAGTTCGGGGTGATCCGGGAGAATCCCGACGCGGCGTCGCGGGCGAACTGGCTGCACGACGTGCGGACGGCGCTGGAGAACGACGGCATCGGCTGGGCGATGTGGGACTATCGCGGCGGGTTCGGCGTGGTAACGAAGAAAAACGGCGAGCCGGCGCAGGTGGACGAGACGACGGTGAAGGCGCTGGGGCTGGGTGGGCGCTAGCGGGTGCGCGAGTGAACTGGACCCAACAGCGCCGGTGATCCCAGGTCCCAAAATCGAGACCTGGGGCACCAAGCACGAAAGAGATTCGTGAAACCGGGTTGAAGGCGCTGGGACCCGTTCCGGCGGGTCAATTCTAGTGTGGTCTAAGGCCCGCCATGGCGAGCATTTCGTAGAACTGCATCTGCGTGCACTGGTTGATGCCGACGCCGGCGAGCTTGCCCTCGCGATCTAAGACGAAGGTCCTCGGAATCCCAGTGACGTGGAAGAGCTTGTGTACGGAGCCGCCGGAATCGAACAGGACAGTCGGGTGATAATTCATCTCGCTGAAGAATGAACGAACGGCAAACGCGTCGTCATCGGTGATGGAGAGAATCACCAGGCCCTGGGAAGCGTAGCGCGTATCGATGACATCGAGATTCGCCATCTCCGCGCGGCAGGGTGCGCACGCCGTCGCCCAGAAGTTGATGAGAACGATCTTCCCTCGCAATTGAGAGAGGGTCCACTTTTTGTTGTTGGCATCAGTGAGGGTGAAGTCCGCTTTTTCGATGGCCGCGTCCTGATTCTCGAGGATTTGAGCGGCTTTGGCGAAGAGGGGATCGGCGATAGAGACGTTCACATGCTTGTAGCGGACCAGTTGGGCGAGGTCAAAGTAGGGCATTGGGGGCTGATCGCCCTTGGCCGGGACGGGCGTCTCCGCGAGAGCTTTGGCGAGGGTGTCGGCGACGGCCTGCAGAGCGGCATCCCCCTGGTCGCCTTCCGTAACCATGTGTGAGAGCTCGTCGGCCATACGCAGCTTTGGTTTGCCGGCGGGAAGGGCCTGCACCTCATTGGCCAGCTTGATGGTGGCCGCGGCCCGCTGATTGTCAGGAAGCGAACGAAGTTTCCCGATCTGGTCTTCGATTTTCGACTCGGCACGATCCGCGATGGCCAGCGGCACAGCGAGCACAAGGGTGGCGGCGATACAAAGACGAAGAATGAACTGCATAGAGCCTCGCTTGAAGACTTGAGTTCTTGGGAAGTCAACTGCTCGCGAATTATACCCCGTGCCCCCTGGCGAGAGTCTTCAGGCGGGATTCATTTGCAGAACGAGCCGCTCGGCGACGGATTCGGCGATCTGCTCGTGGACTTCGTCGACGGTGAGGTCGCCTTCGACGAGGACGACGCGATCGGGCTCGCGGGCGGCGATCTCGCGGTACTTTTCCCAGACGCGGCGGTAAA
>JBEKUS010000115.1:0-12645 GCA_049514795.1 Occallatibacter sp.
CCAATCTGCGTTAATCGGGCATTCTTGTGATAGTCCATCTGGTCTCCTGTTCTGCCAAGTCTTCTCAAACTCAGCCTTACAGGTCCCGATCAGATGGACAACCTATTGAAACATCACACCTACTCCCTGTCCTACAATGAGCGCATCGCCGTCGCGTGATTCTCCGCCGGGGGTCGGGCCATGCGTAACCCAGCCGTTCTTGCTGGCGTCTGTTCGGCCATCGCTTGTTTGGCCGCAGCAGTCGTGTACCCATGCGCCGCCACCCAGGCGAGTTCCGGTGCGTCCGCTCCCGAGAGCTCTCCCCCTGCGCTGAGCGCCGAGGCGCAGCAGAAGCTCACCCGCCTCCAGGCCGCCGTCCGCGCCGCGCACGCCTCGCGCAACGCCGCCAAAGAAGCCGCTGCCCAACTCGCACTCGCCGACTTCGATTTCCTCATCTCCGAGGAGAAGACGGCGCTGGACGCATACAACCAGGCGCTCACGCTGGCGCGCGCCGCCAACGATCGGTCTCTTGAAGCCTCCGCCCTCAACGGCGTCGCAAGCTGCTACCGCACCGAGTCGGCAAACGACAAGGCGCTCGCCGCCTATCAGCAGGCCCTCGACATTGCCACGGCATCCGGCGACGAGAAGAACCAGGCCGTTGCGCTCGCCGGTATGGGATGGATCACCGGCGACTCGCGCGATTTCCAGAAGGGTCTCGATCTCGAGAACAAGGCGCTCGCGATCGCGCAAAAGCTCAACGATCCCGATCTCGAAGCACAGGCCCTCAACCGCATCGGCGCCATCGACGACGACCTGGGCAACAACGCGCAAGCGCTCGACTTCTACTCGCAGGCCCTCACCAAGTGGCGCGCGGCGGGCAACCTGGATGGCCAAGCCAAGGCGCTGAACAACCTCGCCATCCGTGCCTCCGAAATGAGCGACCCGGCGAAGGCGCTCGACGACTATATGCAGGCGCTGCCGCTTTATCGCCAGGTCGGCGACCGCGCCGGAGAGGCCGGAGCACTGAACAATCTCGGAGTCCTCTATCGCAAGACCGGCGAGGAACAGAAGGCGCTCGCCACCTTCCGCCAGGTTCTTCCTTTGCTGCGCGCGCTCGGCAATCGCGCCAGCGAGGCGGCGGCCCTCAACAACCTGGGCAACGTCGAATCCGATCTCGGCGGCAACCTCGACTCGCTCAAAACGCTGAGCGAGGCGCTCGACATCTATCGCAGCCTGAACAACCAGGCGGGGCAGGCCGGCGAGCTGCACAACATGGCCGAAGATTGGGAGCGCCTGGGCGAAATGCAGAAGGCCCTCGACCTACTCCAGCAGGCGATGACGCTCTGGACAAGCAGCGGCGAGCACCGCGGACTGGCCGACACGGTCAACGCCATCGGCGTCGTCTACGACGACCTTGGCCAGCCGCAACAGGCGCTCGAGTACTATATGCGCGCGCTCGGCCTCTACAAAGATCTGCACGACCTCGCGGGACAAGCGTCGGCTCTCAACGACATTGCCGGCATCTTCAACGCGCCCGATCAGAAGCAGAACGCGATCGCGTGCTACAACCTCGTTCTCCAGCTCGAACGCGCCGCGCAGAATCGCGATGGCGAGGCGCGCGCCCTGAACAACATGGGCCTGGTGTACGAAGACCTGGGCGAGAAGGACAAGGCCCGCGAAAGCTACGAGCAGGCGCTCGAAATCTGGCGCGCCGTAGGCGATCGACGCGGCGAGATGCTGGCGCTCGACAATCTCGGCAGCTTCTGGAACGACGCGGGCGACAAGGAGAAGGCGCGCGGCTACTACGCCCAGGCGCTGCCGCTGGCCACTGCGGTCGGCGACCCGGTCCGCGAAGCGCAGATCTTTCACGACCTGATGCGCAACCACCAGGCCGAGCACCCGCCGCTCGCGGTCTTCTACGGCAAGCAGGCCGTGAACCTTCTGCAGCAGGTCCGCGGCCAGATCCAGGGGCTCGATCCGGCGCTGCAGCGCAGCTTCCTCGCCTCCAAGACGGAGTACTATCGCGACCTGGCTTCGCTGCTCATCGCGCTGGGCCGCCTGCCCGAGGCGCAGCAGGCCCTCGACCTCCTGAAGGATCAGGAGTACGCCGACTACGTGCGCGGCGAGACCGCGAACACGCTTCAACCGCTCACTCTCACGCCGGCCGAGCAGCAGGCGAAGACCGACTACGACCGCTCGACCGCGCAGATCGTCGCCCTCGGCGAGCAGTGGGCGCAACTCAAGCGCAACAGCGCCCGCACCGCCGACCAGGAGAAGACCTTCCAGGATCTCTCCGGCCAGCTCGACTCGGCCAGCAAGGGCCTGAACGATTACTACGCGCGCCTCTACGTCGCCTTCGGCAGCGGCGGCGCCGCGAATCAGCAAGTGGCCGACGTGAAGGGCAACGTGAGCCTGCTCCGGCAGGTCATCGCCAAATCGCCGGGCGCCGTCGCGCTCTACACGCTCGTCGGCAAGGACCGCTTGAGCGTCATCGTCGTCACCGGCGCGACCGCCGTGGCGCGCGAGGTCGCAATCGGCGACGCCGATCTCAACCGCAAGGTCGCTGCGTTCCAGCAGGCGCTGCGCGATCCGCACTCGGACGCCCGTCCCCTCGCCGCCGAGCTCTATGCCGTCCTCATCGCGCCCGTGGCCGCCGACCTCGAACAGGCCCACGCCCAAACACTCGTCTGGTCGCTCGACGGCGTGCTGCGCTACGTGCCCATCGCCGCCCTCTACGACGGCGCGCACTACGTCGTCGAGCGGTACTCCACCGTCACCATCACTCCAGCGAGCATTCCGCACCTCGCCGAGAAGCCCGACCTGAGCAACCTGAGCGCCGCGGCCATGGGCATCTCGCACAAATACGAGGACGATCTTCCTGCCCTGCCCGCCGTCGCCGGCGAGCTGGCCGAAGTGGTTCACGACGCGCAAGCGAAGGATGCCACCGGAGCCTTGCCGGGCACCATCCTGCTCGACGGCAACTTCACCGAGAAAGCGATGGAGAGTCTCCTCGACCGCAACTTCGCCGTGGTGCACATCGCCAGCCACTTTGTCTTCAAGCCCGGCGACGACAGCCAGTCCTATCTCCTGCTCGCGGGCAGGGACGCCGACTCCGCCGGTTTCCATCTCACCGTTGCCGACTTCCGCGACAATCAGCGCATCGCGCTCGACGAGACCCAACTGCTCACTCTCTCCGCCTGCGAGACCGGCATGAGCAGCGCCGCCTCCAACGGCCGCGAGGTCGACGGCCTCGGCACCACCGCGCAGTTGAAAGGCGCCCGCGCGGTCATCTCCTCGCTCTGGGAGGTGAACGACGCCAGCACCGGCGCGCTCATGGCGGACTTCTACAAGCGCTGGGCCTCGGGCGAAGGCCGTGTCACCAAAGCCGAAGCGCTGCGCCTGGCGCAGCTCGATCTGCTCCAGGGCAAGATCACTCCGCAGTCAGCCGCCAGCGGCCGCGGCTTCATCCCCGTCGACTCCCCAAGCCCCGCCAGCCCGGCTAACTCCGCCGCCTCCGCTAACCCCGCTAACTCCGCTAATTTCTCCCACCCCTACTACTGGGCCCCCTTCGTCCTCATGGGCAATTGGAAGTAGCTTTCCTCAACTGAAGTGAAGCCCGTTTCTTATTACCTCGCCCGCAGAGCAAGGTCGGATGGCCATATGGAGTAAAATCGCAACAGCAGAAACAGAAGAATAGGTGAGGACGGAGGCTTGCACCGCGCGATGGAGGGACGCAGCCTACTCGAATCCAGAATTGCCGAGTCCCTCGCGCGCCTGTCGGCGGAGGACATGCAGAGAGTGGCGGAGGACTACGCCCGCATCCGCTTTCCAGGCCGGTTCCCCCGTTTCCACTTTCGCGCCTTTAGCGAGAAAGGTAAGTCCCGCAAAGGTTGGCCGGACGCTTGGACTAACATCGACGGACGCATTGATGGTGTCGAGGCTACCTCCGCTGTGGCGTGGTCGGCCGTTCGGAATCACATAGAGAAAGACTTGAAGCACGCTCGCGATCGTAGTCCGCGGCTTTCGGGACTGATAATCGTGTCTGGTAATCCGGCCGCACAGCCAAACGCTACAGAGTTAGAGGCTTTGCGTAAGAGATTTGTCGACGAAGCCCACATCGACCCGGATCGGCTTGAATTCGTCTTCGGCGGCGGATTGGTCGAGGAACTAGCCCGCCCCGAGTTTGCGCGCACCCGAATCGAGGTATTGCGGCTCGCCGACGCCCCGCTCCACTTCGCGCTGATCCGCGCGAGGCGAAGTCCGGATGAGGGCCGGCTTGACAGCGCATTCATCCCTACCGAAGAAGACTATGAAGCGAGGCGTGTATATCGGCCCGCAGCAACCGAGGAAGTCCTCGCCCACCTGGAGCGATCTGGCCGCGCTCTTGTCCGAGGGGTCGGGGCGTCGGGCAAGACCGTGCTCGCGTGGCTGCTGGGCCTGGAGGCGGCCGAGCAGCGGCGACCTGCTTACTACCTAGATTTCGCGAACGATGCCCAGATGACCGCCGGGATTGCCAACGAGCTGATTGAGGACATACGTCGTTTCGCTCACCCCGACAGCCTATTTGTGCTGGACAACTGTCACTTGGACGAGGCCGTTGCCAAGGAGGTCGCGCTGGGCTGGGAGCAAATCTATCAAAGCCAACGTCCAAAGCTCCTGCTAGTGGGACGGGAGCTTCGCACCGCACGCGGCAGCCCCATCGACGGTTTGTCAATCCCGACGATCCCGCTTCGCGCAAGACAGCCGGAGGTTCTCGGGGTCTATCGGCGGCTCGCAGGGCGACACGGAGATGCCAGCGAACCGCCGCTACCTCCGCCGGATGCTTTGGACGATTGGGTTCGTACGTTCGGCGGTGATCCGCAAAGTGAGGAGACGACCACAGATCTGATCGCGTTCAGCGCCGCGGTCCTTCGGCGCATGCCACAACTCCTGCGGCACCAATGGACTTTGACTGCCCAGGACGCGATTGAGGAGGTTCGCGAAGTCTATTTGAACGAGCTCGCTCTGGGCGAGACGCAGAACCTCATCCTGCTTTGCGCCTGCCAGGAAGTCGAATTGGCGTTGGCTGAGGAAGCGTTGCCGGACCGCCACGAGGCCCTGCGCAAATCCACTCAGCAGCTTGGCCTGGTGTTCCGTTCTCAAGCCGGGCGATCAAGTAGCTGGGTTCGATACCGGCTGGCCCACGCGGCGCTGGGCAGCCTCATTCTGGCCGCGGTACGTTCGCCCGTTGACAAGTCCGCGCTGCGCATCGAGGCATCTCTCAGAAATCCGCACACGGGAAGTATGATGGTTAGCCACTTGGCCGCTGTCGGGCTAGAGGATGAAGGTCGACAGGTTGCAGACCAGATGCTGGCTCGGCCTGAATGTCTCATCGATATTGGCTCTCTGAACTGGGTCCAAAGTTTCCTTCGTCAGGTGGATCACCTTGGCGTATTCCTACCACGCGATATCGGTATCGCCCTGGCCTCAGACGCGAATCGAAAACAGCTGCTGAAGCGCGCGCTGGAGACTCCGCTGGACGCTCTCGGCAATTTCCTTAGCTACGCGGGCAAGACTGAGGAGCTCAAGGGCGTCTATGACGCCCTCGCCGCGGATCTCGCCAAAAAAGAGAATCGCGAGCGGCTGCAGAAGCGCGCGCTGGAGACTCCGCTTGCCGATCTCGCCAGTTTCCTTAGCTACGCGGCCAAGACGAAGGAACTCAAGGGAATCTATGCCGCCCTCACCGCGGATCTCGGCAAGGAAGAGAACGTTATGCAGCTGGTGAAGCGCGCGCCGGAGACTCCGCTGAACGATCTCGCCTATTTCCTCAGCTACGCCCGCAAGACTGAGGAGCTCAGGGGCGTCTATGCCGCCCTCGCCGCGGATCTCGCCAAAGAAGAGAACGTTAAGCAGCTGGTGAAGCGCGCGCTGGAGACTCCGCTGAACGCTCTCGCCAATTTCCTCGGCTACGCCCGCAAGACTGAGGAGCTCAAGGGCGTCTATGCCGCCCTCGCCGCGCATCTCGCCAAGGAGGAGAATCGCAGGCAGCTGGTGAAGCACGCGCTGGAGACTCCGCTGGACGCTCTCGGCAATTTCCTCGGCTACGCAGCCAATACAAAGGAGCTCGAGGGCGTCTATAACGTCCTCGCCGTTGAGCTGGCTAATCCCGATAATCGACGCGTTCTGGCGGCTGCTATGGAGACGCAGCCGCTGGATGCGGTCGTAAGTTTTCTAAGCTCAGAAGTTTTCCACGACCTCTGCGTTGCCATCGCTGACATAGATCTCGAACGCTGGGCGCGAGCGAGGCGCGCGGAAGTGACACCTAAACTTGATGCATTCGTGTCGTTCCAACGCATTGTCGAACAGAACGGCCGACCGGAGTTATCGGAAGCACCGGCCCAGCGGCTCATTGTTAGTTCGACACCGATGGATTGGCATCAGCCGGCCATTGGTCTGCACCATCTCTCCCATGTCCTAAGATTGGCGCGAGGAGTCTCCTCGGAAGAAATTGAACGGTTCCTGGATCGAGTAGCAACGCCGCTTTGGGTGGATGGACTGCTTCTGTCCGCCCCGACTGGGGGCCTCGCTGGGAGTCTTCTTTCGTTAGCGTCCTCTCTGGATCCCGGGAAGCATCGTTGGTTCCTGCGCGGAGCTCTGTTGAAGCGTGTTTCCCTGGAGCTGAGGAGCTGGTCGCTAAGCGACCCTGGGTCCTGCGCACAAGCCCTGTCCCTGCTTGGCTCGGTCTTCGCACTGGGCGTCTCCCTGCCTAGGGTGAACGCCGAATGGCCCGACGCCAGCGAGCTGGCAGAGGTGCTAGAACTTCGCGCGCCAGACCTGGACCGGACGACCATCGGCCACATTCAAGTCCAGCTTTGGCTAGGCCTACACGAGATGGCCCGCTTGCGGGCCGACGCGGTGCTAGTCCCACAGCCCGAGGCGGATCGCATTCTCGACCTCTGGATAGCAACTCAAGAATGCGAAAATGACTCCCTGTTGCCTCATGTCTGCGCCCGGAACCTCGATATGATCGCGTGGCTTCAAAAGTGCAAGGCCGCCAACTGGCGTCTGGTTCCTCCTCATTGAGCGCCTCCGCCTCACACGGCGAAAGGAACGGCGTGAGCCATGCGCGATCACTGCTCCCTGATCCCTGTCTTCTTTGCAGATTATTTCCCCCTCCTCGCGCACAATGAACTCAGCAAAGGGTGAACCGGCTCCTGATCGCAGATCATCGGTCACTGACCATGACCACGGATCTCCGGCTCCTAATTCCTTTGCTGTCTAATCTTTCCGGCTAAGCGTCTTTGAAATGACATCTCTACCGCTACACGTGTGCCTCAACCCTATGAAACGAAAGCAGTTCTTTACAGAACAGGGGAGGGGGGTGGGTTTTGTGACTTTTAAGCTACACGAGGCCCAAGAAACGCCCCACTTTCGCAAAAAATCGGGGATTTCGACTCCTCCTGCACCAAATCCAGTGCAACGGCTCTGCACGAAAAGCAGTTCTTGGGCGCCTTTTTTGCCCGTTTAGAATCAGTGCGTCACACGCCGCGAAACGAACTCACTTTCCCCGTGTCACAGCCTCGCCGCAATCCGCGCCTCGGCCGTCTTCGGCGTCAGGTTCCACAGGAACGACATCAGCAGAATCCCCAGCAGCACCGACCCGAGAACTCCGTAGAGCGCCGCATTCCATCCGTAGTGCTGCGCCAGCGCACCGATGCCCTTCGACTCCGCCACGCGCCCCAGCGAGCCGAGAATCGAGAGCAGTCCGTTCGCCGTGCCGACGGCCTTTTTCGACGTCACATCGAGCGCGCAAATCCCCAGCAGCATCTGTGCCGGATAGACGAAGAACCCGATCACGCCGAACAGCGCCATGTCGATCCAGACGCGGTCGTTCGGGCTGTACAGGATTCCGACGAATGCCAGAAACGCGGGAACCATGCACACCACGCAGATCATGCCGCGCCGCCCGCCGATCTTGTCCGAGAGCCATCCGGCCAGCACCGTCGACGCCATCGCGGAAAACTCCAGCGTCAGAGTCCCGATGCCGCCTTCGCCCAGGCTCGCGTGCTTCACCTCCTTCAGGAAGGTCGGCCCCCAGTCGAGCATCGCGTAGCGCGCGATGTAGACGAAGAAGTTGCCGCCGGCGATCAGCCACAGGTAGCGGTTCTTCAGGATGGTGTCGACGAACAGTTCGCGCGTGCCCAGCTCCTTCTCGCCGTTTCTCCTCTTTTCGTCGGGATAGTCGTCGCGGAACTCCTCGATCGGCGGCAGCCCTTCGGACTGCGGTGTGTCGCGCAGCCGCAGCATCAGGGTTATCGCGCACAGCGTCGCCAGAATTCCCGGCACGTAGAACGCCGACCGCCAGCCGAACCACTCCGCGGAGTACGCCGCGATCACGCCGATCGATCCGCCGCCCACGTTCTGCGCCAGGTTCCAGAAGCCGAACACCGTTCCCCGCTCGCGGATGCTGTACCAGTGGCTGAGCGAGCGCCCGCACGGCGCCCATCCCATGCTCTGCGCCAGCCCGTTAACCGCCCACAGCGCCAACTGCACGCGAAAGCTGCTCGCCGCGCCGAAGGCGAAGTTGCATGCGGCTGTCAGCAGCAGCCCCAGCGGCATGAAGTATCGCGGATTGCTGCGGTCGGAAACCGAGCCCATGATGAACCGGCCCAGCCCATACACCGCGACCATCACCGCCATCATGTCGCCGATTTGGTCTTTGCTGTAGCTGAGCGCCTGGCCCATCTCCTTCGAGACGACAGGCAGATTGTTCCTGACCAGATAGAAGGCCGCGTACCCGATGAACGTTGACTCGAGGATCTGCCACCGCAGCCGGGGATAGATTCTCTGCGCCTGCTCGCCGGGAACTCGCGCGATGTGCGGCGCCGGCCGGAGAAACCGCGGAACCAGGGTCATTCACAGCTCCATCGATCGAGTGCGCCGCTGCGATGCTTTGCGAAAACCAGTTGACAGCGCAGCCGGGCCGCCGGGGCAAGATGCGCGTCAACGCACTCCGGCGCCAGCACACACAACGGCATACAGCAAAAGAGCACCATACGCGCCCCGGCCGCACAAATCAACCGGTCTGGCGTTGTGATTCTTGATCCGCGCCCCAACGCGGCCCGTCGATCGCTAGTCCCTCGTCCCCGGTCCCTGGACCCTACTCTCTTGTTCCCTCGTTCCCTCGTTCCCTGCTTTCTTCACCCGCCCGCAATCGCTCCCAGAATCAGCAGCGGCTCTTTCCCCTGCGCGACCGCATCGGGCAGCACTTTATCCGGCGATTCCAGCGACCAATCCTCCTCGCAGGCAAAGAAGCGCAGGAAGTCGCGCCGCTTGCCGGTCGAGTAGTCGCGGATGGTTCCACGCAGCATGGGATAGCGCGCTTCGAGCGCGTCGAGAACAGCGCGCAAGGTGACGGGCGCACTCACTTCGAGCTGCACGTCGCCCTCAACGTGCGCCAGGTTGCGCAGATGATACGGCAGCCCCACGTGCACCGTCGCCGCTCCCGCTTTCTCGCTCTCGCTCAATACCGTCGCTCCTTAGCGCTGCTCCCTTGCTCCCTCGTTCCCTTGGTCCCTAGTTCAAGGTCTGCACCTCAACCGACAGCACCGCCGGCAGATCGCGCACGATCGGCGCCCAACTGTCGCCGGCATCGGCTGAGGCGTACACCTGTCCGCCGGTTGTGCCGAAATACACGCCGCACTTGTCGAGCGAGTCCACGGCCATCGCGTCGCGCAGTACGTTTACGTAGCAGTCGCGCTGCGGCAGCCCCTTTGCCAGCGGCTCCCATTCGTTTCCGCCCGTGCGGCTGCGGTAGACGCGCAGCTTGCCGTCGATTGGGAAGTGCTCCGAGTCGCTCTTGATCGGCACCACGTAGAGCGTCTCCGGTTCGTGTGCGTGCACGTCGATGACGAACCCGAAATCGGTGGGCAGGTTGCCGCTCACCTCGCGCCAGTTCTCGCCGGCGTCGTCGGAGCGCATTACGTCCCAGTGCTTCTGCATGAAAAGCACGTCGGGCCGCGCGCGATGTATTGCCACGTGATGCACGCAGTGGCCCACCTCGGCCTTCGGATCCGGCATGAAGTTCGACACCAGCCCCTTGTTGATCGGCTTCCACGTCGCGCCGCCATCGTCGGTGCGGAACGCCCCCGCAGCCGAGATCGCAACGTAGATGCGCCGCGGGTTGCTTGGGTCGAGGATGATTGTGTGCAGCCCCATGCCGCCTGCGCCCGGCTGCCACTTGGGACCGGTACCGTGACCGCGCAGCCCGGCAAGCTCGTGCCAGTTCTCGCCGCCGTCGGTCGAGCGGAACAGCGCCGCGTCCTCCACGCCCGCATACACTGTGTCTGCCTCGGTGAGCGACGGCTCCAGGTGCCACACGCGCTTAAATTCCCACGGATGCTGCGTGTCGTCGTACCACTGGTGCGTGGTCAGCGGCTTGCCCGTCTCTTCCGACGTGTCGTACGCGAACCGGTTCGGCAGCGCCGCCGGCGGACCAGCCGGCGGAATCGCCTCATTCGGCAAACCTGGCTGGTGCCACGTCCTTCCGCCGTCGTCCTAGCGCTGGATCAGTTGCCCGAACCATCCGCTGGTTTGCGAGACGTAGATCCGGTCGGGGGCCACCGGCGAGCCTTTCATGTGGTAGATCTCCCAGCCGGCGAAAAACGGCCCGTTCACCGACCAATCTCTTCGCTTGCCGTCGGAAGTGAGAACGAACGCGCCTTTGCGCGTGCCGACGAGCACTCGCACACTGCTCATGAGGACCTCCTGCTTGCAGATCTCTGACGATCCTTTTGTTCGCGGCGCTTCGGGCTCAGAGGCCCGGTTCCGGGGAATGCCGCTCACCCATTCTTTCGAACTTCCTCTGCCGTCTGCAAGTCTTTTCTCGCGCGCTGTGTCAACAGAGCGTGAGGATCTCGCTGGCCGATTTGCGCCGCAGCGGCCCTCACTGTGCGCCGGCAGAAACCAGCCGCACCGGCCCAAGAAGCCCCGACGGCAACAATGGCGAATCGGCCTTGTACGGCGCGAAGTCGGTGAACGTGTACTTCTTCACGGCCCACGGCTGCTGATCGCCGATCATGCGATTCACCCAGAGATTCGTCACCTGAATCACGAGCTGATTGCTGCCTGGCAAGAGCACGCCCGTAAGATCGATCCGGAACGGCCTCTTCCACAGAATGCCGAGATACTTGCCGTTCACCGCGACTTCGGCCAAATCCCGAACGTCGCCGAGATCGAGACCCACATGCGCGCCCGGTGCAAGCGCGCTCGCCGGTAGGTCGATCGTCTTCGAGTACGTCGCCGTTCCGGAGAAGTACTTGATCCCCGCGTCTGCACTCTCGCTCCAGGAAGTCAGCCGATCGAACTCCGCCGATTCCGGCGCTCCTCGGCCCGCCTGGAAGCTCACATGCCAGTTCTGATTCAGCGCGTCGTCCAGTCCTGCGACCGCTGTTTCCGCCGGCTCGGTCAGTTGGCGTGTCGCCGCCTCTGCCGGTGTGCGGAAAACGACGAATGTCGTTCCATACGGGTCGAGGTCCAGCGAAACCGTCGTGCGCCCATCCGCGATGCGATACGATGCGGGCTGCGTTTTGCCGGTCGCAGGATCCCACAACTCCGGCGTCTTCCCCTCTACACGGAATGTCGCATCCACATTCTCAGCGCGATCCACGCGGTTATCGACGAAATAGAGGTCTCCGTCGTCCAGTTTGCGATGAAGGAACATCAGAGTGGTGTCCGGCTCGGGCTTTGTGTACTCCCAATCGCGCGCGGCGCTCAGCTTCGCCAGTGCCTCATTTGCTGTCATCCCTGCGAAGACAGATCCCATCCCGACCTTGCGCTCCGCGGCTCCTGCTTCCGCCTTCTTCCCGCGGAGCTGATCTGCGATCCGCAGACCCCAGAACTGATCTTCTGCCCGCTGACCCCAGAGCCGGTCCGCGATCCGCTGGAATTCTCGCTCATCGTCCGCCAGGCTCGGCGAATCCACGGGCCGATTCCCCACCAGGACCGCTCCCTGCTCGACCAGGTTCTTTATCTGGCGGAGGACCGGCAAAGTCATCCGCTGGCTGCGTCCGCCCAGGTATAACACCCGGTAACTTGTGCCTCCGGGAGTCACTAATTTCCCATCCTTCACGGTCAATTCATGAAGCACGACGTCGCTGTTGACGAAATCGAAGCCGTACCCGTCCGGCGCATCCTCGATTGCCTTCCAGCCGAAGACCGCCGTCAACGGGCCTTCCTCGCCGTAGAAATACGCCACGTCGGCCGAGTAATGTCCCCGCTGCAGCAGGTAAGAGCAGCGCGCCAGGTAAGTCACCCACGGCGCCGCTTCGTCCGCCCAGGTCTCGTTGCGGTTGAACCAGAGGCCGAACGGCCCGAGAGTCAGCCCCGGCGCCATGTCGGCCACGGGCTGATGCGTCGACTCGTGAATCTCGAAGCGATTCACGCCGAGTGCAAACTCCAAATCGGCAACCTTCTTCAGGTTGTTTGGCGAAAACGACCAGGCCGGTCCGCGCGAGGTCATCGACTCCGCGCCCACCAGGTTCTGGCCGTAAATGTGCGCCACAGAAGCCGCACCGCGCAGATCGGAGACATAGGAGGGATCTGGTTCCGGACTGTTCGCGTAGGTCCACATGGCGCCCATCGGCACGTCGGTCCTGCTGCGCATCTCCATGTCGTCGCCCAGAGAGG
>JBEKUS010000116.1:0-12505 GCA_049514795.1 Occallatibacter sp.
CAACCGGCGTGAGGATTGAATTTATCTAATGCCGGCAAGATGGCGTAAGCACTTTGAGCAGGATTCGACGTCGTAAACATAAGAGGTGAAATAGCGAAGCAACCGGCCGTTATAACCGTTTGCCTCCTCCGATGATGGGATTTTCAACTTGCGGGCCCTCCCGTCGGGGGGGGGGCCGCAAACGAGGAATTTAGAAATGCCGATGGAATATACCGCAGGTCGAACTTTCGGTTTACTGCCCGAGCCCGAGGCCCGGCCTGTCGCATTCGTCATGAGTTGGGGCATCAACATCGCGATCGCCGCCACGGTCATCATCGTTGGCATGACGGCTAGGCAGGTCCTTCAACAGCACTACGAGATGACGGAGTTGATCGTCCCCAACACTCCGCCGCCGGAGCCGGTGAAGATCAAGCAGCAGCCGCCGCGGGAGCTGCCGCCACCGCCCGAGCCGCCAAAGGTTCAGCTACAGCCGCGGCAGATCGAGATGCCAAAACCGAAGCCGGAACCGAAGCCGGTGCAGATGGAAGCCAAGGTGAACCTGCCGACGCAGCCCAAGCAGCAAACGGTGGTGCTGGCGCCGCAGCCCAAGGCCGCGCTGGCCGCCGCCGCGATGCCTGCGCAGAACAATCAGGTGAAGCCGTCGACGGCCCCGGTGCATCTGGGCCAGACCTTCGGGGTGACTCCCAATCCCAATGCGACACGGCCGGCCACGGTGGCGGCCATCGGCAATCCGTACGGCGGTATGCAAGGCCCGGCGGTGGCGCCACACGGCGTTGTGGGTTCGACGGGCATCGGCAATGGGACCAAGTTCGGATCGAGCGCCGGCGTTGTGGGCAAGGTGGGCTCAGCGGGCATTCCCAGAGCCACCGGAACGAACACCCCGGGGAATTACGGCAAGGTCGTCTCGGCCGGGATTCCGCAAATGACACAGGTGGCCGCGGCGCCGAAGGTGCTCAACGAGCCGATTCGCTCGACCGAGGTGGAGGTGCTCTCGAAACCTCCGGTGCAATACACGGACGAAGCGCGGCAATTGCGCGTTCAGGGCGATGTCGTGCTGAGCGTGACGTTTCTCGCCAGCGGACAGGTTGTGGTGCGCGGCGTGCTGCAGGGCCTGGGCCACGGGCTGGATGAAGAAGCCAAGCGCGTGGCAGAGCAGATTCGATTCCGTCCGGCGACCAGCAACGGCCGTCCGGTTGACGTAACGACGAAGATTACCATCACTTTCCAATTGGCGTAGAATCGCCCGCCAGTTGGCGTAGCATCACGATGGTAAGGAGGCATGTGACCGAGGCCCGGCCACCGTCTCCCAAAAGCGCGATGGGCCCGAGAAGAAGCCGAAAAGAGCTCAATTAGGAGTCGCACATGACGTTTCGGAAGATCCCCCTAACCTTCCTGATCCTCTCCCTGAGTGTTGCGAGCGCGTATGCCAAGAAAGAACCGAAGTACGAACAGGCGCGTCGGCTCACCGGTGAGCAATCCGCACTGATCCAAAAAGCAATTGTTCGGGAGAAGGTGCTCATCAAGAACATCCAACTGCGCACGCCGCTGGTGGAGACCTACATCCAGGACACGCGGCCGGACGTGAAGCTTTACTCCGTGCCTGTCGACGACCAATACATGCTGAGCCGTATCGACTTCGGCAGGGAGTTTTTCCACGAGACCTACAAACCCAAGACGGAGGCCCGGCATGGGTTCTTCAAGGGTTCACTGTCGGCCATGTTCGGCCTGAGCAAGGCGCTGGGGCTGGAGAAGTTCACGTACAACCCGGACGGCTTTATGGAAATGATGTTCATCGATCCGTCGGGCTTCGACCGGAACCACTATGAGTTCAGCTTTGTACGCCGCGAGTTTCTCGGCTCGGTGCGGACCTGGGTCTTCGACGTCCACCCGAGGGCGAACGTGAAGGGCGTGAGCATGGGCCGTTTCTACGGCCGTATCTGGGTTGAAGATGAAGGCGGCAACGTAGTCCGCTTCAACGGCACGTACAGCGGCCCCACCTCAGAGGATGCGTCCAAGTACTACTTCCACTTCGACAGTTGGCGGATGAACGTGCAGCCGGGCATCTGGCTGCCGGTGGCCGTCTATGTCGAGGAGACGCAGCGCACCGCGTCCAACAAGTCCGTCGGCTTGAAGGCGCAGACGCACTTCTGGGGCTACTCGCTGAAGCTGCCCACGCGTGAGAGCGAGAACGTGAGGGTGAAGGTGGACGAAGCGGTGGACAAGAGCGACGATTCGCAAGACGTGGGTCCGCTGCAGGCCTCCCGTATGTGGATCATGCAGGCCGAGAACAACGTTATCGACCGCCTGGTGGAAGCCGGCCTGGTGGCGCCGCTCGACGCAGGCGGCTATGAGAACAAGGTGCTGGACCAGATCGTGATCAACCTTGTGGTGCCGAACAACCTGGCCTTTACAGACCAGATTCACACGCGCGTCCTGCTGACCGGCACCGTGGAAGCCACAACCGTGGGCGACACGATCCTGCTGAGCAAGGGCCTCATCGACAGTCTGCCCAGCGAGGAAGCGATTGCTTCGGTGGTGGCGATGGAGTTGGCGCACATCGCCATGGGTCATCACATCGACACGCGCTACGCCTTCAATGACCGTCTGCTGTTCCCCGACACTACGACGTTCCAGAAGATCAACATGAACCACTCCGACGTGGACAACGGGACCGCGGCGAAGAAGGCCATGGAGTATCTTGGGAACTCCATGTACAAAGACAGGCTGGCGAACGCGGGCCTGTATCACGAGCAGTTGGCGGACCGGGCCAGGGTCCTGAAGGCTCTGAACACGCCGAAGCTGGGCGATTCGCTGCTGAAGGCCGATGGCACGCCGTGGATGGGCGACCTCGCGCACATGGCTCCCAAGCTGAACTGGGACGACCTGGCGCAGACTGGGGCGTTGCCGCTGGGAAGCTGGCTGAAGACCGATCCTTGGGACGACAGGGTGCACATGCTGACCGCCAAGCGGTATGCGCCGATGAACGCCCGCGACAAGATGCCGTTCGAGGTGACGCCGATCTTCTACAAGCTGCAGCGGTATGAAGCCGCCAGCGCGGCGCCGTCGTCGGCTGCGGCCCCGGCCGCTCAGCCGGCCAGCGAACAGCCGGCCGCCGCACCCGACAATGCCCAGCCGGCAGCACCACCGGCTCAACCTGCATCCAGCGCCGCCGGCCAGCCCGACCAGCAACAGGCCGGGGCTGGCGCGCCTCCTCCGGGACAGCAAGCGCAGAACCCGCAACCGTAAGCTAGAATGGGTCTCGCCGACAGAGGCGCTGTGTGGTCACGCACAGCGCCCTTTCGCCAATTCGCTGCGTGAGTCGGATCTGGAATAGCCCCCGATTGAACGACTCACAGGGATGGGATGTGCGTAGTGTTCATGAGACGATCGATCCTTTCACTCCTCCCCATTGCTCTCTCTCTGGTCTGCGTTTCCGTCCGCTCCCAGGTTGTGCCTGCGGCTACCGCAGGCAAATTCACCCTCTCCGCAGGCGCGCTCGGTTCCATGTACCAGCCCGACTACGCGGGTGAGGGCATTGCGCAAACCAGTCCCAATCGCCTTTATGGTCCAGGCGCTTTCGTCGATGCGCAGTTCAACCGCTGGCTTGGAATCGAAGCGGAAGGCCGCTGGTTGCGCTTCAACGAGTATCTGGGAATCGACGAGAACACCTACCTGATCGGCCCGCGGGTGCCGATCGTCACCTACCACCGGGTGACGCCCTACGGGAAATTCCTGGTCGGGCTGGGCAATGGCGATTTCCTCACCGGGAACACGTTCGTGCTGGCCTACGGCGGCGGAGTTGACTACCGGCTGACTCGCCGGCTCACGTTGCGCGCCTTCGACTTCGAGTTCCAGCAATGGCGCGTGACCCCAATGCTCTCCCCTTACGGCGGCAGCGTGGGAATCAGCTACAAGATCTTCTGAAACGACAGGAAACAAGGGTTAGGGACTAGGGGATCGGACTCAGTCGTCCGATCCCCATTTTGTTTCATGAACTCTACCGCGCTACGGCTGGACGTGAAGGGGCGTGGCCTTCGCGGCCGGCATCGCAACATGCAGGATTCCCGCCACGGTCGGTGCAATCTGGCGCATATCGACGACGCCGAGATCGCGATGGTGCGCGATGCCGGCGCCCACGGCAAAGAACGAGGCGCGCATCTCGGGATACTCCGGCGAGAATCCGTGCGAGCCACGCGTACCGGGGACAGGCGTCACCAGGCTGCCGCTGAGCCCTGAGCCCGTGTAGTAGCCGGGCTTGAGCACCACGAGAAACGCCGCGCTGGGGAAGGCGCCGCGCTTTTCGATCGCTGCACGGTCGAGGACCTCCGCGATGCCGTTCGCGGGATCGGCCGCGAGCTTCGTCAGCATCGCCTGCACCCGCTGCTCCGTCGCGTGGTCGTTGGGATCGTTGAGCATGACGGCCGCCATGCCGCCCGCCAGCCACGGCTCGGCCTTCCAGGACTTAACCGCCAGGCCCTTTGCGGGAGAAACGGTGGCGTCAATGAGCCCTGCCTGCACGAACGGAATCGCCAGGTTGACGTAGTTCGTGATGTTCATGAACCCGTGGTCGGAGACAACGACGAGCACGGCGGCAGGGTTGTTGGCGAACTCCTGCTTCGCCAGCCGCGCCACCATGCCGTCGATCGCTTCGAGGACCCGGCAGGCCTCGGGGCTGAAAGTCCCGTGCGCGTGCTGGGCGTCGTCGAGCGAGCTAAGGTGAAGGGTCATGAAGGCGGGCTTGTAGCGGCGCAGAACCTCGAGCGCGTAGCGCGTCTTGGTTTCGTCGCCGCCGGTCGTGGTTTCGTTGCCGCTCATGTAGGGGCCTGCGGCGGGCTCCAGTTGCTGGATGAGCGTGTCGGGCCGAGCCAGCGCCGCCATGAGCAAACGGTCGCCCGGATCCGGCGACCCCGAGACGTTCTCGCCACGCCAGTACTCGGGGATGAGGTAGTCGACACCGGTGGCGCCGACGCTGACGGGCCAGCCGATGCTCGCCGTGCGCAGGCCGGCCTTGTGCGCCGCCTGCCAGAGCGTGGGCACGCGGATTTGCGCGGCGTACCAGTTCCACGCGCCGCCGAACTGCTGAAAGGGGTCGAACTCGTGGTTGTTGGCGATGCCGTGCTCGGCCGGCCACACGCCGGTGACGAGCGTGGTGTGGCTGGGATAGGTGATGGTGGGCCAGATGCCCACCACGCCGTCGGCGTAGGTCCCGTTGGCGAGGAGCGTGCGCAGATAGGGAAGCTTCATGCCGTGCGCGTCGGCCTGAGTGATGTATTCGGGCTTGAGGCCGTCGATCGAGATCATCAGCACCGGCGCGGCGTGCGCGAGCGAGGCCAGTGCGGCAAGAAGAAGGATGAGTGACGTGAAGACGGAAGAATGGCGTACGGATGCGTGCATCTCGGAATACTCCTCTGCATGGTCTCGCTGGGGACAGATGGTTCCGGCCGCGACTCTCAGGCGCACAAGCGGGCGGTGTTCGTCTGCGGGGGAAGTATACAGGAAGTGCAGACAATTGACAGTGAACCGCGGACGGCGCTGAGCCATCGTCGTGTCCGTGAAATCCCGCGCGGAAATAGAAGGCGCAGCAGGATCGAGCTCTCCGGCCCTGTGTTACTCTGTGGTCTCTGGAGCGGAGCAGACGCTGGCCGCTCCAGAGCCCCTCGCGTAACTGGCGATTCAGGTGGGCCACCACCGGGGAGCGCGAGGCAGTCCTCATGCGGTTCGCACGTGCGCGTCTTCTTGCGTTCGCGGACCGCAGCAGCCGATCGCCTGGGCAGATTGTCCAAGTTTCTTCAGCGACAGCGAGGAAAGGACTGCCCATGACCGCGTTCCGCGATTTCTGTTTTGCTTCCGATTCCGAGGTCTTCGAGGCGATTGCCGGCGAAGAGCTTCGCCAGCAGCAGGGAATCAACCTGATCCCCTCGGAGAACTACACCTATCCCGAGGTGCTGGCCGCTCTCGGGTCCGTGCTCACGAACAAATACTGCGAAGGGTATCCGGGGCGCCGTTACTACGCCGGGCAGGAGTTCTCGGACCGGCTGGAGAACCTGGCGCGCGACCGCGCCTGTCGCCTCTTCCGCGCCGAGCACGCGAACGTCCAGCCGCTTTCCGGCTCGCCGATGAACCAGGCCGTATATCTGGCGTTCATGAAGCCGGGAGACACGATCCTGGGCATGGACCTCTCGCACGGCGGGCACCTGACGCACGGCGCTCCGGTGTCGCACATGGGGCAGCTCTTCGACTTTATCCGCTACAAGACCGCGCCCGGCCGCGGCGGGGCCATCGACTTCGGCGAAGTGCGACGCCTGGCGCTCGAGAATCGGCCGAAGATCGTGCTCTGCGGTTACACATCCTATCCGCGCGAGTACGACTACTCTGCATTTCGCGCCATCGCCACCGAAGTGGGCGCGCTGGCCATGGCCGACGTCTCGCACGTGGCGGGCATGATCGCGGCCGATGTGCTGCCAAACCCGCTCGACGCCGGATTCGACATCGTGACCACAACGACACACAAGAGCCTTCGCGGCCCTCGCGGCGGGATGATTCTGTGCCGGAAGGAACTGGCGCGGCAGATCGACAATTCGGTCTTTCCCGGACTGCAGGGAGGGCCGCACATGAACAGCATTGCGGCGGCGGCGATTACCTTTCGCAAGGCGGCGGAAAGCAGCTTCAAGGAGTATGCGAGCCAGATTCTCAGGAATGCGCTCGCGCTGGCCGAGGGGCTTACTGGCGCGGGAGTCACGCTGGTGACCGGCGGCACAAGCAACCACATGATGGTGGCCGACACGATCTCGAGCTATGGCCTGGACGGCAAGCGCGCCGAGCAGACGCTCGAAAAGGCCGGCATCGCGACCAACAAGCAGGTGATTCCCGACGACCCGAATCCTCCGCTCCGGCCGAGCGGCATTCGCCTGGGCACGCCGGCCTGCACCACGCGCGGGATGACAGAAGCGGAGATGCGGCAGATCGCCGTTTGGATCGCCGACGCGCTCGCGCATTCCGGCGATGAAGTCCGGCTCGCCAGGATCTCAGGCGAGGTCCGCGATCTGAGCGCGCGGTTTCCGATTCCCGGCTTCGATTCGCTGCCGTGGTGAGCTCCGCGGTGAGCGGCGATGGATCAAACGGAAGGGCTGCCCCGGAGAGCAGCCCCTTCTATTCCCAATTCCCTACTGGCTATTCCCTGTTTCTTATGCCGGAGAAGGCGAGCCCTCGGGAATGCCGGAGCTCGGTCCGCGGCTCTCGGGCTTGAGCACCTGCTGCGAGCCGCCGCCCGTATCGCTGGGAGTGGCCAGCGAGGAGCGCATCGGAGGCAGCTCTTTGCCTTCGATGAGCAGCTTGAGCTCCTCGGAGTCGATGGTCTCGCGCTCCAGCAGCGCCGCGGCGATGCGGTGCATGGCATCCTGATTCGATTCGAGAACCGTGTGCGCCGCCTGGTAGGCCTCGTCGATCAGGCGACGAACCTCCTGGTCGATCTGCCGCGCCGTTTCCTCAGAGAAGTCGCGGTGCTGCGCGATCTCGCGGCCCAGGAAGATCTGCTCTTCCTTCTTGCCGAAGGTGAGCGGACCGAGGCGGCTCATGCCGTACTCGCAGACCATGGCCCGCGCCAGTTCGGTGGCCCGCTCAATGTCATTGCCTGCGCCGGTGGACATCTGGTTGAGGAAGACCTCCTCGGCCACGCGCCCGCCGTAGAGCATGGCCAGCCGCGTTTCGAGGTATTCGCGCGTGAAGTTGTGGCGGTCGTCGGGCAGGTGAACGGTGACGCCCAGCGCCATGCCGCGGGGAATGATGGTGACCTTGTGCACCGGGTCGGAGTGGTCGCGCATGAGCGACACCAGCGCATGGCCGGCCTCGTGATACGCCGTAACGCGCTTCTCCTCGTCGGTGAGCAGCATCGACTTGCGCTCGGCGCCCATCAGGACCTTGTCCTTGGCGAGCTCGAAGTCGTACATCGTGACCTGCTTGCGATTCAGGCGCGCCGCATTCAGCGCCGCCTCGTTCACCATGTTGGCCAGGTCCGCGCCTGAGAAGCCCGGCGTTCCGCGCGCCAGCACGTTCAGGTTGGTGTCATCCGACACGGGAACCTTCTTGATGTGAACCTTGAGAACTTCCTCGCGCCCGCGAATGTCGGGCAGGCCGACGACCACGCGGCGGTCAAAGCGGCCGGGGCGCAGCAGCGCGGGATCGAGGACGTCGGGCCGGTTGGTGGCGGCGACGAGGATCACGCCGTCGTTGGACTCGAAGCCGTCCATCTCGACGAGCAACTGGTTCAGCGTCTGCTCGCGCTCGTCGTGACCGCCGCCCAGGCCGGCGCCGCGATGGCGGCCGACCGCGTCGATCTCGTCGATGAAGATGATGCAGGGAGCGTTCTTCTTGCCCTGCTCGAACAGGTCGCGCACGCGGCTGGCGCCCACGCCGACGAACATCTCGACAAAGTCGGAGCCGGAGATGGAGAAGAACGGAACGTTGGCCTCGCCGGCCACGGCGCGCGCCAGCAGGGTCTTGCCGGTGCCCGGAGGCCCGACCAGCAGCACGCCCTTGGGGATGCGCCCGCCCAGCTTCTGGAACTTCTGCGGCTCGCGCAGGTACTCGATGATCTCCTTCAGTTCCTCCTTGGCTTCATCCACGCCGGCCACGTCCTTGAACGTGACCTTTTTCTGTTGCATCGAGAGCAGGCGCGCGCGGCTCTTGCCGAACGACAGCGCCTTGTTGCCGCCCGACTGCATCTGGCGGAGCATGAAGAACCACACGGCGATCAGAAGCACGAACGGGCCCGCATTGATGAGAAGAGGAATGAGGACGTTATTCTGCGGCGGCTTGATGGAGACGACGACCTTGGCGGCGACCATCGCCTTCAACAGGTCCTGGTAGTCGCTCGGCAGGGCGGTGTGGAACTGATCCTTCGGCGAGCCCTTCAGGTGGCCGTGCAGGTCGTCCCCCTGAATGGTAGCGTCCTGAACCTGGTTGTTCGCCACCTTGTCGTAGAGGTCGGAGTAGGCAAACTCCGCCTCTTTGTTCATGTTTGTGCCCCTCTCCACCACGCTCCACAGCAGCACGAGGCAGATGGCGATGAAGACCCAAAACATGATGGTTTTAACGCTCGAGTTCACCCACGTCTCCTTTTCGCGGCGGTGAGCGGGCGACGATCACACCCGCCTCGCCGGTCCCTGGCCAAACGCCACTTCCTTGTTAGACGCTCGCGCGCCCCGCGAAGTGGCAAAAGGAACATCTCTCCTTACCGACACGCATAGCGCGCCGCTAGGGTAGCAGTATCCCGATTGTACTCCCCGGGCGGGTCGGCTTTTGAGGTTTTTCCCTGCTACGAAAGGGGTAGAAGCCCGCGGATTAACGGCGTTTCCCGTTGGACTGCGGAGGGGCGGGAGAGGCGCTCTCCCCATCGAAGATGGCCTGAATCGCGAGGCCCGGCTCCGGCTCTAGTTCGACGCCCCGCATCCAGACGATGCGGCCGTCGAGTTCCAGCACCGGCCAGAGGTCGCGGTCGGTTCCCGTAACCCGCAGACGTTCCAGAACTTCCTTCACCTTTCGTGGCCCGCTTGAGTAACGGAGGCGCACCCGGTCGCCGGGGCGCCAGTTGCGCAGAACGGCGACCTTGCCTGCGGGGCCGGCGGGATTGGCTGGGGTCCCGACTTGTGTCGCAGAATCGGACACTCCGGCCCGCAGGCGGAGGCCGAAGGCCGGAGCATCGGTTTCGCCGGGAATCGGGAGCTCGAATTCGAGGGCCTCCGGCCTCTCCCGTTTTGGGCCGGATCCTGTTCCGAAAGTCACCCGAAGCTCGCGGGCCGTGCGCTCGGCGCGCAAGCCCTGCGGCAACGTCAGCTTTTGCCCGGCGCGCCCGGCGAGGGCGAGCGATCGAACGGATTCGGTGGCGGCAAAGTCGAGCGAGGCGCCAAGCCGCTCCGCAGCGTGGCGGATGAGCCTGCGTTGAAGCGCCGGAGACAGAACAGCAAGGCGGCCCACCTCGATGGACAGCCCGGCGGCAAGTCCCGCACCCGCGGCGCGACCGCCTCCGCGCACCGGACGCCCCGGCAGGATCATTTGCGGGGCCAGCCGGGCGATCTCCGCTTGCCACCATACTTCCTCATCGCGGGCCAGCTCGGCCATCTGCGCCAGGTGCTCGCGCAGCCGCGGATTCCAGCCCTCAAGCAGAGGCAGCAGCTCGTGGCGAATGCGGTTGCGTGTGAAGGTCACGTGGCGGTTTGAGGTATCCTCGCGCCAGTCCTGGCCGAGCTCGCGCAGGTAGCTCTCGATTTCGGAGTGGGTGGCGGCGAGGAGAGGACGCACGATCCGGCCTTCGGGGAACGTAAGCACCGGGTGAATGCCGGACAGGCCTTCGGTCCACGCACCGCGCAGGAACTTGGCGAGAACGGTCTCGGCCTGATCGTCGAGAGTATGCGCGGTGGCGACGGCATCGAGGTTTTCAGACGCCATGAGCTGCCGAAACCACGCGTAACGCAGCCGGCGCGCCGCTTCTTCGATGGTTTCGGCGGCCTTGCCGGATCCGGGATCGGGCTGCGCTTCGCGGGTCGTGTCGACGCGCGCCTCGTGGAAAGGCAGGCCCATTCTTTCGGCCAGCTCGCGGCAGAAGGCGAGGTCGCCGTCGGCCTCGGCGCCGCGCAGGCCGTGGTGCAGGTGAGCCACATGAAGCGCGAAGCCAAGCTCGCCGCGCCGCTCGACGAGCAAGCGCAAAAGGGCCACCGAATCCGCGCCGCCCGAGAGCGCAACGGCGAGGCGCAGGCCGGGCTTGAGTAGCGAGGCGTCGAGCGGGGGCACGTTTGGCGAAGGGAAGTGCACGAAAGGATGATACGGCGTTGAGCACTGATTTCGAACCCTGCGCCGGACAACCGCTGCCTTCTGAAGGGTCTTGCCCGCCAGCCTCTTATACTGAGCAGCATGTTGCAGACTCGTGTCGCAACCCCCAATGACGCCGCATTAATCGCCACCCACCGCAAGGCCATGTTCGCGGCCATGCAAAGCGCCGACGAGGCAACTCTCGAGATCGTCCGGCGGAACTCCGAGCCGTGGATCGTGCGGATGATGCGCGAGGACAAGTACCTGGGCTGGATCACCAGCGAGGAAGCACAGCCTGTGGCATCGGCCGGGCTTCTGATTCTCGATTGGCCGCCCCTCCCGCTGGACCCATCGGGAGAGCAGCGCGGTTATCTGCTCAACATCTTTGTCGAGCCTGACTTCCGCAAACGCGGTATCGCCCACGAACTGGTGAGACTTTGCCTGTCCGAGGCGGATCGGCGGCACATTGGCGTTGTGACGCTGCATGCCAGCGACGCCGGGCGTTCAATCTATGAAGGTTTCGGTTTCCGCGCGACCAGCGAGATGCTCCTCGCCAAGCAGCATTCGGGTTGGCCCTCTAGGCCATAACGTTTGTTATGAGCCGGTCCACTCGGTGCTATACTCCACCAATCATGCAGGTCTTTGTGATTCTTCCTGCTGCCGGATTGGGGACCCGGATGGCCGGCCCCCAGCCGAAGCAGTTTCTTGCCTTGGATGGCGTTCCCATCCTGATTCACTCGCTGCGCGCATTTGCCGCGGCGCCGCGAGTCACGTCGATGGTGGTTGCCGCGCGCAAAGCGGAGACGGAGCGCGTCGAGGCCCAGATCGCCGAATACGGTTTCGGGGGCCGCGTGCGTGTGGTGGAAGGCGGCGAAAAGCGCCAGGAATCGGTGGCCAACGCGCTGGCCGCGCTGCCCGCCGAGGCCGACGACATCGTGCTGGTGCACGACGCGGTTCGCCCGCTGATCGACGCGGCGACCATCGAGCGCACCATCGACGCAGTCGCCGAGTACGGCGCCGCCATCGTGGGCATGCCCGCGGTGGACACCATCAAGCAGGTGGAGCGCACGGCGCATGGGGCGATTATCACCGCAACCATTCCGCGGGAGTTCGTCGTACAGGCGCAGACGCCGCAAGGCTTCCGATACGGGCTGCTCCAGCGCGCCTTTGCCGAGGCAACCGCCGACGGCTTCTGGGGCACCGACGAGGCATCGCTCGCCGAGCGCGCGGGAATTCCCGTAGCCGTGGTGCATGGTTCAGCGGTTAATCTGAAGATTACGCAGGCGGGCGACCTGGAATTGGCGGAGTTCTATCTGCGGCGGATACGGAACGGCAGCGCCCACTAAGGCGACCCGGACGTCGCAGACGGATCGCGGGAAGCGCTACGGGAGCTGATGCATAGTGCCCCGCGCAGGACGGGGACATGGGCCGGGAACACGAACGCCAGGAACACGAACGATGGACACGCGCATCGGATTTGGCTACGACTCGCACGAATTCAAGGCCGGCGTGCCGCTGCATCTGGGCGGCATGACGCTGGACCATCCCGAGGGCCTGGCCGGACACTCCGATGGCGACGTGATGCTGCACGCCATCACCGACGCGCTGCTGGGCGCGGTGGCCGCCGGGGATATCGGCAGCTTCTTCCCGCCGGGCGATCCGCGCTGGAAGGACGCCGACTCTTCGATCTTTCTCAATCTCG
>JBEKUS010000117.1:0-12268 GCA_049514795.1 Occallatibacter sp.
GACGTGTACTCCTTCAGGTTCACGCCGATCACCGCCTCCGACGGCGACACCGCCTGGCGATCCTCGATGAAGTCGCCCAGGTGCGAGTCTTCCTCCTCGCCGATCGGCGTCTCCAGCGAGATCGGCTCCTGCGCGATCTTGAGCACCTTGCGCACCTTGGCCACCGGGATGTCCATGCGCCGCGCGATTTCTTCACTCGACGGCTCGCGGCCCAGTTCCTGCACCAGTTGCCGGCTGGTGCGGATCAGCTTGTTGATGGTCTCGATCATGTGCACCGGAATGCGGATCGTCCGCGCCTGGTCCGCGATGGCGCGCGTGATCGCTTGCCGGATCCACCACGTCGCGTACGTCGAGAACTTGTACCCGCGCCGGTACTCGAACTTGTCAACCGCCTTCATCAGGCCGATGTTGCCCTCCTGAATCAGGTCCAGAAACTGCAGGCCGCGGTTGGTGTACTTCTTCGCGATCGACACCACCAGCCGCAGGTTGGCCTCGATCAGCTCGCGCTTGGCCTGCTCGGCGTCCATGTCGCCCTGGATCATCTCGCGCTGCGTGCGCTTCAATTCCGCGATCGAAACGCCCGCGTCGGCCTCGATCTTTTCCAGGTCCGTCCGGCAGTTCTTCTGCTGGCGCCGGTACTCCTTCTTCATCTCCTCGCTCTTCGAAGCCTCGTACTTCTGCTCCAGTGAGCGAACCTGCCGCTCCAGCGTGCGCATGGTGTCCACGGTCTTGTTGACCTTGTCCAGCAGGCGCTTGCGCTCCAATGCCGTGTACTTCAGCTCGCGCACGATGCGCGAGATGTACACCTTCTCCCGCGCCGCCGCCCAGCGCAGCCGCCGCGCTTCCTTCACCTTGGCCTTGCTGCCCGAGGAGATCGCCGCCTGCTTCTCCTCGAGCTGCGCCAGCTTCTTCTGGTGCTTCACCAGTTGGTCGGTGCGCGCCACGGTGGCCTTCACGCGGGCCTGCACCACGTCCTCGGTCAGCTCTTCCTCGTCGAAGACCACAACCTCTTTCACGTTGCGCACGCCGCGCTTCAGGTCCTCGCCCAGCGCCGCCACTTCGCGGATCACGATGGGCGATCGCGAAATCGCCTTCAGCACGCGCATCTGACCGCGCTCGATGCGCTTGGCGATCTCCACCTCGCCTTCGCGCGTCAGCAGCGGCACCGTGCCCATCTCGCGCAGATACATGCGCACCGGGTCGTTGGTCTTCTCCAGCGTCCCCGGCGTCAGGTCCAGCTCGACGTCTTCTCCCTCTTCCGCCTCGAAATCCTTGTCGCCGGGAAACTTGGGGGTGTCGAGCAGGTCGATCCCCTGGCCGCTGATGGTCGTCATCAGGTCGTCCAGATCGTCGGCCGAGCCGATCTCATCCGGCAACGCGTCGTTCACTTCGCCGTAGGTGAGATAGCCCTTCTCCTTGCCGGTCTCGATCAGACCATGCACATCCTCTTCGAATTTGTCGTCAATCGCCAAAATGTTCCTGCCCTCTCCGGCAGAACGCACCCTCGCCGCGCATCCCGCCCCGCTCGATCCTGTTTCTTCGCGCCGTAAGGACCTGCCGCATCAGGCCGCCCGCCTGCGCCCGCCAAGTCGCTCTTGGTTCATGGTCTCCGGACCCGTCCTCAGACACGCCAAAGAGGACTTCCATGAGGAAATCCTCGCCAGCTGACACATCCGCCAGCCCGCAAAATGCGGTCACACGTTTTCCCGGAACAGGATGACAGCGCTTCAGGTTTTCTCCTGGGTCGCCCGCGAGCCGCAGCTCATGTGTGGGGCAAAGGGGCGCGCATCCTCACTGAGATCAATAGATTACCACAACTCCGCTCGCCTGCGCCAGCACAAAGTCGGCGCCTCAAACCCCATCCGCCCGCTGCGGACCGATTCGGGCCCGTCTCCCGACCGCTCCCGATTCCTATTCGATTAGACGCCGCGAACGGCTCTTTCGGCGCAGGATTCACCGGTACCTCAGCCCGCGCCAGAACCGGAACCCCTACCGCTCCGGCGCCTTTTGGCGTTGCAGCCCGCGCAACGCCCGGTCCAGCTCCAGCTTCTGCTGCGTCAAGAGCGCCAGCCCGCCGTAGTCGCCCTGCCGCTCGGCCTCGGCGATCTGCACCCTCAAGTCCCGCTGCCGGGCCTCGATCGCCCGCTCCTCCAGCTCCTGCAGAGCGCTTTCCACCTCGCCCGCCTCCGGCGGCCGGCTCTCGCCCAATAGCGCTTCGGCCAGCAGCGCCCTCTGCCCCGGCTCCTCCACCACGTCCATCGGGTCCCGCGCCTCGCGAACGGCCAGCGCCTGCATGGCCCCAAACGCCGCCAGATGCTCGAACCACGCCGGCTGTTGGGCCACCGCTTCCTGGGCCAGCCGCCGCGCCTCTTCGCCCTCGGGATCGGTGATGGCCAGCGCCCGCAGCAGCACCCGGTCCACCTCTGTCAGCTTGCTTGCCCGCTCCTCTACCCGGTCGCGCCGCCTCAGCGCCGCCCGCCTTAGCTCCTCGCGCAGCACCGCCGAGCCGATCCCCAGCTTCTGCGCCGCGTCCGCCGCGAACTGGTCCCGCGCCAGCGTCTCCGGGATTCGCCGGATGTGGGGCAGCAGGAAGTTCATCGCCTTCACCTTCTGCTCGGCGCTCGCCCCCGGGAAAAGCGTCCTCGCCCGCTCAATCAGATAATCAGATTGCCGCCGCGCCCCCCGGACCGCCTCCTTGTATGCCTCCACGCCCCGCTCCCGGATGTAGCGGTCCGGGTCGAGACCGCCTTCGAGCGTCACGATCCTCACCGAGAAGCCCTCCTCGGTCAGCAGCGCGATCGACTTCTCGGCCGCGTTTGCGCCCGCTGCATCGGGATCGAAGTTCACGATCACCTGCGAGGTATGCCGTTTCAGGATCGCCACCTGCTGCTCGGTAAAGGCCGTTCCGCTGGTCGCGATCACGTTCTGAATCCCGGCCAGGAAAACGCTGATGCAGTCCATCTGCCCTTCCACCAGCACGGCAAACTCCAGCGCCCGGATGGCCGCCTTCGCCTTGTCGAGGTTGAACAGCACCTGGCCCTTCGTATACAGAGCCGTCTCCGGCGAATTGATGTACTTGGCCCCGGCCTTCTCGCCCGTCTCCAGCGTCCGCGCCGTGAACGCGATCACCCGCCCCCCCTCATTGCATATCGGAAACACCACACGCTTCCTGAAGCGGTCGTAGATCGGCCCCTGGCCGCCGTCTCCTTGCTCTTTCGAGCTGAAGAGTCCGCTCGCCCGCAGCGTTGCCTCGTCCGCCATCCCGCTCAGCCGGTCGCGCAGGGCGTTGTAGCTGTCGGGCGCGTACCCGATCCTGAACCTCTTGACGCCCTCATCCGAAAGTCCGCGGCCTGCTAAGTACTCCCGCGCCAGAGCTCCACCGGGCGAGCGCAACTGCTCCTCGAACCACGCCGCCGCGGTCTCATGCAGCTCCAGCAGCTTCGTCCGCAGCCGCGCCTCGGCCGCCTGCTCCGGCGACGAGAACTCCCGTTGGGGCAGCGGAATGCCGCACTTCTGCGCCACGATCCGCACCGCCTCGGGGAAGCCCACGTTCTCCATCTTTTCCACGAACTTGAACACGTCGCCGGACTCGCGGCAGCCAAAGCAGTAATAGAACTGCTGCCCCGCGTGCACGCTGAACGATGGCGTCTTCTCCTTGTGGAACGGGCACAACCCCGTGAACCGCTGCGCCCCGGCCTTGCGCAGACGGATATAGCTCTCGATCACCTTCACGATGTCGGCCTGCTGCTTGACGGTTTGGGCGAAATCGCTCATGGGATGGTCTGTAGATGAGCATAAGGCCAGGGCAGGCGAACCGATGTGGAAGCGGTGGATCGTAGGCCCGCCTTTCGCGCTGCTCGTCGGCACCGACAGGTCAGCCCGCATTTCGGACCCTTCGTTCCGCCCTCCAACCGTGGAGTACAATTTTCCGGTCCGCATCTGAATTGAAAGGATCTCCGAAATGATCCAAATCATGCCCAGCGCGTTCTCGTCGCCTCACTCGGTTTCCGCTCGCAGTTCCTTCCGCCGGCGAGTATTCCCCACGGTTGTCTTTTCATTCGCGGCCTTGCTCGCATTTGCCGCCTGCCTCCCGGCGCCGACACTCCGCGCGCAAGCCTCCACTGCGCCTGCCGCCGCCTCGGGCGCCATCCACGCCCTCGCCGTCGCCAACATGGAACCTTCCATCAAGCCGGGCGACGATTTTTACCTCTACGCCAACGGCGGGTGGATCGACCGCGCCCAGCTTCCCCCGGATCGCGTCGGCATTGGTGTCTTCACCACGCTCGACGATCAAAGCCGCACGCAAACCGCGGCCATCATCGAAGATGCCGCAAAGTCCAACGCGCCCGCCGGTTCCAACCGCCGCAAAATCGCCGACCTCTACCACTCCTTCATGGATGAAGCGGCCATCGAGGCCCGCGGCCTCGATCCCGTCAAGCCCCACCTTGGCGCCATCGCAGCCATCCACGATCGCCGCGAGCTCTCTCTCGCTCTCGGCAGAACCCTGCGCGCCGACGTCGATATGCTGAACAACTCCGTCCTCCGCACCCCCAACCTCTTCGGCCTCTGGGTCGCTCCCGGCTTCAATGACTCCGCGCACTACGTGCCTTATCTGCTGCAGGGCGGCCTTGAACTGCCCAGTCCCGACTACTACCTCGGCGATTCCGAGCACATGAAGGCTGCCCGCGCCAGGTACTTGGCCCATGTCGCTGCGATCCTCCGCCTCGCCGGCTTCGATGACGCCGATGCCCGTGCGGCGCGTGTGGTCGGCCTCGAGCATGCCATTGCACAAACCCACATCAGCATGGCCGAAGTTGAGGACATCGCAAGGGCCAACAATCCGTGGAAGCGCGCCGACTTTGCCGCAAAAGCCCCCGGCCTCGATTGGGACGCATACTTCGAAGGCGCAAGCCTCGCCCATCAACAGGACTTCATCGTCTGGACACCCACAGCTCTTGCCGGCGAGTCGGCCCTCGTCGCCTCCACACCCATCGATACCTGGAAAGACTGGCTCGCCTACCACCTCATCGATGACCATGCCCAATTCCTGCCCGCGGCGATCGCCAGCGAAGATTTCGACTTCTATAGCAAGACTCTCTTCGGCGTCGAGCAGCAGCGTCCGCGTCAGCAACGCGCCGTCAATGTCCTCAATAACTACATCGGCGATGCCGTCGGCCAGATCTACGCCAGCAAGTACTTCCCGCCCGAGGCTAAGGCCAAAGCTCAGGCAATGGTCGCCAACCTCATCGATGCCTACCGCAAGCGCCTCTCCGAATTGCCGTGGCTGGCTCCCTCCACGCGGGCTGAAGCGCTGGCCAAGCTCGACACTCTTTACGTCGGCATCGGCTACCCCGAAACCTGGACCGATTACTCTGGCTACGAGGTCCGCCCCGACGATGCCTTCGGCAATGCCTGGCGCCACGGCCTATGGTACTTGCAGCACCAAGTCGAACGCATCGGTAAGCCCGTCGACCGGCACGAGTGGTGCATGGACCCGCAAACCGTGAACGCCGTGAATCTGCCCCTGCAGAACGCGCTCAACTTCCCCGCCGCCATCCTGCAGCCGCCCTTCTTCGATCCCAACCGGCCTGCGGTCATGAACTACGGAGCCATCGGCACCATCATCGGCCACGAGATCAGCCACACCTTCGACGCCGAAGGCAGCGCCTTCGACTCCCAGGGCCGCGTGCGCAACTGGTGGACGCCCGAAGACAGCGCCCACTTCAAGCAGGCCGCCGCAAAGCTCGAGCGGGAGTACGACGCCTACGAGCCCTTTCCCGGTGTCCACGTCAATGGCGAGCAGACCATCGACGAGAACATCGCCGATCTCGGCGGCGTCGCTGCCGCCTACGACGCCTACCGCGCCTCACTCCACGGCGCCGAGGCGCCGGCCGTCGACGGCTTCACCGGCGATCAGCAATTCTTTATTTCGTTCGGGCAGAACTGGGGTATGAAGGCGCGCGAAGCTGCGCTGCGCAATCAGGTACTGACCGATCCGCACGCACCCGCGCAGTACCGCGCCGATATCGTCCGCAACTCCGACGCCTGGTACAAAGCCTTCGACGTCCAGCCCGGGCAAAAGCTCTACCTCGCTCCCGCTGATCGCATCGGAATCTGGTGAATTCCTGGCCGGCCATCTTACTAGAAGGCCGGTCGTCCTCTTTGTTGGGGGCAGGGGACTGAGCCGGAAGTCGTTCCCCGACTCACTCTTCCTGGGTCGTCGTCTTCTTGTTCCCCCGCCCCCTTGTTTCCTGCTCTTCAAATACTTGTTGCAACGAATATCTTTCTCGAGCATCCAACGAAGTGAAAGGAACAGAACCCCATGACCCCTGCCACCTCTTCCACGACCTGGAACATCGACCCCGTCCATTCGGTCGCCGAGTTCAAGGTCAAGCACATGATGATCTCGAACGTGAAAGGCAAGTTCAGCGGCCTCAGCGGCTCGCTCACCCTCGACGAGTCGGGCATCACCAAGTCGCGCGTCGAAGCCTCGATCCCTGTCGCCACCATCTCCACCGGCGACGAGCAGCGCGACGGCCACCTGAAGAGCGCGGATTTCTTCGACGCGGAGAATTTTCCGACCCTCACATTCACCTCGACCAAGGCCGAATCCGAGGGCGCGGGCGAACTGGCCGTCACCGGCAACCTGACCCTGCACGGCGTCACCAAGACCGTGACCTTCGCCGTCGACGGCCCGAGCGCCCCCAACAAGGACCCCTGGGGCAACCTGCGCATCGGCCTCTCCGCCACCGCGAAGATCAACCGCAAGGACTTCGGTCTCGTCTGGAACACAGCGCTCGAAACCGGCGGCGTGCTGGTCGGCGAAGAGGTCGGCATCTCGCTCGACGTCGAGTTCATCAAAACCGCAAACTGACAACTGACAACTGATAACTGACAACTGACAACTGTCTTCACGTCCCCGGAGGTTCCCCATGTCACTCAGAGCCGTAAAAGAAATAACCCAAACCAAACCCACCATCGAAGGCGCCGGCGTCAAGCTGCAGCGCGCCTTCGGCTTCGGCAAGACCACCGAATTCGATCCGTTCCTGCTCCTCGACGACTTCCGCAACGAGAACCCCGCCGACTACCTGGCCGGCTTCCCCTGGCACCCGCATCGCGGCATCGAAACCATCACCTACGTGCTGGCGGGCGAGGTCCAGCACGGCGACTCGCTTGGCAACAAGGGCCGTATGACCGCCGGCGACGTGCAGTGGATGACCGCCGGCAGCGGCATCCTCCACCAGGAGATGCCCAAAGGCGACCAAAACGGCCGCATGCACGGCTTCCAGCTCTGGGCCAACCTGCCCGCATCGCTCAAGATGACCGACCCGCGCTACCAGGACATTCCATCGAGCGCCATCCCCGAGGTGACCGAGGACGACGGTACTCGTGCGCGCATCATCTGCGGCGAGTTCTGGGGCAAGACTGGCCCAGTCGAAGGCGTCGCCGCCGACCCGCGATACGTCGACATCTCCGTGCCGCCATTCAAGCGCCGCCGCATCCAGGTCGAGACCACGCGCAACGCATTCGCCTACGTCTTCGCCGGCTCGGGAACCTTCCGCGACGCCTCACGGCCGCAAGCCGTCCTCACGGAGTCGGCGACCGATCCCAAGGCCGAGCCGGTCTACGACGCCAAGAACCATTCGCTGGTGCTCTTCGACCGGGGCGACGAGATCGTCGTCCAGGCCGGCCCAGAGGGCATCCGCTTCCTGCTCGTCTCGGGCAAGCCACTCGAGGAGCCGGTCGCATGGTACGGCCCCATCGTCATGAACACCCAAGCCCAGTTGCGCCAAGCCATGCAAGAGCTCCAGGAAGGTACCTTCATCCGCCACGGATGAGGTCCGCGTACGCGTCGCAGCCGTTGAGCGACGGGGCCGCGGTGAGCGCTCCGGACCGGCGCGCCATGCCCGTTCAGCGATCCGGCGCAACCAACCGGCGCAGCAAACGAACGCGGCATGTTCGCCACAGAACCGGGTAAGATCCGGCCGGCGAGGCTTTCCCTTTCCCCGCCGCCGCGCTCTTGGTAAACTATCTGTTGTCGCGTCGTAGGCGCGTAGCTCAGTTGGTTAGAGCGCTTCCTTGACACGGAAGAGGTCGCTGGTTCGAATCCAGTCGTGCCTACCATTCCCCGATCCCAGAACTCCCGAGCCATTCCAGAGCGTCAATTCAAACCGCCGAAGAATCAGCGGCTTCCGTCTTCCTGCGTGCGAGGAGATCCCGGACATGGACTCGGCGGATATGCCGGTGCTATGGTTCCATACGCAGCAACGTCCACCTCCGGAAAGGAATAGGAAGCTCCACCAACGGTCCTGGCTTCGACATGCCTTGGCGCGTTGATTTGCCTGCACTACGTCCCCGGAACGGTGAGAAAACGAGATGCCGGAACAAACCCGGCAACGCGGATAGGGTGAACATGAAAACAAGATTCAATTTCGCACGGATGCTCGCACCGGCGTTCACGACGATTGGCGCCGCGTTGGCGATGGCGCAACAAACCGGGCCGGGAGCCAAAGTTCCTCCGCCCAGACCGAATGGCCCATGTGACATTTACGCTGCCGCCGGCGACCCTTGCGTGGCCGCCCACAGCACCACACGCGCTCTGTACGCCTCCTATAGCGGCCCGCTCTACCAGGTGCTGCGCCAGTCGGACGGCAAGACGCTGGACATCGGCGTCGTCCAGCCCGTCGCCTCGCCCGTCCCGGATGCGGGCGGATATGCCGACGCGGCCGCGCAGGACGCCTTCTGCGCCAACACCTATTGTTGGATCACCACCATCTACGACCAGTCCCCCAAGCACAACGACCTTACCCAGGCGCCCCGCGGCGGATTCAGCGGCCCGGCCCTCGGCGGGTTCAACAATCTCCCCGTCGCCGACATGGCGCCGATTACGATCATGGGCCACAAGGTCTACGGCGTCTTCATCGAGCCGGGCATGGGCCTCCGCGAGGATGACGCGAAAGGGACTGCAGTCGACGATCAGGCGGAGGGGCAGTACTGGGTCATTAACGGCCTTCACTTCAACTCTGGCTGCTGCTTCGACTACGGCAACGCCGAGATCGACAGCCGCGACGACGACAACGGCACCATGGAGACCACCTATTTCGGCGATGCGCCGTGGTGGTTCCACGGGGATCCTCCCGGCCCGTGGATCATGACCGACCAGGAGAACAATCTGGCCGGTTGCGTCAATCCGGATGGGTCCAAACTCTGCGTCAACCTGCCGACCATCACTTGGCGATTCGCGACCGCGATTGCGAAGGGCGAACCGCACCACTGGACCACCATGGGCGGCGACGCGCAGCGCGGCGCCCTGTCGGTCATGTTCGACGGACCGCGGGTCAACGCCACCTATGACCCGATGCGCAAGCAGGGGGCCATTCTCCTGGGCAACGGCGGTGACAACAGCAACAGCTCGCAAGGCACCTTCTATGAAGGCGCAATGACGGCCGCGGGCGCCTTCCCCAAGGACGCCACCGACCAGTTGGTGCAAGCCAATGTCGTGGCTGCCAGGTACGGCGTACCGCTGCTGAGCATGGCGCCAGCGCCGGCGACCGCTACTCCGCCAGGGCTCCAGACATTCTCGCCGGGGGCCTCGCAGGACACTACCGTGACGTTCACGAATTCCACTGACGCGCCGGCGGTAGGCGTCAAGTTGAGCATCTCCGTGCCCAACAAGAAGTGGACCTCCTTCGTTCCGAGCACCAAGGAGACATCGAAGACCTTCGCTGGCCCGGTCGCGCCGGGTGCGAGCGTGAGCGCGACCTTCAGAGTCACCTCGGGGCAAGCGGCCTTCAACGGCGACCTGGTCGGCAACGCCTGGTGGACGGACCCGACGAGCGGCAGGAAACAATCCGAATCAACGGTCGAGAAAGTGCGGAACGTCAGTCCGGTCAAGATCAACGAGTTCCGCATTAGTTCCGCTTCTCCCACCAACTCTACCAACTCGTTCATCGAGCTCTACAACGCTGGCGTCCGTGACGTCGACATCTCCAATTGGACGCTTACCGAGCGCCCGACCCAGCAGGCCATCTTCTCGAAAGTGACGATCCCGGCCGGGACGAAGCTCGCTTCTCACGGCTTCTACCTGCTCGGCCTCTCCAACTCCGGGCTGGCGGTCCCCGCGCGTGCGGGCGATACCAACATTCACGTCAGGAGCACGACGGGCATGACGGCCGGCGATACGATCGCCATCGACTCCGGCTCCAACGCGGAGACCCGCAAGATCGTAGGCGTCGGGACGGCGGCCGGCAACAGCACCACGTTGTGGCAACCCCTGCCCGAGGGGCCGATTATCACGGTCCCCGCCGGCTCGACCAATGTGCCCGTCACGAGCGTGACCGGTTTCGTGGCCGGCCAGAAGATCGCCCTCGGCTACGGCGCCACCTACCCCGCCGTCGCAGGAGACATCGAGCGGTACGAGGTGGCCACGGTCACCGCGGTCGGAAAGCCGGGTACACAAGCTTACCTGGGAGCGAACGCCCTCGCCGGCTCGACCAACATCAAGGTGACGTCCGTCGCCAACATCTCAGTCGGTGACCAGATCCGGTCGGACATCGACAGCGTCGGCCATGGGATCGAGACTGTCACGGTCACCGGCGTTGGCACGCAGGCGAGCCACACGAATCTCTCGGCCAATGCGAGCGCCGGTGCGACCAATATCAAAGTCCGCGGCGTGAGAGGTTTCGCTGTGGGTGACAAGATCACGGTTGGAACTCCCGCGAACAAGGAAACAGTGACCATCACCGCCGTCGGAACGGCAGGTCCGGCCGGCAGCGGCCTGGACTGTACGCCAGCCCTTGTCCAGGCGCATATCAACAGCGAGGGGGTGGTCGATCCGGGCACGGGCCTCGACCTGGCTGCTCCGCTCAAGTTCAACCATGCGGCCAACCTGCCCTTCGACGATCGGGGAACGGGGATCAGCTTTGAGCCTGCGACCGCCTTTGCCCACTCCAGCAACGAGCCCGTCGAGGCGCTCGGCACCGGCATCACGCTCGACAAGCCTCTGGCGAAGGAGCACGCGATCAACGCGGTTGTGCGGGACGCCGCAGTGACGGCCGCGGGCTACCAGGGGACGCCGGAACCCAATCAGTGGTTCGGGGGTCCTGAGCTCTCCACCAACGCTCCCTTCTTCGACCGCACCATCTCCATCCGAGAAGGCAGCATGGTGCTGCGCGACGCCGCTGGACTGGTTGTCGACAGCCTCAATTACGGCGGCCTCGTCGACCCATGGGCCGCCGAGGGTTACCAAGCCGTCTCTGGATTGGATCAGAGTGGCTGCTATGTGCCTGCGCCCGGTCCGGCCGGTGACGCCGGGCCGTTCGCCTCGGCCGGCGCGACCAATCGCAGCGCGGGTCGCTTTCCGGACGGTGTCGATACCGGAAACAATTGTACCGATTTCCGGCTGCAGGCTGCCACCACGCTGCCGGCCGGATCGGCCGCCGGCGCGGCCAATATCAAAGTTGCCAGCGTGGCAGGCCTTGACGCAGGCCAGACGATCAGGATCGATGCGGGCGCCAACCTCGAGACCGCCGTCATCGCGATGGTCGGCACGGCGGGCGTCACCACCGCGGGTTCCGCCACCAGCGTGGGCGCGACCCTTATCCCCGTCGCCAGCGTGATTGGCTTTAACCCCGGTCAGACCGTCGCCATCGACAGTGGCGCAAACTCCGAGACGGCGGTTGTCGCTTTCGTCACCAGGTGGGACTCCACAATTACCGTTGCCGCGCCGCTCACTCATGCGCACGCGGCCGGTGCACAGGTCAGCGGCACCGGAATCACCCTCACGGCTCCATTGACACGGGCGCATCCCAGTGGGGCGCAAGTCACCGACAACGTTCCCACGCCCGGTGCTCCCAACCAATATGACGGGAGACGCCATTGAGCGTGCACGCAGAACTCAATGGGACGGCAGGATCTCGAACCGCTCTGAACGATGCGTGCGACACAATTTGAAGGAAAGCAATCGGCGGCATACCGGGTAACCGGTGTGCCGCCGAATCGTCTCGATGCGCTGCCGGTGCTTCGACTCTTCATCGAAGCAGCCGGAGACCTTGCATGACTCCCCGGTCCAACCGGAACCCTTCGTGCCGCAACCGCTCCAGGAGCAAGAAACGGATCAGAAGATGCGCACGCGCAAGCCGACGCTTCCGCTCAGAGTCGTCATGTTTCCGAAGGTGAACTGCGGCCAGTCCTGATACTCGATGTCGGCCGCGCGGATCTGAATCCTGCGGCTGAGCCGGTAGTCGACTCCGCCGCCGGCCGTCACCAC
>JBEKUS010000118.1:0-12232 GCA_049514795.1 Occallatibacter sp.
GCAGCGACTGATTCACATCGTCTGCAAGAAAGCTCTTGCCCATAGCCAGCATCGTAAACTCAGACGCCAGCTCCAATCTTGAATTTAACCGCCGAAGGAATCTATCTCCGACACACTCCTAGAATTGAGCAATACGCTCTTCGCCCTTCCTTGCCGCTGTTAGCGGCTTTCTCCCCGATCGCGTGTTTCAAGGAATCCGTTTCGTGTCAGCTCACGAATCGCGCCGTGCCATCAGTGGCCACGGACAGAACGAGTCTAGCCTCGGAGTGGGTTTGGCCGGAGGACTGGAGCGGGTTCGAGATCGATTGGAGAAACACGCGCCATGCAAGGACCGCGTTCACTCATCATCGTCGCAACTCATTTCGCCGTTCTCGCCGCAATCGCCTCGGCAGCTTGGGCCGCCCCGCGCAAGGCACATACCGTCGACTTCGGCGCGCTCAAGCGTGTGCCGTACTCACAAGCCGGCGACCCCGCGGGCGCTGCTCCCGGGGAAACTGAGCTTAAGGTTCGCGGTCTTTACGTCGACAGCGTTCTGAAGGAATGGACCACCGGAGAGGCGCACGACGTCACCCAGCGCAGCTTCGTTGTGCGGCGTGCGGTCCAGCTCAACGATGCCTTGCCAACGGATAAACCCGCGCCCGGCACCAGGACGAGTCACTGGGTGTGGCAACGCGGCCCGTGGCTGCTGGTGGACCATGTGACCGGCCGTATCACAGCCCTCCACCTGCCCGACTACGACCCCGGCGTGAGCCAGGTCAGTTGGTTCCGGGATTACGCGGCTTACTGCGGTCTGACGCCAAGCGGCAAGAGCTTGTATGCAGTCGTGGCGCAAATCGCCGCGCGCAAGCCGACCCTGGCCAGGAAACTCGCGGCCTTCGATGCGGTGGATCACTCCGGCCCGGTCTGCGCGCCGCCCGATTGGCAGCGCGACCCGTTGCGCGTTACCTTCCATCCGACGGGCAGAGACGCAGTCGGCTTCGATTTCGTTCCCGGCTCAGCGGTGCTAGTGGAGGACACAGACGACGGAGAGGAAACACCGGACGCGTCTCCGGCGAAGCCGTGAGCCGGCAGGCTGGTGATTCGAAGAGGTGAGTCAGGTGCGGGGGCTTTAGCGCCGCTCCTCTCTCCACCAGTTCCAGAGCACCCACAGCATGAAACCGGTCGCCAGGGCGACCGGAATCAGCATGAACGATTCCGAGTGTAACTCCATGGTCACGGAAGCAGTCCCTCCCGTTGTCTCCCGTGCGCCATCGCTGGCGAATCCGTCCTGCGCTTCGGGAAACTCCGTGTCTCCAGATGAACGCTTCTTCAGTAAGGAAGGAGTAGCCGAACTGTAAGGGTTCTATAAGGAAGAAGACCGCGCCGGTCCGTGCCGGTCCGCCTTGACACCGAACCGGCTGCGCATTTCTTATCTTCCTAGGCATTCTTTTTGGCAACCCGGGCGGGATGAACTTGGTGCGAATCGCCTTCCTTGCGCTTGGACGCCAGAAGGAGTGCTGTGTCGAACAGGAAGCAGGCGGCAGTAGGGTTACAGGGACCGCGCGGGCAGAAGTCTCAATCCGCTTCTGACCTCCGCTGACGAACCCTCCTTCCACAGCCCGGGCCGGAGAAGACCAGGGCCTGGGACCGTTCCCGGAGACAAACTCCTGTCAGGCGCCGGCCGCGATGGCCGGGTGCGCCTGTGCCCGAAGCCGGACGGGATCGGCGTTGAGGGCAGGCAAAGGACGCGAGCCAGAAATGATCGGATCGATGAGTCTTGCATTGTGGGCCGCTGCGCCCGCACAGGGAGGGGCCGGCGGCCTCTCCATGTTGCTTCCCATCCTGTTGTTTATCCCGCTGCTATATCTGTTGATGATCCGGCCGCAGCAGAAGAAGCAGAAGCAGTGGCAGGAGATGCTGTCCAACATCAAAGCAGGCGACAGGATCACCACGGCTGGAGGCATCCGCGGCGTCATCCTGTCGATCAAGGACGATGCGATCATTCTTCGCGTCCCGCCCGACAATTTGAAACTGGAGGTGGCCAAGAACGCGATAGCCTCGGTCACCACGCAGGAGGGCTCTTCGAATTCCTGAGAGGCCTCCGGCCTCTTGGCTTTATTGACGAGTGAATCGGAACGATGAAAAAGAACCTCAAAAACAAGATCATCCTGATCATCGCGGTTCTGCTGATTTGTCTATATGGGATCTTCGGGATCCCGTCGGGGGTCAGCGGGAAGGCCTTGCTGGCCGCCATCTCCAACCGGATCCATCTCGGCCTCGATTTGCAGGGCGGTGCTCACCTCATCCTTCAGGTGCAGGCGCTGGAAGCAGTAAACGCCGAGACCGACAACACCGTGCAGGAGATCCAGCAGGACCTCAAGAAGGCCAACCTGAGCTTTTCCCAGGTCCTCAAGCCCGATCCGCTCGTCGAGGATCCGGTTACCCACAAGGTGACGGGCAAGCCCGAAGAGATCCGCATCGAAGGGACGTCTCAGGCGCAATCTGACGCCATCAATTCTCTGCTCAGCGGCAACAAGTACGCCAACGAATACGAACTGTCCGGCGGTACCGATACTCCCTGGACACTGACCATGAAGCCGGTTTTCGAGAACGAGCTTGAGAAGAGAACGGATGAAGAGGCGATCGAGACCATTCGCGACCGTGTGGACACATTGGGTGTCAGCGAGCCGCTGATCCAGGAGTACGGACTGGGCGCGAACCAGATTCTCGTGGAACTTCCCGGAATCAGTAATCTGGACGAAGTGAAGAAGGTGATTCGCTCTACGGCCCGCCTTGAGATTCACGCCGTCGATGGCGGCCCATTCCCAAGCGAAGATGCCGCCCGGCAAAGCTTGAACGGTGCGCTTCCTCCCGAAGAGGAGATTCTGGCGACATCCGGCCCATTGGCCGGTTCGGCCAACACGGAGTACTACCTCATCGGCCGCACCTCCATCGTCGCCGGCAGCGACTTCCGCTCCGCGCAGCCGGGCATCAACCAGAACACCGGGCAAAAGACGGTGAATTTCACTCTCACCGACGAAGCCGGCGACAAGTTCTGGAACTACACCAGCGCCAACGTGGGCCGGGATATGGCCGTGGTCATGGGCGGCACCGTGCGCAGCGTGGCGGTCATCAAGCAGGCCATTCGCGACCAGGGCCTGATTGAAGGATCGTTCAGCCAGAGCGAAGTGATGGAGCTTTCCAAGTTGCTGCGCACCGGCGCGCTGCCTGCCTCGCTCAACTACATTGAGGCCAGCACGGTTGGCGCCACGCTGGGCGCCGACTCCATCCGCGAGGGCATCACGGCTGCCGCGGTCGGCATTCTCGTCGTCATGGCCTTCATGCTTGTCTACTACAAGGGCTCGGGCATCAACGCCGATTTGGCGTTGATCCTCAACTTGATCATCCTGCTGGGGATCATGGGCCTTTCCAGCGCCCTTTCCGGCGCCTCCGGCGGCGGCGGCTTCACGCTCACGCTCACCTTGCCTGGAATCGCCGGTGTCATTCTCACCATCGGCATGGGCGTGGACTCGAACGTGCTCATCTTCGAGCGCATCCGCGAAGAGATTCGTGCCGGCAAGGCGGCTTCGGCGGCCGTGGATCAGGGCTTTGGACGCGCCTGGATCACGATCATCGACACCCACGTCACTACCATCGTTTCGGCGGCGATTCTCTTCGTCTTCGGCACCGGTCCGGTGAAGGGTTTTGCCACCACGCTGACTGTCGGTTTGCTGGCCAATCTGTTTACGGCGGTCTTTGTCTCGCGCGTCATCTTCGATGCGCATTTGAACAAGTTGAAGCCGGGTGAGATGGTTTCGATCTGAGAATCAGCCAGAGGCTAGGATAAGAGAAGGGAAGAGCAGCAGTGGAATTCTTTCGCGGCGTTAACGTGAACTGGCTGGGATGGAAGTGGTACTTCCTGGCCTTTTCCTTGATCTTCAGTGTGGCCGGTCTGGTCAAGATGGGCTGGAATTGGTCGCATATCGGCAGCCCCGTTCCGTTGGGCGTCGATTTCCGCGGCGGCACGCAGGTGGAAGTGCAGTTCGCGCAGCCCCCGGACATCATCGCGATCCGCCATGCCATCGAGTTGGCTGGTGTCAAAGATGCGAGCATTCAGAACTTCGGGGATGCGGCGAACCATGAAGTCCTCATCAGCCTGCCGGAGGAGACCAACGAGGCGGCTCTCGACACGGGCCGCCAGCAGGTCGAGTCGGCGCTCCAGGCCCACTACAACAACTACTTCAACCCCAACACCGGGGTGAAGGTGGATGTGGTCGGTCCCACGGTGGGCCATCAGTTGAAAACGAAGGCCACGCAGGCCGTGCTCTTCTCCATGGCGGGCATGCTGGTTTATCTCTGGTTCCGCTTCCAGCTCATCTACGGTGTCGCCGCCGTGGTGGCCTGCTTCCACGACACGCTGATTACCGTCGGCGCCTTCGCTCTCACCGGCCGGGAAATCACGCTCACCGTAATCGCCGCGATTCTCACCTTGGTCGGCTACTCGATGAACGACACCATCGTCGTGTTCGACCGCATCCGCGAGAATCTCCGCCTGAGCCGCCGGGAGCCGCTGCCCGACTTGGTGAACCGCAGCATCAACCAGACGTTGAGCCGGACCGTGCTTACTTCGGGCCTCACCTTCCTCACCGTGCTTTCGCTGTTTGTCTTCGGGGGCCAGGTACTGAATGGGTTCTCCTTTGCCCTGGTGATTGGAATTCTGATCGGGACCTATTCGTCGATCGCCATCGCCGCCCCGATGCTGGTGGCGTGGCAGGAATGGCGCACGGGCAGAAGCAGGACCGCTTCGCTTCCGGCCGCGAGGCGCTCGAAGGGCTGAGAATCCGTGAAACTACGCCCCAACTCGCAAATGCACCTTCGGCGGGATTCCGTCCCGTCCGGGCCGCTCCGCAGGGGACTTTGGGTCTCCCGGCGCGGGTACTTTGGGCACTTGAAAATTGCACCGTTTTTGCAGCAGTCTTTGCAGTGGGAGCGCGGTTCTGATAAGGTTTACTCGCTCCTCTGCGGAGTTTTTTGCTACCGGGAACAATTCCCCCTCCCGTGGTGTCTAAAATAGGAGTAACGAAACCCGATCTCCGAGGCTGGCCATGTTTGAAGACTCCACATTCGAATCCGGGAAAAGGATCAAGACCAAGAGCGGCCGTTGGATGCTGCTGACGGGCGCCATCAACTTCGCCGTTCTTGGGCTGTTGATTCTCATCCCTCTGATCTATCCAGAGGCGCTTCCTACAGCGCTGATGGCAACGGTACTGACGTTGCCCCCTCCACCGCCGCCGCCACCGCCGCCACCGCCGCCGCCTGAGGTGCACGTCGTTCATGTCCAGTCGGAAATGATGAACAATCAGCTTACGGCGCCCACGCGGATTCCGCATAACATCGAGATGGTGTCGCAGAGAGAAGCGCCTCCCTCGAACTTCGGCGTAGCCGGCATGGAAGGTATAGGCGGCAGCGGCACCGGCGTCATGGGCAGCTTCTTCGGCAGCGGCAATGCACCCAAGGTTCAGGCTGCAGCTCCCAAGAAGGTGAACATCTCGGCTGGCGTGGCCGTAGGCTTGTTGATTCAAAAGGTTACTCCGGTCTATCCGCCGATCGCCAAGGCGGCCCGCGTTTCGGGAACGGTTGTGCTCCAGGCCACGATCTCGAAGCAAGGGACGATCGAGAATCTGAAGGTGGTGAGCGGTCCGGCCATGTTGCAGCAGGCCGCCCTGGACGCCGTTAGACAATGGCGCTATCGGCCTTACCTGCTCAACAACGAGCCGGTCGAAGTCGACACCACCGTCAACGTGATTTTCACCCTGGGTGGGTAATCGGTTTCTCGCTCCCTGCCGCATCATTGGCGGGGAGCGTTGCTTTTGACTGGAATGCGAGTTCTCAACCTGCCGCATTCCCTGTAACTCAACCACCCGCCGCGGCGGGTCTACCGTAGTACGGAAGAAAACTCCTTAGGAGGAACGATTCAGTGATTCTCGCTCAACTCGCACATTACGCATCGCACGCGGTCAATAGCCTGGCATTCTTCCAGGAAGAGGGACAGTCCGTCGGCTTTAGCCCCTGGGAACTCTGGCAGCACATGGCATGGTTGGCCCGCACCGTGGCCGTCCTCCTGTTCATCGAGTCGGTCTGGTCCCTGGCCGTCATGATCGACCGTTACCTCTACTTCTCCGCCGCCCGCAAGCAGTCGCGCGAATTCGCGCCCAAGGTGGCCGGCGCCCTGAAAGAGAGCAAGCTCGAAGAAGCGATCAAGATCGCCGATCGCAGCAAGAAGTCGCACCTGGCTGAGGTGGTTACCGCCGGTCTGCAGGAATTTCGCGCGTCGGCAGGCGCAGCGACCGATGAGACCATCGCCAGCGCGGGCCGTGCCCTGGAGAGGGCCGAGGCCATCGTTCACGCCAAGCTGAAGAGGGGCCTGGCGGTTCTGGCCACCATCGGCGCCACGGCTCCGTTCGTGGGTCTGTTCGGGACCGTCGTCGGCATTCTGCACGCGTTCGACGCCATCGCCACCCAGAAGATCGCCGGGATCGGCGCCGTCGCGGGCGGTATCTCCGAAGCTCTCGTCACCACGGCGTTCGGCCTGCTTGTGGCCATCCCTGCCGTCATGGCGTTCAACTACTTCACCGGCCGCGTTGAGGCCTTCGACGTGGAGATGGACAACTCCTCGAGCGAGCTGGTGGACTATTTCATCAAGCAGAGCCACAAGCGCTAAGCGGCCTGGCTTGGGCGAGAATTTCGCGGGGCGGGAGAGCAGGATCTTCCGCCCGGCGGTTTGATCCCCGCGCAGGTTGCATGAATTTGGATCGTGCCGGACTGGATCCGGCTGAAACTTCAAACGCACGGAGCCCACACAATGGGAATTACAGTTCGCGAAGAAGGGAAGAAGGTCAATTCCAACATCAACGTCACCCCCATGGTGGACGTGATGCTGGTGCTGCTCATCATCTTCATGGTCATCACGCCCATGCTGCAGAACAAGGTGGCCATCGACCTGGCCCGGGTGGAGAATCCGACGGCGATGCCTGATGCCGACAAGGAGGACGCAGTTGTTGTCGCGGTGACCCGCGACGGCGCAGTGTACCTCGGCCAGAACAAGGTCGATCCCTCCCAACTGGGCAGCTTGGTGCGCGACAAGCTGGCGGACAAGACCGACAAGATGATCTATGTCCGCGCCGACGAACGCGCTCAGTTCAAGGTCGTGGAAGACGCCATCGACGATGTGCGCACGGCTGGTGTGGAAGAGGTTGGCCTGTTGACGCAGAAGCGCGAGGGCCGGGCCCCAGGCGGTGAATGAGGCCGTACCTGGGTTGGTAGTGGAACGATTTTGAGGAAACAAGGAGTTTAAGCCATGGCAATGTCTATGGGTGGGTCGGGCAGCAGTATGTCGGAAATCAACGTAACGCCCATGATCGACATTCTGCTGGTGCTGTTGATCATCTTCATGGTCATCGTGCCGGTGACCCCCAAGGGCCTGGACGCGCTGGTGCCCCAGCCGCCGAAGAATCCACAGCAGCAGAGTCAGCCCAACGACCGCACCATCGTGGTCCAGGTCCTGTTTCGTCCCGGCCAGACCCCGACATACAAGATCAACGAGACCGATGTGCTGCATTCCGATCTGCTGGCGAAGCTGACCGATATCTACGCCAATCGCGCCGAGCGCGTGATGTTCGTCAAGGGCGACGACAATGTGAACTTCCAGTACATCGCCGACGTGATCGACATCGCCAAAGCGGCCAACGTGGATCACATCGGATTGATGACGCCAAAGATTCAGGCTGGCCAGTAGACCGGTTGTGTCCGGAGGCACTTGACCCGGATGCAACGGAGAGTACAATCTCTTTGCCGTGGCAGCGGGTCGCCCCGCCCGCAGCCGGCTGTTATAGTTTTTGAGGCGCGGCCCGTAGGCCCCAGCCTGAAGGAGAAGGATACGAACATGAATGGAACCGCACGTTTTTGGGCGCTCGCGGTGACACTGACCGGCATGGTGCTCTCCATGAGTGGGTGCAGCCAGCTTGCCGCCCGCGACCAGTTGAACAAGGGCTGCGAGGCCTACAAGAGCGGTCACTACGATGAGGCCATCGAGCACTTCCAGAAAGCGACGGAGCTCGATCCTACGCTGCCGATGGCAAAGACATACCTGGCCACGGCGCTGGCCCAGAATGTGGCCCCTGGAGTGACGACACCCGACAACCTGAAGACAGCCAACCAGGCCATCGATATCTTCAAGCAAGTCCTGGCCAGCAACCCAAACGACCAGAACAGCAAGAAGCAGATCGCAGGCATCTATTTCAGTATCAAGGAGTTGGATCAGGCTGAGGATTGGCAGAAGCAGGTTCTGGCGGCGGATCCCAAGGATCCTGAAGCGGCCTACACGATCGGCGTCATCGACTGGACCAAGGCGCACGAGAATGCGCTGAAGGCACTGCAAGATGCTGGCCTGAACGATGACGGCAAGGGCAACGTGAAGGTGCCGAAGAAGGTGATGGAGCCGCTGGCCCAGATGAATGCGCCGCTCGTCGCGGAAGGCCTGACCTATCTCAATCAGGCCGTGGCTAACCGTCCCAACTACGACGATGCGATGGCCTACCTGAACCTGATCTACCGGCGCAAGGCCGATGTCGATTTTGGCAATGCAGCCGCGGTTGCCGACGACCTTGCTCAGGCCGACAAGTGGCGCGACCAAGCCATGGGGACCCGCAAGGCGAACGAAGAGAAGAAGAGCCAGGGGCCCGGCGGCATCACCATCGACTCGAGCGGCCAGATGCACTAGTCGACGTGCAGTTCCGACAACACCAAACGGCCTCTGCCCAGCGCGGAGGCCGTTCTTGCTTTGAGCCGAGATTCTTGATCTCCCGAGGTGCATCTCGATGAAGCTTGACCGAATCACGCGCATTCCTGTGTTCCTTGCTGTCTACAGTTCTTTGTTTGCCGTTCTGGCGGCGGGGCAGCAGAATCCCGCCCAGCCTCAGCCCGCAGCGGCGATGCAGGCCGTTCAGACCCCCCGGGGTTTTGCCGCGCACAGCGACCAGGAACAACTCGAAGTGACGGTCTGCGGCGATTCCGTCCTCCACGTTACCGCCAGGCCGCTGGACGCAGCGCCCGCCAAGGAGCAGCAGCCGTGGATGCTCGATCCGGCTACGACTTGCCCCGGAGCGGCGTTCCAATTCAGCGAGTCCAATGGTGCTGCCACGCTGACAACGGCACAGCTCACCTTGATCTTGGCGGAGCGCAATGGCAACTTGAATGTCAAGGCACCCCAGGGCGCCCCCCTGCTGCGCGAGCGGCCGAACCAGGCGCGTACCTACACGCCCTCCGAGGCGAAGGGGCTATTCCATATCGAGGACCGCTTCACCCTCGACTCCACCGAGGCGCTGTACGGGCTCGGCCAGCACCAGAGCGGGATGTTCAACTACCGCGGCAGCACCGTGGAACTGGGCCAGAACAACACCGACATCGCCATTCCCCTGTTGGTCTCCAGCAAAGGGTACGCGATCCTCTGGAACACCGCCTCGTTCAGCTACGTAGACAACCGCTTTCCGCTGGAGCTGAACCTGGAGTCGATGGCTGCCCCGCAGGTCGACTACTACATCCTCTACGGTCCGCAACTGGACACCATCATCCACCAGTACCGGTCGCTGACAGGCCACGCGCCGCTCCTCCCCGAGTGGGCCTATGGGTTCTTCCAATCGAAAGACCGCTACAAGACGCAGGCCGAGATCCTCTCGGTCGCCAACGGATACCGCTCGCGGCACATCCCACTGGACGCCATCGTGCAGGACTGGTTCTGGTGGAAGCAAGGCGGTGAGGGCGACCCGGTCTACAACGCCAGCTACACCGACGTTCCCGCCGAGCTGAAGACCCTGCACGACGAGCACATCCACGCCATGATCTCGGCCTGGGCGATGATGGACGCCAACTCCGAGAACTTCAAGCTGATGAGCCAGAAGGGCTTCGATGTTGCGGGCGCGAGGGTATACGACCCCACCAACCCGGCCGGCGAAGACTTCTACTGGAACCAATTCTTGGGCAAGCTCTTCGCCGACGGTTGGGATGCCTTCTGGCTCGATAGCTCCGAACCGGAGGAGGCCTGGCCCCACGGGGGCGACGCCATCCTCCGCTATAAGCAGCTAGCCATCGGCAGCGGCCTCGAGTACACGAACCTCTTCTCGATGATGCACACCTCCAACGTCCAAGCGCACTGGAAGGCGGCCAACCCCGAGAAGCGCGTCTTCCTGCTGACGCGCTCGGCGTTCCTCGGCCAGCAGCGCAACGGCGCCACGGTGTGGTCCGGCGACGTCTACAGCAGCTGGTGGGCCCTTCGGAGGCAGGTGCCAGCGGGCCTCAACTTCGCGCTTTCTGGGTACCCCTACTGGACGACGGACATCGGCGGCTACCATCCGGTGAACTATGCGCAGACTCTGCCGCCAGGCTACCAGGAGCTCTATGCGCGCTGGTTCGAGTACGGCGCCTTCTGCCCCATCTTCCGCACCCACGGCCATCGCGACGCCAACGAGCTGTGGACGTACGACAAGGTCTATCCCGCGCTGGTCGCCATCGACAAGCTGCGCTACCGGCTGATGCCGTACATCTACTCGCTGGCGTGGAAGGTGACCAACGAGGACTCGACCATCCAGCGGCCATTGGTGATGGACTTCCGCGAGGACCCGGCAACCTGGGAGATCGGCGATCAGTTCCTGTTCGGGCCGGCGATCCTGGTGAGCCCGGTGTTGACCGAGCACGCCACGTCGCGAACAGTCTATCTGCCCGCCGGCGCGGCTTGGTACGACTTCTGGAGCGGCGAGAAGACCCAGGGGGGCGCGTCGATCACGGTCGAGGCGCCGCTCGACCGCATTCCCCTGGCGGTGCGCGCGGGATCGATCCTGCCTATGGGGCCGGAGATCGAATACGCGAGGCAGGCTGCCGATCCCATCGAACTGCGGATCTACCCAGGAGCCGACGGCAACTTCACCCTCTACGAAGACGAGGGCGACAGCTACCGCTACGAGCACGGTGCGCACGCCACGATCTCCATTCGCTGGAATGACGCCGCGCGCACGCTCACGATCGGCGCGCGCGAAGGGAGCTACACGGGAATGGCGCCGGGCCATACCTTCAACGTGGTCGTCGTCTCGGCCGGGCATGGAACCGGGGGAGATGCGACGGCCAAGCCGGACAAGACGGTGAAGTACTCCGGAGCCAGCGTCGAGGTCAAGTTCTAGACGAAGTTCCGATCCGCATATACGCCCTGCTCCGAACCCTCTCGGAGCGGGGCGTTTCTGTCCGCCGACTGCAACGTTCTCGAGGTCGCCGCGCCGCAAAAAGTGCCTTTTGGGGCAAAACCGGTCTCTTTACGCGCATATGCCTTGCAGTGCGGGCCAGGGGGTTACCAGTTGGTAAGGGGGGCCTCCTCTTTTGTAAGGAACCGGTTTATTTCCAACAGGTTGGCACACGTCTCCCGCCGCAAGCAAATGATTCTAAGAGACTTCCTTGCAGATTCTTGGCAGCAAAGGAGTTAGAAGACAGGGATCAGGGAACAGAGAACAGAGAACAGGAGCCCGCTTCGACCTTTGCTGGATTCATTGTGTGCGGCAAGGGGGAAATGATCTGCAAAAAGGCGAGAATTTCTTGAGGAGTGTTTTCAAGGGGTTGCGGCGTAGGGGATGAGATGAGGGGCTTGACGGGCGGTTCGGCGTGAGTGGCGCTGGGGGTTGAGGGCGAAGTCGGCATTTATCGGGACCAACCCATGCTGGGCAACTCGAAACACGCATGGAGCTGAACGCGCCAACTGAGCCTTGCCCAACTCCTATGCTTTCACTAAGGGATGGTGCGGACGCCCGTTTCCCGGTACAAACCCGGTTGGGTCGGCAGGACAGATGACGTCTCCCAACGCACTGTTGATAACCCAAAACGAGTTCGAGGTGAATCCCGGCAAAAAGCCAGTTGACACGACATCTGACCTATCGTATAGTCGTTGAACGATAGATCGTTTAACGAGCACTTCCGATGCCCAGACGAAAACTCGATCCCCTTCCTTCTGTCGCCTTTCAGATTCTGCTCGCATTGGCGGATAACCCGCTGCACGGTTACGCCATCATGCGTCAGGTCGAGGACCAGACGGAAGGCCGCATGCGGCTTGGCCCAGCCACCCTCTACGGCTCCATCCAGACACTGCTGGAAGCGGGGTTGATTGAAGATGCGGGTGCGCCCGAGGGCGATGACGGCAGAAGCGAGCGCCGTCGCTATT
>JBEKUS010000119.1:0-11910 GCA_049514795.1 Occallatibacter sp.
CCCTCGTCGTCTGGGCCATCTCCGAGGGCCGCAAAGCAGCAGCAGCCGTCGACGAATACCTTGCCACGAAAGAAGAAGCGCCTCCACGTCTGCGCCACTCCGCCGCCAGCGCGCGCTGACCTTCAGCCCACCGATTCCGGTTGTCAACCTGAGCCAAGCGAGCCGCGCGTCAGCGCGGCTCGCGAAGCCGGAGGTTGGAATTCTCCCAGGAGCTTAAAATCAAGAGGGCGAATCCGTAAGCTCGCCGGAGAATCATCGAGGAGGATGCGATGGGGATCCCTCGTTCCTGGAGGCGCAGGGAATTCGCCGTGACCCAGGCCGGGTATTTTACCGTCCTCAAGCCTTCCGGAGGGTCTTCCGCCTCGCGCCTGCCCGGCAGCCTTCAAGATCTTGTTGGCCAACCCAAGAAAGCCGAGTCGCTTTCGCCGGCATCTGCGCCCGGCCAGAAGACTCTGGACCGCGTTGGCAGCCCGGCAACGACCGCCCCATTGCAGATCCTTGGCCCGGACGCGAGTGATCACCATCCGGTTCGTCTGCTGCTAATCATTCTGGCCGCAGTTGCCCTCACATTGGCTGTGCTGTGGTGGATGACTCCGGTTAGTCCCTGGGGGAAATAGATGGTTCCCTGTGCCGCTGACTCGCCAACCGGCCAACTCGCCAACGTGCGCGCTAGCGCACGCTGGCTCGCTGACTTGCTGTTCTATTCCCCGCACATGCACTTCCTGAACTCTGCCGCCTCTTCGTTTGCCAGCGAGCACACATACGGCTTCCAGAACAGGCTCAACGCCCGCGCCCCGATTCCCGATCCATAGTTCCGGATGTAGCTCTGGCTCGCTTTCTCCTGCGCATTGGGATCGGCCCCGAATCCCGCAATCTCGTCCCGCACGCCGATCGCTGTGAACCCGTCCTCCTTGTACGTCTTCGCGAAGTCGTACTCCTCGGTCCACTTCGCGTTCACGCCCGTCTCGTTCGACGCCGCAACCACCCGGTAATCCTTCATCACCGCCGTCCCCGCATCGATCCTCGCCACCGTGAACGAAGGCGCGTTCCCGTTGATCGGCGAAATCGACGCCACCAGCTTCACCGCGATTCCCCGCTCCGCCATCCTTTCGTGCCCTGGCTCTGGCGCCGGCTCCAGCAGCCGCACTTCGTCCATGTGCGTATGCCCAACCACCATCAGCCGCACCACGTCGCCAAATTGCGCCACTGTTTGGGGCAGCGCCTCCGACGACAAAAACATCTGCGGCGCACCGCCGCCGCACACATCCACCATCTTCATCGCCGTCGAGTACGGATCGACTCCCGGAGGAATGTGCGCCATCACCCACACCTTCTCCTTGTTCTGCCGCGCCTGATCGAGCTGCCCCTTCAGCCACGCGATCTGCTCCTCCGCTGGCGCCACATCCTCTTTTCCGGCGCATGTCGCATAGCGCTTCGACTCAAACAGATCGTCCAGCACCACGAGCCGCGCGTGCCGGATCGGCGCTGGCAAACTCACGCTGTAATATCCTCCCGACGCAAACGTCCTCAACGCCTCCGCGCGCTCCGCCGCCGGAACATCCGCCGCCAGCGTCTTTCCGCTCTCCTCCAGGAACGGGCTGTTCGCATCGACCCGGTAATCCTCGCAGTCCGAGTCGTTATTTCCCAGCGCTGCATACACCGGCACTCCCTTGAGCGCCCCGCGCACCTCGCGCATCACGTACTCGATCGTCTTCTCCACAAACGCTCCGTACGCTCCCGGCTTCGCATCGGGAAGGACATGCTCGAACTTGCACGAGAAGCTGTGCGCCATCAAATCCCCGCTCACGAGAACGAACTTCGCCCCGCCCGCGTTCGCCCGAATCGCGCGCAAGCTCGACTCGAAAAGAGTGTTCGACGTGTCCGCGCCCCGAACGTGGCACGCCCGCTGCAACTCCTCGAACGTCGTCTCCCGGTCCGCCGCATCCGGTCCCGCGAGAATCGCCTTCCACTCCTCCACCGGCGCGCTCTCCAGCTTCTCCGCCTTCGCCGGATCCCAGAATGGCTCGAAGTGAATGTCGCTCACCAGCAGCGCCTCCACCGTCGGCGTCGCCGGCTGCTTTGGCTTGCTCTCACTCGTCGCTGCGTTCTGCGCCCACGTCCCCGCGCCTAATCCCGCCAGCCACCCGCACAAAACGCAAAACACGGCCCATCTGCGCGCCCCTCCGGCCTTCGCCATCATTCCCCTCACAACCCCTCCTCATCGTTCTTTTTCCGCCGTGCAAGCTTCGCTTAGAATACCCCGCCCCCTCCCGCCAGCTGGTTCATGCGCCAACCTGCCAACTCGCAAACGTGCGCAAAACGCACGCGAACCCGCCAAATCGCAAACTCGCCCCTCCACACGTCCGCGCCCCATCCACCGCGCTGCTTTGCCGCGCGATAGGTGGGCGCCACCAGACTCCGCTAACACCGCTAGCTCCGCTAACCCCGCTGTCTTGTGCTATACCGTTCCCATGAACTCTCGCACCGTCATCTCCGGCTCTCTTCTCGCAATCCTGTGTCTCGTCCCCACCCTCATCCGCACGCAATCCCCCGCCCCCACCCCTCCCATGGGCTGGAACAGTTGGGATTCCTACGGCCTCACCATCGATGAAGACCAGTTCAAGGCCAACGCCGCCGTCCTCGCCGCGCTTCAGCAATACGGATGGAAGTACGCCGTGATCGACGAAGGCTGGTACATGGCCAATCCCGCAGGCGGCAATGTGGAGCAGCGCCACTACCTCTGGGACTCGAACGGCCTGCTCGTCCCCGATCCCGCCCGCTATCCCTCCGCCGCAAATGGCGCCGGCTTCAGGCCGCTCGCCGACTGGCTCCACTCCCAGGGCCTCAAGTTCGGCGTCCACATCGTCCGGGGCATTCCCCGCCAGGTCGTCACCGCCAATCTCCCTATCGCCGGCTCGTCCTTCACCGCCGTCGACGCCGCCGACACCTCGTCGCCCTGCCCATGGGACGAAGGCAACTGGGGCATCAAGGACAACGCCGCCGGCCAGGCCTACTACGACTCCATGCTCCGCCTCTACGCCTCCTGGGGTCTCGACTTCCTAAAAGTCGACTGCATCTCCGACCACCCCTACCGCCCCACCGAAATTCGCCAGATTGCCGAGGCCATCCGCAAATCCGGCCGTCCCATCGTGCTCTCGCTCTCGCCCGGCCCCACCGATCTCAGCCACGCCGCCGAGGTCGCCAAATACGCGCAGATGTGGCGCATCACCAACGATCATTGGGACGCGTGGGAATTCTCGCAGCACACTCCCGACGGGTACCCCTTTGGCCTCCAGGGCGACTTCGACATGCTCGCCAAGTGGTTCCCCTACGTCAGTCCCGGCAGTTGGCCCGATGCCGACATGCTTCCCGAAGGCTGGCTCGGCCCAAAACCGGGCCTGGGGCCCGAGCGCCAGTCCCGCTTCACTCATGACGAGCAGCGCACCGAGTTCACCCTCTGGGCTGTTACCCGCTCGCCTCTCATCCTCGGCACGAACCTCACGCGCCTCGACGACTTCACTCGCTCGCTCCTCACCAGTCAGACCGTGCTCTTCATCGACCAGAACGCCACCTACAGCCGTCCCGTCGACACCTCCGCTCTCGGCCCCGCCTTTCAGGATGCCCGTGTCTGGCGAGCCACCATCCGCCAGCCCGGCGACCGCGGCTACGCCGATTACTTCGCGTTCTTCAACCTCTCCAATGCCGCCCTCACACTCCGCACCACCTGGAAGGAACTTGGGCTCGACGCGGCAAAGCACTCCGCGCGCAACGTCTGGGACGATTCCACGACCAAGGAATCCAAGGACATCACCGTCACCCTGCCGCCGCACGGCTGCGCTCTCTTCGAAGTTCGCTAACCGAGGAGCGCCCGATGCAGCGAAGAGAATTCCTCTGCGCGCTGGCCGCCTGCTTCCTGTTGCGGCGGCTGGCGCGCGCCTCCACCGCCACCGGTCTGCGCCTCGCCGCGGCCGCCCGCGCCCAGGTCGGCGTCACCACCGGCTACGATCCATCCTGGACTGCCATTCCTTACCCCGATGGCGACGTTCCACGATCCACCGGCGTCTGCGCCGACGTCGTCATCCGCGCCGCGCGCGATGGCCTCGGCCTTGACCTCCAGCGGCTCGTGCACGAGGACATGCTCAAGCATTTCGACGCCTATCCCGCGCGCCAGGCCTGGCATCAATCGCGCCCCGATGCGAGCATCGATCACCGCCGCGTGCTGAATCTCCAATGCTTCTTTCTGCGCTCAGGCGCGCAGGTTTGGGCCGCCACAGGCCCCGTCGCCGGAGACGCATTTCCCGGTCCGCTCGAAGTCGGCGACATCCTCACATGGCTGCTCGACTCAGGTGAGCCGCACATCGGCGTCGTCGTTGCAACACCGTCCGCAACAACCATCACAGAACCACATAGTTACAAGCGTCAAGCCTCTGTGGTGCACAACATCGGCCGCGGCGCGGAAGAATCCCCGCTATTCAACTTCTGGCCTCATCGCGCGGTCGGGCACTACCGTTGGCCCGTCGCATAGTTACCCTTCGCTCCCTCCCACCTTCGCGCCACTCCCCTCCCCATCCCCGTGTGCGAAACTATTGTGTCCGCGAAGTGCGCCGCTCGCCGGCTTCGAAAAACCATCGCCGGCGCGCTCTTCGCCGAGGCCATGTCATGCCGATCCTCCGTTCTGCTTTCATCGCACTCTCCCACAATCGCCCATTACGCCGCTTCTTCGAGCACTCCACCATCGGAACCCGGCTCAACAAGCGGTTCATCGCCGGCATGAAGATCGATGACGCCCTCCGTGTCGCCGAATCCGCCAACCGCCAAGGCATCTCCGTCACTCTCGACTCGCTCGGAGAAAGCGTCACCTCCGCCGCCGAAGCGCACCGCGCCGCCGACGTCTACCACACCCTCCTCGACTCCATCGCCGAGCTCGGCCTCGATGCCAACATCAGCGTCAAGTTGACCCAGATGGGTCTCGAGCAGTCGCCGGAGTTGGCCGAGTCCATCGCCGCCAGCCTCGCCGAACATGCCCGCGCCACGCGCAACTTCGTCCGCATCGACATGGAGGACTCGAGCCTGACCCAGACCACGCTCGACATCGTGCGCCGCGTTCATGCCCGCGCCGGCCTGCGCAGCGCTCTCGGTGTCGTCATCCAGGCCTATCTCTATCGCTCCCAGGCCGATGTCGAGCAGCTCCTCGCCGACGGCATCCGCATCCGCCTCTGCAAGGGCGCCTACAACGAGCCGGCCGACGTCGCCTTCCCGCGCAAGTCTGAAGTCGACGCGAACTTCCTCAAGCTCGCCAAGGCGCTCATCGACAGTCCTGTCTACCACGGACTGGCCACGCACGATGAGGCCATCATCGCGAAGATCAAGGACTACGCCGTCGAGAGCGCGATCGATCCCGCCCGCTTCGAGTTCCAGATGTTGTACGGTGTGCGCCGTGATCTACAGCGCCGATTAGTGAAAGAAGGCTACAAGGTGCGCATATACGTCCCCTTCGGCACCGAGTGGTATCCCTACTTCATGCGCCGGCTGGCCGAGCGGCCCGCCAACGTGCTTTTCCTGGCCAAGAACTTCTTCCGCTCTTAGGCCGCTTGCATTCAGCCCTGTGCGACAGCAGTGCGTTTCCGCCGGCGCCGGTTCCGCTTCCTCAGCAACGCCTCCCGGCCGCAGTCCTTACATACCCATGGATAAAACCCGAAGATCGGAAATATCCTGCGCCGAAGAAAACCGGTTCGCTGGATTCGGTACACCTTGTCACAACCGCAGTCGGGACAATACACCGAGTCCTTTTTTGCGGCTATCTCAACGACATTTCCCGCGAGCGCTCCCCCCCCACTGTTCTCGCTCACTTCTGTCTCCTGAACCATCCGATATGCGTCCCCAAATCGGCGAGCTTTGTCCCCCAACGGATTCCCCCGGAGACTCACCTGCGCCCGGCTCTGGGGTCATACGTACAGTGGCACGCACAACGACCCCGAATAGAATCTTACTGCGGAACGTTGCTTGGCGAACAGCAGAATCACTGACCTCTTGTTCACAGTGAATCATTTGTGGACAGAAATAGACGAGACCTGTGGAAATCAGGATACGGAATGCTCATTCCGCTCGCCTTGTCTCAGCTCAAAGCCCCAACCGAACCAGCCCTTTGCGGGCTAGATCCGCAATCGCACGTCCCAGCGTCGCCGACTCGTTCAACGACTTCGGGCGCTCGACTCGGATGCTCCGTTCGATGCCGTACTCGCGAAACAGGATGTCCACGTCGTAGAGGATCTCCACGTGGTCACAGAGAAACCCGATCGGCTGCAGCACAAGCGCCTTCACGCCTTCGCCTGCCAACCGGTTCAGCGTCTCCTCCACGCTCGGCCCTAGCCACGGTCCACCGCTCGCCCCCTGGCTCTGGAATGCGAACTCCCAGTGCACAATCTCCGGCACTCGCTCCGCCACCATCTCCGCGGTTCGCCTTGCATCCTTTGCATACGGATCGGCGCCTTCCCCCGGCCACAATCTCGGCTGCGGGCGCCCCAATGGACGCGGGGTGCCCTCTGGGCCCGGCGCGACGCCTTTGTCTTTGTCGCTAGGGTGGGAAGCGGATTCCATCCTCGCCTCCGCCGCCTCCACCGTCCGCGTCGGCACGCTGTGGGCCGTGAACAACACCGGCACAGCGTCTCCAACCTCCGCGCTCAACTTGGCCAGCGCCGGCCGCAGCCGCTCGGCAAACGCCTCCGCCAGCAGCGGATGGTCCGCCCACCCCGCGGTGAAGTCGATCCGCAGCCCGCCCGCCTCGGCTTCCACCGCGCGCCGGTACAGCCCCACGCTCGTCCGCGAATTCTGCGGCGCCATGCAGATCACCGCCGCCTCTTCCACTCCGTCAGCGCGCATCTGCCGCACCACATCCGGAATGTACGGCCGCCAATTCCGCATCCCCACGTACACCGGAACCCGCTCGCCTGTCTCCGTAGGGTGCCCCACCCTTGCGACGCCTTTGTCTTTGTCGCTAGGGTGGGAAGCGGAACTCGCTTCCTCCCCGCCGTTAAGCTCCGCCTCCACCAGCCGCGCCTGCGCATACGTGATCTCGGTCAGAGGACTCCGCCCGATCAACGCATACCGGTGCTGGATCTCCTCCACCACCGCCTGCGGCACCGGCCGCCCGCTCACCACGTTGCGCAGATACTCCGGAATCTGCTCCACCGTCTCCGGTGTCCCATGCGCCAGCAGCAGCACCGCTTGCTTACCCATTCACGCTATTCCCTCGTCTATCGTCTTTCGTCCCTAGTCCCTAGTCCCTAGTCCCTGTTCCCTAACGATCTTTACTACCGCCTGCACATTCTCCACCGGCGTTCCCGGCACAATCCCGTGCCCCAGGTTGAAAATGTGTCCCGGCCGCCCCGCCGCCGCCTTCAGAATCTCCTTCACCCGCTCTTCCAACACCTCCAGCGGCGCGAACAACGTGATCGGATCGAGATTCCCCTGTACCGCATGTCCCTGCCCCACCGCGGCCCAGCCCACGTCGAGCGGCTGCCGCCAGTCGAGCCCGATCACGTCCGCACCCGTCTTCGCCATCTGCCCCAGCAGTCCCGCCGTCTCCACACCGAAGTAAATCACCGGCACGCCCATCGCCTGCACTGCCCGCACCAGCCGCTTCGACGCCTCAAAGGCATACGCCCGATAGTCGCTCAGCCCCAACGATCCCACCCAGCTATCGAAGATCTGGATCACGTCGGTCCCAGCCTCGACCTGCAAGCGGCAATACTCCGTCAGCACCGCAACCAGCTTGTCCAGCAACCCGCCCCACGCCGCGGGCTCTCGATACATCAGCTTCTTCGTCTCGACGTAGTTCCTCGACCCGCCGCCCTCGACCATGTAACTCGCCAGCGTGTACGGCGCGCCGCAGAAGCCGATCACGCCCAGCCGATCGTCGAAGTGCGCCGCCACCTTCTCGATCGCCCGCGCCACATACGCGAGCTCTCCCGTGCGATCCGTCCTGAGCGCCTTCACATCCTCCGCGCTCCGCACCGGATGATGCACTACCGGTCCCTCGCCCGCCTGGAACTCGCAGTCCAGTCCCATCGGCTCCAGCGGCAGCAGCAGATCGGCAAAGATGATCGCCGCATCCACGTCCAGTTTCTCCGCCGCCGTGATCGTGACCTCGGCCGCCAGTTCCGGCTTCTTGCAGATCTCCACCAGCGTGTGATGCTTCCGCACCTCGCGGTACTCCTGCATGTACCGCCCCGCCTGCCTTAAGAACCACACCGGCGTCCGATCCACCGGCCGCCGCAGGCATGCCCGCACGAACCGGTTCCCGCCGCCTAACTTCTCCCCACCCTCAAGCTTCTGTTTCATCGTTTCCATTTCTTTTCGATTCTACCGGCATCGATCGGATGCCTGGCCCGGCGCCGCCCGGCCCCGCCAGTCGCCGCAACCTTCCTCACTGGTTCGCTAGTTCGTCAGCAGCGCCCGAATGTCTTTCAGCAGTCGAAACAAATGATATGGGTCCGTCGGCGACGGAATGAAGTCAAAGTGCTCGTAGAAGGCTCTCGCCCCATCGTCCTTCGCATGCACCGCAAAGGCCCGGATCCCCGCAATCTCCGCGGCCTGCAGTGTGCGCAGCATCGCGTCCTTCAGCAACCCCTGCCCGATCCCCCGTCCTTGCCACATCATCGCTACCGCCAGCCGCGCCAGCAACATGATCGGCACGGGATGTCGCGCCAGCCCCTTTGTGAGCCGCTCCGGCGCGTTCTCCCGCTCCACTTGCCCGACCACCAGCGTGTAATAGCCTGCAATCTCGTCGCCGGCCAGCCCGAGATACGTCTGCGACGCCCCCGCTCGTTGGTTCTCGAGAGCGAAGCGCGCAAGAAAGCGATTCAGCGGCTCGCTGCCGCAGTCGAATCCCTCGGTCGCGTGAATCCGGTCCAGTTTCTCGATTCGCAGCGAGGCCACCTAGATCCCGCCGATCTCAAAGACACTCTTCCTCCGCAGCAATCGGCGCAATCGAGGCGCTGCGCCCGGCGGCGCGTCGAGCGCGGCTTGAAACGCCCTCCACTGCGCTGCATTCAGGCCGAATCGCTCGCGGTCCGGCAGCGTCTCCTCCGCGCGCGCCAGTGCGCTCTCCAGCACGAACTCACTCACCGACCTCCGCGAAGCTTGAGCGGCCCTCTGCAGCGCCCGCTTCGCCGTCACGCTCAACCGCAGATCGATCTTCTCGCTCCGCGTTTCCGCTCGCGCTAACGCTCCCGGCATATCGCCCGCCCCTCCAGCCCCGGCAATTCGATGCTACCACTCCTGCCCGACATTGTCATGACGCCGTCTCTTCGTGCTCCGGCCCTCCCGCCGTTCCTTCGCCCGCCACCGTCAACCCTTCGCACCTCTCATTCGATCAACGCTAAGACCATTCCCTTTGATCGGTCGGAAACGCCGCAGCACAGTCCGGGTGACAAAGGCGCTCGTGCTTCGTCCTCCCGTCGCCCGAAACGATAACCAGATCATCATGCTGGCGCGTTTGCACCCAATCCATTTCCCTCAGCGCGGCCCGCAGTTGAGCCTGGCGGCTCATGATCTTGCTCGGCTTTAGAAAGATAAGTCCATAGAAAAAGGCCCCGCTTCTTCCTTTGCGGCGGGCATGGTTCCGGTAGTAGTCAACAAAATCCTTGTTTACCGTGATAACGAGACAACCGCGCCGAAGGGCGTAATCAATGACCGTTGGGTCCTCCTTACCCCTCACGCCAAAATCTTCCGCACGGTAGACGTGCGCCTTCCGCGGGAAGCACGCTTCCAGTTCATCTTCACTGCAACACTCATCAAGAAACGCGCGCTTCTTCACTAGTGTGCCTCCTAGGACTGAGACGCGCCCTCACGCCGCCGCCACCCGCCACTGCACCGCGCAAAACTCCGCTAATCGCGCAAAGTCCCTCGCATTCGCCGACAGCACCAAGATTCCCGTCCGCGCCGCGCTCGCCGCAATCAACGCGTCGTTCGTCAGCCGCGCTCTGCCGATCCGCTCGTACCCGTACTTCTGCCCCAGCCGCGCCAGCATCCTCCCCGTATTCGCCCAATCGCTCAGACTCGGAACCAGAATCCGCCCCGCCCGTTCGAAATCGCGCTCCAGCTTCGCCACAATGCGCTGATCGCCGGTCGCAGCCCCCGCGTAAAGCTCTTCCAGCACCACCGCGCTCAGCCACAGCGGCGTCTCGCGCGCCCATCGCTGTAGCAATAGCGCCCCATCGCCCCGTAGCGCCTGAATGTACAAGGAAGAATCGAACAGAACCGGCATCGCCTACTCTTCGATCGCGCCGAAGACATCGCGAACCGCAATGCCGCTCTTCAAAAACTGCCGGTTCGCCTCGGCGGTGATCCGGTTGCGCTCGTGCTCCGTGATTGCCAGATCGAGCGCGCGCTCCACCGTCTCCGTTTCCGTCGCCGCGTCCAGCACCTTCTGCGCCCGCTTCAACTTCACCGAATCGAGCCGGAAATGCTTATGAATGACGCGGCTGCTGGCCGTCCCCATCGTCCAAACCTCCTGCGAACAGCCTACTACTGATGTGTACAAATCAGCAATTTGTGAACATCGCCCGCCCAGCCTCCCGACTCGGCCCACGTTCCAATCTATGCTCCCCTTCGCGCATTTTTGACCCGTTTTTCACCCCGCATCCACTCGTCGGCGATATCGTGGTTCCAACTACTACTTACTGATCCGCGCTGTTCCCAACCCTCCGCACTCCGCCGGGGGCCGCTCAATACGAGGTAATCCATGACCGCTCCCGTCCTCCCCGATCTTGGCCCCGAGGGTTCTCTCAAGAATCAGCGCACCGCCTCCGGCGTCGATGCCCTCGCCCATTCCTTCCTCGACAATCTCTTCTTTGTGCAGGCGCGCTCGCGCGAACGCGCCACCATGAACGACCTCTACATGGCCCTCGCCCACACCGTCCGCGACCGCCTCGTCGAGCGTTGGAATCACACCGTCCTCAACTACCGCGCGCAGGATGTCCGCGTCGTCTGCTATCTCTCCGCCGAGTTCCTCACCGGCCCGCATCTGGCCAACAACCTCATCAACCTCGGCATCTACGACGCAGCCGAGCAGGCCATGCAAAAGCTCGGCCTCGATCTCGAAACGCTCATCGCGCAGGAAGCCGAGCCCGGCCTCGGCAATGGCGGCCTGGGCCGCCTCGCCTCCTGTTTTATGGACTCCCTCGCCACCCTCGACATCCCCGCCATCGGCTACGGCATCCGCTACGAGTACGGCATCTTCGATCAGGAGATTCGCGACGGCTGGCAGGTCGAAACCACCGACAAATGGCTCCGTCTCGGCAATCCCTGGGCCATCGAGCGCCCCGAAGACTCCGTCGAAGTCAGCTTCGGCGGCCACACCGAGCGCTTCGCCGACGGCAGCGGGGGCTTCCGCGTTCGCTGGATTCCCCAAAGGGTCGTCCGCGGCGTCCCCAACGATACCCCGATCCTCGGCTACCGAACCAACACCGCCAACACCATGCGCCTCTGGTCTGCGCAGGCCGTCGAATCCTTCAACTTCGAGAGCTTCAATACCGGCGACTTCTTCGCCGCCGTCCGCGACAAGGTCGACTCCGAAAACATCTCCAAAATCCTCTATCCCAACGACGAGCAGATTCAGGGCAAACAGTTGCGCCTCGAGCAGCAGTTCTTCTTCGTCTCCTGCTCCCTGCAGCACATCCTCCGCATTCAGAAGGCCCAGGACCGCCCCCTCGCCGACCTCCATCGCAACTTCACCATCCAGTTGAACGACACCCATCCGGCCATCGCCGTCGCTGAGCTCATGCGCCTCCTCATCGACGAAAACCAGATGGACTGGGACAACGCCTGGCGGGTCACCACCAGTTCCCTCTCCTACACCAATCACACGCACATGCCCGAGGCCCTCGAGAAGTGGCCGGTCAGTCTCTT
>JBEKUS010000120.1:0-11832 GCA_049514795.1 Occallatibacter sp.
TTCCCCCCGCGCCATCAACCGCCGCATCGGCTCATTGTCCGCATACACCCGCCACTCCGCAATCTTGCCGTCCTCCACAAACGCTCGCAGCGCCACCGGCGTTTCCCATCGGTTCTCCGCGGCAATTCCCCCGCCGCCGCTATAGGTCCCCTGCGCCGTGCCCAGCAGCACCACGATCGGCCCATCGCAATACGTCTCCTCCACGGCAATCGTGTAGTCCGGGACCATGCCGAAATAGCTCTTCCAAGCCTCCCGCATCCGATCCCGGCCCTCTTCAACATTGTCCAGCGAGTCGATAAACCGGTGCTCCTCAGTCATCAGTCCGGCCAGCGCGTCCACGTCTTGCCGGTTGATTGCGCGCACAAATGCCTCCGCAACAGCCTCCGCGCATTCGTTCATACGACCTCGTCTCCTTGTTCCCTCGGTCCCTCGTTCCCGCGGTCTCTTGTTCCCTGCACTAATCAAACACTACCGTCTTGTTCCCATAGCACAGAATCCGCCGGTCCAGGTGCCAGCGTACCGCCCGCGACAGCACCATCCGCTCCAAATCCCGTCCCCGCGCCACCAAGTCCTCCACCTGGTCGCGATGGCTGATCCGGGCCACATCCTGCTCGATGATCGGCCCGTCGTCCAGCACCTCGGTCACGTAGTGGCTCGTCGCGCCGATCAGCTTCACCCCGCGCGCATGCGCCGCGTGATACGGCTTCGCGCCCGTGAACGCGGGCAGGAACGAGTGGTGAACGTTGATGATCGCCGCCGGATAACGCGTCACAAACTCCGCCGACAGGATCTGCATGTATCGCGCCAGCACCACAAGCTCGATCTCATGCCGCGCTAGCAGCGCCAACTGCCGCGCTTCCGCCTCCGCCAGAGTCTCCGCCGTCACCGGGACGAACTCGAACGGCACGCCGTAAAACGCCGCCAGGTTTTCCACAGCCCGATGGTTCGAAACAATGAGCGGGATCTCACACACCAGTTCGCCCGTCCGCCAGCGATGTAGCAGGTCCGCCATGCAATGCAGATATTGCGAGCAGAAGAGGGCCAATCGCGGCCGCCGCGCGCTCGACGTCAGCTTCCAGGTCATGTTGAGTTCGGCCGCCATCGGCGAGAACGCCGCCTTGAAGCCATCCAGATCGAACCCGTCCAGCTCCCACTCCACGCGCATGAAGAACAGCCCAAGCTCCTGATCCCGGTGCTGGTCGGCATGCAGAATGTTCGCGCCGCGCTCGTACAGCAGTCCCGACACTCGCGCCACAAGCCCCTTGCGATCGGGGCAATCGATCAACAAAACAGCCGAGTCTGTCATCTTCAGTCCAGATTACGCCATCGCGCGGCCCTATAACGCAGCGGGCCGTGGCGATCAGCCACGGCCCGCCCGCTCCACGCGGCTGTCGCCTCAGTCGTAATACTCCAGTCCCAGGTGCGTGATCAGGTCCGCTCCCATGATGTGCCGCAGCGTGTTCTTCAGCTTCATCGACTGGATGAACAGATCGTGCTCCGGATAGAGGCCCGGCACGGTCTGTGGCGACTTCAGATAGAAGCTCAGCCACTCCTGAATCCCGATCGACCTCAGCCCCGGCGTCCGCTTCGCCAAATCCAGGAACAGCACCAGGTCCAGCGCGATCGGCGCCGCCAGAATCGAGTCGCGGCACAGGAAGTTCACCTTCAGTTGCATCGGATACCCCAGCCACCCGAAGATGTCGATGTTGTCCCACGCCTCTTTCTCGTCGCCGCGCGGCGGATAGTAGTTGATCCGGATCTTGTGGTAGATGTCATCGTACAGATCCGGATAGAGCTCCGGCTGGAAGATGTATTCGAGCGAGCCCAGCTTCGACTCTTCCTTGGTCTTGAACGACTGCGGCTCGTCCAGCACTTCCCCGTCGCGGTTGCCCAGGATGTTCGTTGAAAACCATCCCTTCACGCCGATCATTCTCGCTTTGAACGCCGGCGCCAGCACCGTCTTCATGAACGTCTGGCCGGTCTTGAAGTCCTTCCCGCAGATCGGTGCCGCATTCCTCTTCGAGAGCTCCACCATCGCCGGAATGTCCACGGTCAGGTTCGGCGCTCCATTGGCAAACGGCACGCCCTCCTTCAGCGCCGCATACGCGTAAATCTGCGATGGCGCGATCCCCACGTCGTTTTTCTCCAGCCCCTTCTCGAACGCCCTGATCGACTGGTGCACCGCCGTCGGTTGCAGGAAAATCTCCGTCGATGCGCACCAGATAACCACCACGCGGTCCACGGTCTTCTTGAACGCGCGAATGTCCGCCCGCACCTGCTCGGCCAGATCGCGCTTGGTCTTGCCCTTCTTCACGTGCGTGCCGTTCAGCCGCTTCACGTAGTACTGGTCGAACACCGCCGGCATCGGCTTGATCTTTTCCAGATACGGCTTCAGTTCCTTCAGCGTCTCGCTCTTCAGCACCTGCGCGTGCGCCGCCGCCTCGTACACGTTGTCCTCGAAGATGTCCCACCCGGTGAACACCAGGTCGTTCAAACCGGCCAGCGGCACGAAGTCCTTGATCAGCGGCGACGTCTTGTCCGTCCGCTTGCCCAGCCGGATCGTCCCCATCTGCGTCAGCGAGCCGATCGGCTTCGCCAGCCCACGCCGAATCGCTTCTACTCCGGCGATCATCGTGGTGGCCACGGCGCCCATTCCCACCACCATCACGCCCAGTTTGCCCTTCGCCGGCTCAACCTTCGTCGCAGCGGTCTTGGACCCTACGAACGAAGACCTGTCCGCGGGGGCCCCCCTCTTCTGGCCGCCTTTCTTCTTCGTTGCCATTGCTTCTCCCACCCTTCTTTGTCGATGATTTCGAATGATTCCTTCTCGTCGGTCTCCAGCTCGCATCCTTCCGCGGGCCAAACCCTCTCAGAACCCCTCTTCCCTAGTCCCCAGTCCCTTGTCCCTCTGCTTTCCTCCGTCTTACATGCGCCCACAGAAACCAGACGACCAGCGCCACCACCGCGAGTTCCACCGCCAGGTGGAATCGATGGAAGATCTCCTGCAGCCGCGGATCCGTCTGCCACTGCTCGCCCAGCTTCATGCCCGCCCATGCCAGGCAGAAATACCAGATCCACGAACCCACCGATGTGTAAATGTGAAAACGCAGCCGCGGCATCTTGCCGATTCCCGCCGGAAAGGCGACGTAGGTTTGCACAAGCGGCAACATGCGCCCCACCAGAATCGCGATCGATCCGTACCGTTCGAAGAACCAGCTCATGCGGTCCAGATCGTGCTGGCTCATCAGGACCCATTTGCCGTAGCGCTCCACAAGCGGCCGCCCTCCCCTGGCGCCGATCCAATACGCAACAGCGGAACCCAGATTGCAGCCCACCATTCCCGCGGTCGCCACCAGAAACAGATTGAAGCGCCCCAGGTATACCAGATACCCGGAGAACGGCATGATGAGTTCGGAGGGAATCGGAATGCCGCAAGAGTTCAGCACAATGAGCGCGACGATCCCTGCGTAACCGGTGGCGCTGATGACATAGATTACAGATTGAATTACGAGTGCGATGATCTTCTCGCTCATGAGCGTTCCCAGTATATGCACGCCTGAGCCTGCGCAGCGTCATTCTGTTTCAAAAAGAACCCTGCACACGTCTGCATTTTCGAAAAGACCGATGCACACGTTTGCATCGCTCACTTGTTAGGATGATCGATGCGCGCAACCTCGATCTTTTTGGCGGCACCGCGCTCTCCTGAAGCGGCCAGACTGTATCGCCGCTCTTTCGCCCGGCTGTCGTGCGGGCCTTAAGACCCGCACAGGCTCACTCCTTCGCTCCCCTGCCCCCACTCTGCTCGTCCGGCATCAACCACCGAATCATGTACTCTGAACGTACGGAGGTTTCCGTGCCCGATTTCCCCGCCGTTCCCCTCACTCTCGAAGGCTCCAGCGTCCTCCATCAGTTCTTCCGCTTCGATTGGAAGAACTGGCGCTCCTGCTCGGAAGGCGAACGCAACCACATCGCCGCCGAAACCGTCGTCAAGCTCAAAGAACTGGAGCGCGCCGCCGCCGATGCCCCCATCCGTACCGCTCTCTACTCCGAGCTCGGTCACAAGGGCGACCTCATCTTCGTCCACTTCCGCAATTCCTTTGAAGCTCTGAGCGAGGTCGAACTCTCGCTCGCGCACACCCCGCTCAACGATTTCCTCTTGCCCGCGCACTCCTACGTCTCCGTCGTCGAGCTGGGCCTCTATGAATCCACTCGCAAGACCTACGAGGCCGCCGCGGCCAAGGGATTCGAGCCCCACTCGCCCGAGTGGGACGCCGAGATCAACTTCTCCATCGAGCGCGCCTCTGCCGCCATGGCTCCACGCCTCTTCCCTGCCATCCCCGAGGCGAAATATTTGTGCTTCTATCCCATGGACCGCAAGCGCGGCGAGCAGGTGAACTGGTACACCGTCCCCTTCGCCGACCGCCAGCGCATGATGCACGAGCACGGCCTCGTCGGCCGCCGCTACGGCGAGCAGGTCAAGCAGATTATCTCCGGATCGATTGGGATGGATGACTGGGAGTGGGGCGTCGATCTTTTCGCCGACGACCCGGTCGTCTTCAAGAAGCTAATCTACGAGATGCGCTTCGACGAAGTCAGCGCCGTCTACGCCCTCTTCGGCCAGTTCTTCCTCGGCCTCCGCCTACCCATCGAGAAGCTGCCCGCTTGGCTCGCCGGCAAGCTGTAGGAATTGGCGCATAATTGGCTGCAGGGCTATGAGGATGAAAGCTCAGGCACAGAAAACTTGCCCCGAATGCGGCCAACGGTTTCGGGGCAACGGGTTTGATGGCGTCGACGCCCACTGGCGCGCAAAGCACGAACACTTGATGCCCTATCGCGTGGCCTGGCCGCTTATCAAGTCCGGCGTCTACCCTCGGCACACCGGCTCGATCGCGGATTTCAGCGGTTCCCTGGAGAAGAAGGGGACCCCAAGGCTCATGATCGCTCAGATCAAGAAGATTACCGAGGACGCGTGGGCGGGCAAACGGTGGGACTTGTCTCCCAACGTTGATCGCCGCGGGCATTCCGTGCTGGCGCATCTTCCGGCCATGCTCCTACGGACTCCCAAGGCTCCCATTCGTCCCGTAATTGGGACTGCTTAGCATAGCCTTCGCGGTCGCGATCTTCTTGGGCTGTGACGTCCATGTGTCAAATCTATTCCACAATCGGCTGCGGCACCACATGCGGCCGCGCGGATTACACTCCTAGCCATGCCCTCACGAAAACCATCGACCAGCAAGAAGACACCTGCAAAGCCCGCGGTCAAATGCTCTCCAAAAGCAAAGCCGACTGGCAAACCCGGCCAGCGCGGAACGAGCGCGACCGGCCCGCTGGCGCCGGAGCGTGTTGCCGCGATTCTGAAGGCGCTCGACGAGGAGTATCCCGAGGCCAAGTGCGCACTCAATCACCGCTCGCCGTGGGAGCTGCTCGTCGCCACCATCCTCTCGGCGCAATGCACCGACGTGCGCGTCAACATGGTCACGCCTGAGCTCTTCCGCCGCTTCCCCACTCCCGCCGCAATGGCCAAGGCCACTGTGCCCGAACTCGAAGCCCTCGTCCGGACCACCGGCTTCTTCCGCAACAAGGCCAAGTCTATCCAGGGCGCTGCCCGCAAGATTGTTGGCGACTTCAACGGCCAGGTTCCGCAGACGCTCGCCGAGCTCATCACCATCCCCGGCGCCGCCCGCAAGACAGCCAACGTCGTCCTCGGCGTCTGCTTCGGCAAGGCCGAAGGCATCGTCGTCGATACGCACGTCTTCCGCATTGTGCGCCGCCTCTCGCTCGCCAAGTCCGACACGCCCGAAAAGGTCGAGCAAGAACTGATGCAGCTCCTCCCGCGCAACCGTTGGATCGGTTTCTCGCACCAGATCATTCATCACGGCCGCCAGGTCTGCGACGCGCGAAAGCCGAGATGTAGCGTTTGTAACCTCGAGCCCCTCTGCAGCTCAAAGGACAAGACCTGGCAATCCTGATGGCCGCCTTGCGTCTTCAATGTCAAGATGCCGCCTTTTCCACAGCCAGTCGGGCCGATGTGGACCGCGCGTTGTAACATCAGTACTTTCTGTTGCTTAGGAACAATAGTTCATGTATTTTCCGATGTGAGTTTTCTTTTCGCGACATTGCAGAGTATTTCCCCTTCCCGTCGCATAATCGACCCAGCAAAAGCAGGAGAGGGATCCAGATCGCGATCGCGGTTCGCAGTTCACGGCCCACGGTCCATGGACTACGAGATCCTAACTCCTTTGCTGTCTAATCTCTGCATGGAAGTCCTTTGGAATCAAATCCTTGGCGGACTGGACGAGCCACAACCCCATGAATCCAAAGCAGTTGTTTACAGAGACCGGGGAGAGGGGAGGGGGATGATTTTCCAGTAAAGTAAGGCCAAAAATGCCCCGTTTTGAGCCCAGAAACAGGGTTCTTGTGACTCTCTTGCACCGAAGATGGTGCATGAGCCCAACCAAACCGCATCTCTTTTTGATGATTCGCGAAACCGCGCTTCTAACGCACCGCCAGAGCCTCTACAGTCACCGCATACGGCGGCAGAACGCCATACTGTGCCGCCATGCGGAAGAAGCCCTTCATCCCCTCCACGCACTCCTCATCGAGAACGTAGTGGATGTTGGTCGTCAGGTAGCTTCGGATCGTTTCCTCGGGGATGGGAAGCCGCGCGGACCACTCGGCAACCAGCGCCTCGATGTTCTCCAGCCCATGGTCGCGCGAGCGAAGAAAGTCCTGAACGACGGTCTCATCCAGAGGGCCGCTTCCTGCAATGCCCCAGACGGCGGAAACGTACGGCAGCCCAGTCAGCGTGCGCCATTCCTCAGCCAGGTCGCGATACACAAGCTCTTCGCCAGTGCGTTCGCTCCGGTTGACTCGCTCTTCGAGAGCCAGCAGCGCGGGATCTCCGATCAGAATCGCCGCGTCCGCTCGCGCGAGCATTCGATCGAGGTCAGCCGCCAGCGGAACGAACCGAACCTCTGGGTTCCCCCACAGATGAAACAGAATCCGCGTGTAAGCGACTGTCGTCCGGCTCGCAGCATCTGCCGCCACCGATCGCAGCTCCGTCAGCGGCAGGCTCGCGCGATGTACCAGGATCAGCGACCGCACTCTGCCCTTTGAGGCAATCGTGCAACCCGGCAGAATCCGCACTCCGGGTGTCGTCGCCAGCGCGGCAATCGGAATCAACCCGATGTCCGTCCGTCCGTCGGCCAGTTGCGCTGCGCACTCCGACGGCGTCATGCGGTCAATCCGGTAGCGCGTCTTGAGCGCCTCGCAACCTGGCGGATGCTCGAAGTCCCACATCAGCGGCGCCGGATTCAGGAACCCAATCGCCGCGATCTTCAGCCGTCCGTCTTGCCGAACATTCACATTCGTTAGACTATCAACCCGCAACCGGAGATTCGCGCGGAAAACACGCCTGAGCCTGGCTCGTCATCCGTGCCCGTGCGGCCCCGAGGCCATCGGCGGATCGGGCTCCTGCAGTCTCAGTGGTGACCTCCGCCGCCACCGCCGCCGCCACTGCCGCCGCCACTGTGCGAGCCTCCACCGCCACCGCTGCTGCCGCCACCGCCGCTGCTGCCGCCACCGCCGCCGCGAGATCCGCCGCCACCGCCTCCGCCACTGCTGCCGCCGCCGCTATGCGATCCTCCGCCGCCACCGCCGCCGCCCCAGCCACCACCACCGCCGCCGCTGTGCGATCCTCCGCCGGAATTGCCTCCGCTCGACGGACTCCCTCCTGAGAATCCTCCGCTCGGATGCGAGCCTCCACCAGAGTTGTTCCCGCCAGACGGATTCCAGCCTGGGGAACCACCGCTCGGGCGCGATTCGTTGCCCGGATTGCTCCCTCCCGAGAAACCGCCTCTCGGATGCGAGTCTCCGCCATTGTTGTTCCCACCGGATGGGCTCCAACCCGGCGAACCTGTGTTCGGGCGCGATTCGTTCCCTGGGTTCGTTCCACCCGGACCCCTCCCTCCGGAGAAGCCTCCGCTGGACGGTTGGTTCCCTGACCCGCCGCCCCATGAGCCACGACTCGGCGGATTCGGGTTTGTCGCGGACGGGTTCTGCCAGCCTGGCCCGGTCGCTGGCGCCGGCCCGGTTTGATGACCGATCGCGTACCCGGGCCTGGTGACGGTGATCTGCCCGCCTCCCGGCGTCCCTTGGCCGCCTGGCTGCGGTCGATTCTGGCCGGTCGAGTAGTATGTGTGACTATTCACTTGACGCGAAGGCAGCGAGCGAAGCGGCACTACCGTGCTCCCTGCGATCGTTACGGGCGTGTTCCTGTCCCGCACGGGCGGCACGAAATGCACGCCCGGTCCACTCCGGTTCACGGCAATTATCGCAACGGGCCGGGGATTCATCGGGTGCCGCGGCAGAATCGGGCGTGGGATCACCTGATATCCGTGAGGCGCGCGGCCGATGTTCGGCCCTCCGTAATAGCCCATCCCCCACCACGGCATGCAGCCACCCATCCCCGGCGCCCAACCCCAGCCGAAGCCGTCGTAGAAGTTCCATGCGCCGCACTGGTATGGCATATAACCCCATGCGTAACCGGAGACCCACAGGTATCCGTATCCGGGCGTCCACATCCAGTTTCCGTAGCCGTAGGGGTCCCATCCTTCGCTGGCCGCTTCATAGGGGGACCAGACATAGCCCTGTCCGGGAACGTTGTACCAGTTGCCGTTGGCATCCAGATCGCTCCATTCGGGGCTGTCGTTCGCACCCACATCCGACGACGCGCCGGTCTGCGAACTCGTCTCCGCGGTAAGCGCCTGGTCGCGGTCCGAGTTCCACGCGTCCCACGAATCCGTTTCGATGGACTCAGCGAGTTGATAGCCTGAGGGATTCGCGCCATCGAGGGCCACGCTCTCTCCGCCGTGAAGATCGGCAGAAACCGCTCCGCCGGCCAATTCCAGGTGCGCGTTTCCGCTGAAGACGGCGAGCTGGCCGGGAGGGTTGTCCATGGTGACACGAATCGAGGTGAACCCGCCGGTGACGACCGTGGCGCCGCCGAAGTGCACGTTCATCGTGCCGGCGAGCCCGCCGCCTTGGAACTCAAAGTAGGCCAGACCGTTATTGAGCACCAGATCGGCCTGAGCCGATGCACCTGCCCCGCGCAGGACGGCGAGTGTCAGCGAGCTGTCGGGCGAGATACGGGCGACGCTGCCATCCTCGAACTGAATCTCAGCCTTCCCGTTGTCGGCCGAGGTCAGTTGCATCCCCTCGAACAGGGGAGTATTGGCCACGGCCTGGTCGGCCAGCACCTGGCCGTTCTGCGCAAGCGTAACCTGGCCGTCCACGTAGCTCAGGCGCAGGGCCCGAGCCGGCTGCCCCTGCGCTTGCCCATTGTCCTGCGCCGCGAGCATCGGTCCCAGCGACGCGATGCCCAGAACCAACGCTGCCAGTCCAACCCACACCGTGCGATTTCTCATGCGATTCATGGCGCTACCCCTTTCCCACGCCTGCTGGTCCGCTCCGTCGATCAGGAGCCTACATTTGTTGGACACGGAAAACGAGAAAAATGTCGCCCCACTCCAAGATTTATGTTGAACCATGCGCAAGCAGCTCCCGGGCGCGCTTTCTCACCCGCTCCAAAACAGTATCATCTTGCGCCAGCCGTTCCAGAATGTCACGAATGACGCAGATCTGCTGCGCCCGGCCGTTCTCGGCAGCCTCTGTCAGGAACTCCGTCTCCTGGTCAAGACCGAGGCGGTCGTGCTGCAGAAGCGTTTCCAGCCGCGCTCCTTCCAGAACGGTCTGCGCCACGGCGACCAGCGAATCGCCGAGGGCTTCGATCTCCCGATCCCTGGAATAGTTGAAGGTGCAGGAACCGTGACCTTGAGGGCTCGAATAGGTGAGCGTCTTCCATCCCTCAAAGGCAACCTTCAGGTGGCTTTCGCAGGGCTCGTTGAACCACTTGTGACGCTGCGCCACATCGAAGACATGCACGGCATACTGCCTGCTCATCTGGATATCGCGGTCCAGGCCCGGCGTCTCGATCTTCTGCCAGCCGCCGTCTGGCACCCTGCCCATCTGCGAGCGGAAATGGCCGCTCCCATCGGCGTGAAGGACCAGTGTCCACTGCGACGGTGAGAGGCCGGGGTTGGAGAAGTCGATCTGGATTGTCGGATCGGCGGCCAACGCCGGCCGGGCGCAAAGCGCCAGTGCGAGAGCCGTGAAAGCCACAGCCAGAATCCTCATCGCGCGGCCCCCTGAAGCGCCAGCGTCCGCGCGGTATGAATGTGGCAGATGGCGACGGCCAGAGCATCTGCCGCATCGGCCGGTTGCGGCAACTCGGCAAGCCCAAGCAACCGCGCCACCATGAACTGCACTTGCTCCTTCTTTGCCAAGCCGTAGCCCACGACGCTCGATTTGATCTGCAAGGGCGCGTACTCGGCCACAGGGATGCCCTGCTGGGCCGCGGCGAGCAAGGCGACGCCGCGCACCTGCCCCAGCTTTAGCGCCGATTTGGCGTTGACCGAGTAGAAGACCTCTTCGATCGCCACGGCATCCGGCCGCCAGCGTTCCAGCTCGGCGATCAGCTCCCGATGAACCTGATCCAGCCGCTGCGGCAAGGCCCGCGACCTCGCCAGACGGATGGCGCCCATCGCCTGGAACTTCAACTGCTCCCCGCGGGCGGCATCGCAGAAATCCACGACGCCGAAGCCCGTCACTTCGGTCCCACAATCGATGCCGAACACCCTCATCGGGTCCAAGTTTACCGCAGACCACACGTTTTGATCTCCGGCACTGCTATGAACGTCTCATTTCCGGCGCCGATCGCCGCTGGCAAGGCATGAAGCCGGGTCTCAAATCGGGCAATCACAGCGATTCCGGTGACCAATCTGGTTCGAAACCAGAAGTTTCATCAAAAGCACACAGGAAGCTGAACACTCTGCCGATAGGTTGGATGCAACGAGTGTCTCTCGACGGGGGAATGATGGGTAGAATCCCAGCAGCAGCGAAGCGCCGCGCGACCCATTGGCTACGCCAAGGGATGTCGCCGCGCCGTCTTGCGCTGACGTTGTCTCTGGGGTTCGCGGTCGGCTGCATTCCCGTGATCGGAGTTCCGACGGTTCTCTGTGCCGCGCTGGCCATGGCCCTTCGCCTGAACCTGCCTGCCATCCAGGCCGCCAACTACGCCGCAATGCCGGTCCAACTGGCGTTGATTATTCCGTTTATGCGGTTTGGGGGGTGGCTGGTTTCCGCGCAGCCCATCCGTCTTCTCACGCCTCACTTCCTGCTGCAGTTTCCCGCTTTCAACCTCGCCGCGCGCATGAGCGGCATGGCGGGACAAGCTCTGCTGGCCTGGATGGTCGCCGCTGTTCCGGCGGTGATTCTGATGACGGCGACGCTGACCGGCCTGCTGCGGCGTGTTCAGACGGTGCGCAGCGCCCAGGCCGGGGACTGAGAAAGACAGGGGTCAGAGAACAGAGAGCGGGGAACGGACCTTCCGTGGTCGAAGGTCGGCTACGGCATCTTTCATTGCCCTCTGCTTCCCGTATTAGCCAATACATCGGCGCAGCCCTGAGCGCGCGCCAGATTCGTCTACCTGCAGGTCATAGATACGGCCCCGTGTGCCGGGGCGGAAAATCGTCGCATTTTGAGAGAGACGAAAGTGACGACCTGCAGGTGGAGAAAATGGTGGATTTGTGACCTGCGGGTGCATGGAATTGAGGTTTTTCGCCGGATCTTGTGTGCGCAGATGGGTTTTGGGGAGTGAAGGCGGGGTTGTGCGCGGTACGAGCGGGAGTGGTTCCCAGGTCCGAGAATCCGGACCTGGGGCACCCTCGATTGTGGTGAATCTGCTTTTCCGGGAACCAGGCCACCCGCCCCTTG
>JBEKUS010000121.1:0-11729 GCA_049514795.1 Occallatibacter sp.
TCCTCTTCAACGAGCGGCGCCTTACGGAGATCGGCGAGCGAGGCGATCTCGTCGAGGGCATGCCGGTTGAAGACGGCCTCGGAATCGAGGTCCGCGGGCGACACTCCGGAGGAGGCGTATGAGCGGTCGAGGCGCATGCCGTCAGGGGCCTGAGCGCCCGCGGCGAAGGCCTCCTGAACCTCGGTGGAGGATTTGCGGACGATGGTTCCCTCGCTCGTGACGAGCCATGTGGTGATGGAGCGCGCGTGGAAGCTCGCGGAGGAGTACTCGATGTCGCGCCGATTCGCATTGACCGAGGCGTCGGTGCGGTAGAGGCCGCTCAAGCGGGCGACGCGCTGGGTCCAAGCGTTCTCGTCAAAGTGAAGCGCAGTGGGATCGGCGAGCGAGATGACGGGTTTCTCGTGGCTGAAGTCGTCGGCCTGGGGCGGGGTCTGAACCTGTTTCAGCTCCGCCTGCTTTTGGGCGTATGCGGCGAGCGCGGCCTTGTAGGCCTGATCGGTGACAGCCCATAGGGAAGAACGGATGGCGACGGGATCATTGTCGAGGGCGGCGATCTCGATCGAGCCGTCGCCGCGGCCTCCGGAACTGTCGGTTTTGTAGTCGCCGACGCGCACGGTGACGCGGGCGATGCGCTGGTGGGCGTGCTCAGAACCTTCGCTCGCGCCGAACTCGGCGCGAGTCTCGAAGTCGCCGACTTCTTCGATGCGGTACTGGATGAAGAAAGGTTTGGCGAAGCCCGGCAACTGCAACTGGCTCATGCTGCGGTCGAGCTCGGTGAGCATGGCCTTAAGGACGGGATCCTTCTCGGCGTCGGCGCGGGCGGGCTGCGCGGAGGCCGCGCTTGCAGAAAGAAGACAGACGGCCAAAAGCGCGAGGACAGGAAGGAATCGTACGACGGGATAGAGCGGTCCCCACCCTAGGCGCAAAGACAAAGACGCGCCGAGCGTGGGGCACCCATCAGGTGTATTGATCGAGATGGGCAGATTCATTTCGCCTCCTTGGAAGCAGGCGCTTGCGAATCCGCGCCGGGGATGGGCAGGATGGGCGGGCGCGCGGTGCCTTGCGGCTGGCGCTGCGTCTCAATGGCGCTGAGGAGCATGGCGGGGGCAACGGCGCTGACGGGGATGGTGCCCGACTCTGCGCCGCACTGGCCGTTGAAAACTTCGCTCTTATCGCCGGTGGCGACGATGCTCTTCATGGCGGCGAGCGGAGTGCCGACGATGCTGACGCCGCGGACGAGTTCGTCGGGGCGGCCATCGACATAGACGCGCCAGACGACGAGGGGAATGACTTGGAAAGCCTGCGGCGAGGCGCGCTGCGTGACGGCGAAGCCAGAAGAGATGTCTTCGAAGTAGAGGCCGTAGGACTTGCTCTGCTTTTTCGCCTCCTCGATCAACTGTTTGCGCAGATCGGCATCGGAGACGCTTTTGGTGGAGGCGACGATCAGGTTGCCCTGGCGGCCGGTGGGAACGTGGCCGGCCTCGGCACGGCCATGGCCGTTCGATGCGCCGAAGCTGGCGATGGGCAGGCGCGACATGAGGAAGGTCTTGAGCACGCCGTTCTGGATGAGATCGACGCGCTGGGCTTTCTGGCCTTCGTCGTCAAACTGATAGCTGCCGCTGAGCCAGGTGCCGCCGAAGGTGGTCAGCGTCGGGTCGTCAGCGACGGAGAGGAAATCGGGCAGAACCTCTTTGCCGAGGTCCTTGGTGAAGGTCTGGCCCTCCTCGTCGCCGCGCTGGCGCTGGCCCTCGAGGCGGTGGCCGAGGACCTCGTGGAAGAAGACGGCGGCGGCGCGGCCGGAGAGGATGGCCGGGCCGTCGAAGGGCTCGGTGATGGGGGCTTTGCGCAGCGCTTCGAGGCTGCGGCCAAGCGCGCGCATGGCGGCTTCGAGATCGGCTGGTTTGGGCAGGCCGTCGACGGTTTCGGCTTCGAAGGTCTGCTCGCGGAAGAGATCCATGCCGTCGTCGGCGCGGGTGACGGCGATGGCCGCGAGGCGCGCCTCCAGATGAGGCGTGACGATCTGCGAGCCCTCGGAGGAGGCGAAGTAGTCGGTCTCGCTTCGCACCGTGAGGATGACTGCGTTCTGGTAAACGTCAGGAAACTCGCGGAAGATGCGCGACAGCTCCCTCACCCGCTGCTCCCACGCGGCGCGGTCGATCGCGACGGGCGGGGCGACGGCGCCGATGTGGGATTGCGGCGATTGCTGGCTGAAATCGGGCGAGGTGTCCTCTTCCTTGGCGCGGACCTGGGCCTCGGTTTTGACGCGGAGGTAGTTGTCGAGGGCGGCGCCGTAGCCGGTGTTGGTGGCGAGCCAGAGGGTACGAACGAGGGCTTCGCGGTCGTCGACGAGCGGCAATTGCAGGCTGTTGACGGCGGAGGCGCGGTGCGTACCGTGGGTGTTGTCGAGCACGGACGAGCCGACGCGGACCTGCACATCGGCGACGCGCGTGCGGCCCGAGGATCTGTCGACCAGCGCGCCGTACTGGGCGCGAATGGAGACGAAGCTCCGATCGCGGACCGTGTAGCTGAGGAAGTAGGGCGGCAACTGCTGGTCGGCGGAGGAGGGCGAGTCGCTCGTCCCACCCTTGGCGTCCGCCGGCGCGGGCGCCAAGGATGGGGCACTCGCTATGGCCAGAGATGAGGCGCCTGAGGGGGCGGACTTGCCGAGGGAGGTGAAGGCGCGATGCAGCTCGGCGGTCATGGCGTCGAGAACGACGGGAACGGGCTGCTGAGCGCGGATCGCGGCCGGCGCGAGCAACGGCAGGATTAGCGCTGCGAGCGCGAGCAGTGACGCATGAGGAGCGGGCCGGGACACTCTGAAGAGGACATGGAGCCGCGTGGACGCTTGGCGTTCGAGTAGAAGCATGTGTAAGCTGAATTGTCTCAAAGTTGCCCAAAGACAGGAGAACCCCTATGACTTCTCTTCGCCGGTTTGTGCTTGCGATCGGCCTGTTCGTGTTGGTTGCTGGAGTGGCTTCCGCGTCGCTTTCCGCCCAAAATGCCGGATCCGGGCCGGCCCAAGCTCCCGCGGCAACCGCTGCGCCGGCGCCTGGACCTGCGCCAGCGAGTCCGCAACAGGCGTACACGCTGCCGCCGGACAAGCTGGCCAAAGCGATCACCCTAAACCGTATCCGCAACATCCTGGAGATCACCGGAGCGATCTGGGGCATCGTGTTCGTGTGGCTGCTGCTGGCAGCGCGCGCGTGGGCCGGGCTGGAGGGGTGGGTACAGAGAATCACGGGCCGGCGCTGGGTACAGGGACTGTTGTTCTTCGCCGCGTATTTTCTGATCAGCACGCTGGCCAGCCTGCCGTTGGATCTGATCGGGCACCACTATAGCCGCGCGTACGGAATCAGCGTGCAGGGATGGGGAAGCTGGTTCTGGGATTCGGCCAAAGGGCTGGGACTGACGCTGATCTTTGGCTCGCCGATTCTGCTGCTTTTCAACTGGATTGTGCGGCGGTGGCCAAAGCGGTATTGGCTGGGCCTCTGGGTGGTGACTCTGCCGATCATGGCCCTGGGCGCCTTCTTCGAGCCGCTGTTCGTGCCACTCTTCTACAAGCAGGAGCCGCTCCAGAAGAACCATGCGGCGCTGGTCGAGAAGCTGGAGGCAGTGGCGGCGCGGACGGGGATCAACATTCCGCCGGACCGCATGTATCTGATGAAAGCCAGCGAGAAGAGCAACGGGCTGAACGCGTTTGTGGCGGGATTTGGGGCGACGAAGCGAATTGTGGTGTGGGATACGACAGCGGGCCGCATTCCCGACGACGAGGTGCAGTTTATCTTCGGCCACGAGAGTGGGCACTACGTGCTGCATCACATTCCGAAGGGGCTTGCCGGCAGTGCGCTGGGGCTGTTTTTTGTGTATTGGGGGTGCGCGGGGCTGGCAGCGTGGATGGTCAGGCGGTTCGGGGCGAAATGGGGTGCGGGAGAAATGTCGTCGCGGACGGGATTCGTGGTGTTGCTGTTCGCGATCTCGATTGTGACCTTCTGGCTGGAACCGGCCAGTAACGCCTTCAGCCGGCACTTTGAGCATCAGGCCGATGTGTACGGGCAAGAGGCGATCCACGGAATCGTTGCGGACCCGCAGAAGACGGCGGTGGCCTCGTTCAATGCGCTGGGCGAGGCGTGGCTCGAGGATCCGAATCCGAGCCCATTCATCGAATTCTGGTTCTACAGCCATCCCAGCGTGCAGCATCGCGCGAACTTCGCGGCGCACTACGATCCGTGGGCGAACGGAGGGCGGGGGGAGTTCTTCAAGAACTAGGGGTCGGGGATCAGGGGTCGGGGATCAGGAAAGGTGTGGCGGCGCGTCAGTCGAGGAGCTCGACTATGCTGGCGGCGCCCATGCCTCCGCCGATGCACATGGTGACCATGCCGTAGCGCTCCCTGCGGCGGCGCATCTCGTTGAGCAACGTAACGGTGAGTTTGGCTCCGGTGCAGCCGAGCGGATGGCCGAGGGCAATGGCTCCGCCGTTGACGTTGACGCGGGCGGGGTCGAGCGAGAGAGCGCGAATGACGGCGAGGGCCTGCGCAGCGAAGGCCTCGTTGAGCTCGATGAGGCCGATGTCGCTAAGGGTGAGGCCGGCCAGGCGCAGGGCCTTGGGGATTGCGGTGACGGGGCCGATGCCCATCTCTTCCGGCGGGCAGCCGGTGACGGCATAAGCAATGAGGCGGGCGAGAGGACGAATGCTGAGCGCACGCGCGCGGCACGCCTCCATGAGGACGACGGCAGCGGCGCCGTCGGACATCTGCGAGGAGTTACCGGCGGTGATGGCGCCTTGCGCGTGGAAGACTGGCTCGAGCCGAGCGAGGGCGGCGAGGGAGGTGTCGGCGCGGGGGCCTTCGTCGGCGGACAATTCCCTCTCCTGAACTCGATGCTGGCCTGGTTTTTCGCCCGGGAGGGCGGTCGTCACTTTGACGGGAACGATCTCATCGGCGAAACGGCCGGCGGCCTGCGCGGCAACGGCTTTCTGGTGGCTTGAGAGAGCGAAGGCGTCCTGATCTTCGCGGGAGATGGAGTAGCGGCGGGCGACGCGCTCGGCGGTGAGGCCCATGGTGAGCAGCGAGGCGGGGTAGTTGGCGGCGAGCCACGGATTGGGGCTGGGCTTGGCGCCGCCGATGGGGATGAGGCTCATGGACTCGACGCCGCCGGCGACGATGGTTTGCACGACGCCAGAACGGATGCGGAGACCGGCGAGCGCGATGGCCTCCAGGCCGGAGGCGCAGAGGCGGTTGACGGTGGAGGCGGGAACCTCGACCGGGAGTCCGGCGCGCAGAGCGGCCCAGCGGGCGATGTTCCAGCCCTGCTCGCCTTCCTGCTGGGAGCAGCCGAGGACGACGTCGTCGATGGAGGCTCTGTCGAGCGCGGGGAGGCGGTCGAGCGCGCCGGTAATGGCGGTCGCCGCGAGGTCGTCAGGGCGGGTGGTGGAGAGGGCGCCCTTCGGGGCACGGCCAACGGGAGTGCGAACGGCGGCGACGAGAACGGCTTCGGGCATAAAAGGCTCCTGGGAGTGCGCCGGCAAGTCAGCGGGTCAGCGGCGCTCCCCGCCCTGGCCGCAAGAACAAAGACGCGGCCAGGGTCGAGCACCCGAAATCCTGAGGGGGCACCCGCCATGGTGAAGCGAACCACTGGCTCTGGACGCGATGCTAATCCTGCGTGTTGAGGAGCGTCCAGGCGTGGTTCGAATAAAAGTGGTAGACAGTGCGCTGGTCGACGACGGAATCGGCGAGGGCATCGTGATCGAGGCGCGCCTGAGGATGCCTCATGCCGATCTGCCCCTCGTGAACCTGCTGGGGAGACGCGGGATCGATGGCCCAATTGAAACCCAGAACCGGGCCTACGCCGTGAGACTGGAGGCGCTCGGTTTCGGGCGCGGTGGCGAGAACGGCCGGTTCGCCACTACCGCTCCCAAGGAAAACCAGGAGCGAGACGGCGCCCTTGGCCGAGCAGAGGACGGCCCAGTCGGAGGAGCCGGGGCGCTCGAAGCTGGCGTGGACTACGTTTTCGGGCCAGCGTGCCTCGTAGGTCTGCGGGATGAGACAGCCGCGGCGGGTGAGCGCGTCCTGGACGGCAAGCGGAAGCTGGGGAAAGGCGTTCACCGGCAGACGGCGAATGAGGTATTGGGTGGGGCGGCCGTTAACGACGACCTGGCCGGAGGTGTTCAGAGGATCGGCGTCCGACTCCTGCGACTGGGTGCGCGGGGAGCAACAAACGAGCAGCACGCCAAGCACCAGGCTGATTTCAGATCGAACGTGCACCATGCGGGACTCTCACGAGAACTCTATGACGAGTGAGGCAGGACTGCAACTGCCGACGACGGCTCGTGTCAATTCCGCAGCGGCTTGCCGGTCTTGAGGGTGAAGGCGATGCGCTCCTGGGTCTTGCGCTCGCCGCAGAGGGAGAGGAAGGCTTCGCGTTCGAGGTCGAGGAGGTACTGCTCGGTGACGAGCGTGCCGGGGGTGACGCGGCCGCCAGCGAGAATGTTCGCGACCCAACGGGCGACCTTCTGGTCGTGTTCGGAGGCAACGCCCGCTTCACCCATCAGATAGATGCCGGTTTCGAGTGTGGCGAGGGCGGCGGCGCCGGGAGCGGGGATCTGCGTGCGCGGCTGCGGCGGCACGTAGCCGGAGCCGGCGAGCATGGCGGCATGAGCTTTGGCGTCGAGCAGCAGGCGCTCGCGATTCATGGTGATGCGGTCGGCGGCGGAGAGCAGGCCGAGAGAGCGGGCGTCGGCGGCAGAGGTGGAGGTTTTGGCCGTGGCGATGGTTTCGAGAGCGCGCTTGAGGGCCGTGGCGAGCTCGGCGGATTGAGCGATGCGGGCCGGCGGGTCCCTGGGGTCGGGTGGCGCGAACGCGGAGATCGTGTCGAAGGCGCGGAGGAGCATCTCTTTCGTGCCGCCGCCGGCGGGGATGAGACCCACGCCAGCTTCGACGAGACCGATGCAGGTCTCGGCATGGGGCTGGCGGCGCGCGGCGTGGAGGCAGACTTCGGCGCCGGCGCCGAGGGTAAGGCCGAAGGGCGCGGCGACGACAGGGCGCGGGCAGAACTTGATAGCCGAGGTCATCTGCTGGAAGTTGCGGATGACTAGGTCGAGTTCGTCCCACTCGCTCTCCTGCGCGAAGAGCAGAATCTGCATCAGGTTGGCGCCGACGGAGAAGTTGTCGCGGTCGCCCGAGATGACGAAGCCCTGGAAGTCACGGACCGTTTCGGAGGCGGGGCCGAGGACGGAGGGGATGAGGGAGAGAACGTCGCCGCCGATGGCGTTCTTCGGCGAGTGCAGCTCGATGCAGGCGATGCCGTCGCCGAGATCGACGAGCGAAGCTCCGGGGTTGGTGCGGATGGGCGCGCCGGCGCGGCGGAAATCGGCGACGCGAGCGTGGCCGGGAACTGCGGGAATGGGAACAAGCCGCGCCGTGGCGGGCTGAAAGCAGGCTTCGCCATCGGGCGAGTACCAGCTCGTGCGCGAAGCGAGAAGAGCCTGCACGGGAGCGCCGGCGGGGAGGCCGAGCGCCTTCATGCGGGCGACGGATTCGGCCACACCGGCGGCATCCCACAGCTCGAAGGGCCCGAGCTCCCAGTTGAAGCCGGCGCGCATGGCGGCGTCAATGGAAGGAGCATCGGCGGCGGCTTCGCCGATGCGGTCGGCGGCGTAGTTCCACAGCGAGAAGAGGAAGGGCCAGAGAAAGGCCGCGGCCTTGTCTTTGGCCGGGTTGCCGGCGAGCAGCAGGCGCAGGCGCTCAGGGAGCGTGGCCGCGCTTTTGGCCATCTCGAGCGAAGGCAGCGCGGGCTTGGTGGCGGGGCGGTAGTCGAAGGTGGTGAGATCGAGCACCAGGCGCTCGTCTTTGCCGTCGGCGCAGCGGACCTTCTTGTAGAAACCCTGGCCCGTTTTGTCGCCAAGCCAGCCGCGCTTGAGGAGCTCGCCGACGATCGTGGAGAACCTGCCGCCGGTGACGCCCTGAGGAAAGTTGGCGGCAATGTCGGCGAGAATGTCGAGGCCCACGAGATCGGCGAGGCGGAAGGTTCCGGTGCGGGGCCAGCCGATGGCGGGGCCGGTGAGCGCGTCGACCTCTTCGATGGTGAGCCCCTGCTCGAGCATGAGGTTGGCGGCCAGAAAGAGGACGAAGATGCCGATGCGGTTGGCGATGAAGTTGGGCGTGTCGCGGGCGAAGACGACCTGCTTGCCGAGGAGGCGATCGGCGAACGCGGAGAAAGCGGCGACGGCGGCGGGATCGGAGTCCGCGGTGGGGATGACTTCGACGAGGCGCATGGATCGCGGCGGGTTGAAGAAATGCGTGCCGAAAAAGCGGGCGCGGAGGGTGGGAACGGCGGCGGCGAGGCGCGCAATGGGCAGGCCGGAGGTGTTGGTGGTGAGAAGCGCGTGCGGAGCGAGATGCGGCAGGACACGGGAGAGCAGAGTCGTCTTGATTTCGAAGTTCTCGGAGACGGCTTCGATAACCCAGTCGCACTGGGCGAGACGGGGCAGGTCGTCGTCGAAGGCGCCGGGAGTGATGAGGCGGGCGAGCGACGGCTCGAAGAGGGCCGCAGGCTTGGACTTCAAGAGCGCGTCGAGCGCGGCCTGAGCGAGCGGGCGATCCGCGCTTCCGGGCTTCGGAGCGAGGTCGAGGAGGAGGACCGGGATTCCGGCGTTGGCCAAGTGGGCGGCGATGCGGGAGCCCATGGTTCCGGCGCCGAGAACGGCGGCGCGGCGGACGAGCAGCGGGTTGGAGCCGATTTTCGGTGCGGGGGTTGCAGATGGGTCAGTCGCGCTCATGCGGAGTCTCCCCACGCGGCGCGAGTCTCGATCCACTGGGCCGCGCGGAAACGCTCGTCAGCATACGCAAGGCGGCGGCGTGGGGTCAAGGAGCATGGAGATCGGCTGGTGGGTCAGTTTGAATCCTGAGGCTCTTTGACAGCTTCTCGGATGGGTCTTAGCAATAGCAACTCCTCAACGACATATCCGCCTATCGTCCCATCTGAGAACGTCACGATCAGGCCGTCCTCGCCGTCCTTTTCGACCTTCAGTATGCGTATTTCCTTGGCCATAGCGAAGAGGATACCCCTTTGCCAAGTTGCCAACTGTCCTGTTTTGCCCACTCCACGTAAGATGACTTCGATAGGCAATCCAGCGGGCGAAAGCCCCTCGCCTCCCCCGATAGGCTTTCCGGCGGACCCGAGAAAGTGGGGAGGAGTTCACTCGGCTTCAGGAACGCATCGAGGCGGTGCGAGATTCTGCGGGAAGCGCCGGAAGCGGGTTTGTGTTTCTAATCCCCTCTTTCCAGTTCGTCGATTCGCGCCTTGGTCGCAAGAATCGACGCATTACAGGCGTCAATATAAGCGCGCGCTTTAGCAACTGTCAGGTTGGTCTCAACGGAATCTCCCTGCTTCCCGGAACACGCCTTTGTTTCGTTTACTACGCGATGCGCGTTATCCCGTAGCAGTTCCCAAAGGCGGATTGCCCTTTCCAGATCGTGAATGACTCTCACCCTTCTTTGGAGTTCTTCGGTCACCCAATGGCCCTGATCTTGAGGAGGCATGGAGCAAGTATAGGGGGAATTGAAGGTGAAAGTGATCCACGGCAGGCATAAAGCGCCGGTCAATAGAACTGCTGCTCTTCCATCTGGATCGTTTCAGTACTCGATTTTGTTGGGCGAGGCGATCCAGGCGGCGAAGCTGGCACGGGCTTCTTCGCCGAGCAGTTGCGTGGCGTGGAGTTTGCGCTGGCCGGTTTCTTTCCGTAACTCGCCGTAGAGGAATGCGTCGTCGAAACCGGCGCGGGCCGCGTCGGTGGCGCTGGCCCCGAAGTAGATTGCGTCGAGTCGCGACCAGTAAGCCGCGGCCAGACACATCGGACAAGGCTCGCAACTGGTGTAGAGCTGGCAGCCGGCGAGCGAGAAGGTTCCCAGAGCTTTGGCGGCGGCGCGGATCGCGTTGACCTCGGCGTGAGCGGTGGGGTCGTTGGCCACAGTGACGGAGTTAACGCCTTCGCCGACGATCTTGCCGTCGCGCACGATCACGGCGCCGAACGGCCCGCCACGGGCATCGGCGACGTTCTTTGTGGCCAGCGCGATAGCGCGGCGCAGAAACTCCGGGTTGGGTTTGCCGGACATGCGGGAGAAATCCAACTCCTGGGGAACGCGAAGACAGATTCAGTATGGCACAGGGATTGTGCAGCGAACTTGCATGTTCAGGTTCGCGGCATACCCCATTCGTTCCCGGTGAAAACCGAGAGGGAGTGACGGGTTCCGCGACCTCGTCCGCCGCGGCGCAGGCGGTGCGGCGGACGTCGATGAGATGACGGTGCGATTCGGGACGAAGCTCGGAATCAGCCCGCGAGGTGCACTTGCAGCACTTCGAGGAAGCGGGAGAGCCAGGCCGGATGGGCAGGCCAGGCGGGGCCGGTGACGAGGTTGCCGTCGACGACGGCGCCGGTGATCTCGACGGCGACGTAGGTTCCGCCGGCCAACTCGACCTCGGGCGCGCAGGCGGGATAGGCGTTGATCTTGCGGCCTTTGAGAACGCCCGCGGCGGCCAGCAACTGCGGACCGTGGCAGAGCGCGGCGATGGGCTTGCCGGCTTTGGCGAAGTAGCGGATGATGTCGAGGACCCTGGCGTTGAGGCGGAGATACTCCGGCGCGCGGCCGCCGGGGATGACGAGGCCATCGTATTGCGCGGGGTCGATCTCGTCGAACGTGGCGTTGAGGGTGAAGTTGTGGCCGCGTTTTTCGCTGTAGGTTTGATCGCCCTCGAAATCGTGGATCGCGGTGCGGACCTGGTCGCCCTTCTTCTTGCCGGGGCAGACGGCATCGACGGTGTGGCCGACCATCTGGAGAGCCTGGAAGGGGACCATGATCTCGTAGTCCTCGACAAAATCGCCGGCCAGCAGCAGAAGCTTTGCGGATTTCATGCGCGGATTCCTCCGCGCCAAGTTTGCCACAGAACGCAGACGTGCGCCGGGAGCGGCAGCGACGGGTGTGAGGATGGGCGCGAGAACCGGCAGACAGCCGCGCGCGTATACTGCTGGAAAACCGCGGAGGCCGTGGGAAATGCTCGTGCGAGTGCTGTGGCCGTGGCTGCTATTCGGTTGGGTCGGCTTTGAAGTCCTGGTGACGATCATTACGCAAACGCGGCGCAGCCAGGGCGCCCTGCATGACCGAGGAACGCAGATCCTAATCTGGGTGGCGATCACGGGTTCGTTCTTCGCGGCGGGTTTTGTGGCGTTCCCCGGCGCGGACATCCGTTTCAATCACGATTTCCTGAGGATGGCTGCGTTCGTTCTCCTCGTGGCGGGTCTCGTGGTGCGGATCGCAGCCATCGTGAATCTGGGCAGGGCGTTCAGCACCAATGTGGCGATCCGCTCCGCGCAATCCGTTCAGCGCAACGGTCTGTACCGCATCGTCCGTCATCCCTCCTATCTGGGTACGGAGATCATCCTCCTGGCCGCCGGGCTGCACACCCACAACTGGGCCTGCCTGGCTATCTTTGCCGTTCTTCCCACTGCCGCCGTGCTCAATCGCATTCGCGTGGAAGAAGCGGCGCTGCTGAATGCATTCGGCGAGGAGTATGCCGACTATATGCGGACAACGAAGCGGCTGATTCCTGGAGTGTATTGAAATCGCGGCGGACCGCGGGCCAGGGGCAAGCGACATGGCGACCGAGGATACGACACGCGGACGTAGAATTCCTTCATGGCCGGGGCGGCGAATCTCGCGGCGTTGAATGCGCGCATC
>JBEKUS010000122.1:0-11439 GCA_049514795.1 Occallatibacter sp.
CGCCGCCAAACGCGATCAGCAGGCTTCCCCGGTCGCCCCCCGCCCCGACCATCTCTCGCGTCAGCCGCTCCACGCTCTTGATCGTCTTGTGCTGCTCGCCTGCCGGCAAAAACAGCGCCACCGGCTCCTCCTCGAACGACCGCAGAAACACCTTCCCCCACAGCGCCCAGATCTCCGGCGACGTCAGCACAAACACCCGTCTCGCTCGCCCGCCGGAAGGAGCCCGTCCGCCGCTCGCCAGCCGCCGCCCCACCGCCCGCTCAATCCGCGGCGCCAGCGTCTCCAGCACCCCGCTCCCAATCGTCACGTCGTACTTCGCCGATGCCGCCTCTACTCGTATCGTTTGCACGCCTCAATCCTAATGCCTCTCGGGTGTGGGGCGCGAAACATGCATCCGAAGCCAGCTCGATCAGATTTCGGGGCCTAGCCGGCATATTGGCCGCCCGCTGCCCCGATCAGGATTCGCGAGGTCCAAGAAATACCTACGCGATCCCGGCGACCCGCACCGCGCCGGCAAGAGCGAGATTAATGTTCCTGGGTAACGGGGCCTTGAGCGATGATTTCGGAGGGGGCCAATGATGAGTACCCGAGACCGTGCGAGCCAGATCACTCAGATAAAGGAGAGAAGCGCGGGACAACACGGCCTTCTTTCTTACACCCTTGAGGGCCTCAACCACCAATGGGTAAGCAAAGGTCAGAAAGATGGGGCCGTGCCCGATTTCTACATCATAAAGGCTGTGACAATTCTCGAGGTGTTCACAAGGCGGCAGATTGCGACCCTCATCGACCACGCGAGGACGTATACCGACAGAGCAGTCGAACTGTCCAAGCAGATCAAGATGGACTTCGCAACTGTCAGGGAAGTCCAAGGCCGCGCGATAACTCTCGGGGACATTGTTGCGCATAGCGTGCCAGTAAATTCCTTTAGCCAAATCATGGGCTACTTCGAGGCAATCCTCGGGAAGCCATTTCGCCCCATGCTCGAACAGGCAGTAGACAGATGGCGCGTAGAGATCGAAAGACAGAATCCGGAACCCATAATTGCTGATTTCGACGCCTTAGCAAACCACATTAGTCGGTTGTTCGAACTGAGGAACATCCTTTGCCATGAACTACCTGAAGACCCGGTATTCAGCCCAGCAGAAGTCGACGAGCTCCTAGCCGACGCAGCGCGATTTGCCAAAGCAACTGAGGCCGTTTTGCATTTCGAGAAGCACGGTCTTACACCTCTAACTCAAACTGAAACGAACATCGATGCAATGAAGCGGCTCAGAGAAAAAGAGGAGGAATTGAACCTCTTGCTCTCCGAGATCCGGACGAAAGTGATAAACGATGACAAAGAGGCCGCTTCGCTCAACGAGGCGCAAGAGAAATGGGTCTCATACAGAAATGCCCATTGCGATTTCCTGACTTGGCTACATCAAGGCGGGACGATCGGGACCTTCCTGTGGGCGGGAAGCGCGCAAAGCATGACGATGACCCGTATAGCCGAGATTGAATCCTGGATGAAATACCGGCCAAGGCCCTAACGGTCGGGCCGCGAGCAAGGCTGCGTAGCAGCCGGGATCGACGGGTAGGGGGTCTCCAAAAATGACCGAGCGGCCCGGGAAACCATCCGCCACCCGCCGCGGTGTCAGGCCCCGCGAGGCTGACTCGCTGACTTACTGACTCGCTCTCTTGCTCCCCTACTCCCTTGCTCCCCGTCTTCGTCAACCCTCCACCCGCGCCTGCTCCCCCGCAAGTGCCTGAAAAGAAATCGCAAAAAGATCTCGCCAACCTTGCAGATCATTTCCGCCCCTTCGCGCATAATGAATCCAGCAAAGGGTGAAACGGGCTCCTGTTCCCTGTTCCCTGTTCCCCGACCCCTGACCCCTGCTTCTAACTCCTTTGCTGTCTAGAATCTGCAGGCAAGTCCTTTGGAATCAGACGCTTGGCGGACCCTATTTGCTCCAGCCCCATGAAACCAAAGCACTTATTTCCAGATGCCAGGGGAGGCACCCCCCGTGACGAAAGAGTAAACCAGTTGTGACAACATCGCCGGCGTCGTCCTTCCAGCCCTCTGACTTGCTGACTTGTTGACTCGCTGACTTGCTGACTCGCTAACTTGCTCCATGCTTCAGTAGATCCCCGGCGCCAGCCGCCACGTCCGATTGAAGTACTCCTCGTACTCCTCGCCGAAATGCTCCCGGAGCAGCCGCTCCTCGGCGTGCATCCGCGCCACCAGCGGAATCAGCAGGCTCATCGCCAGCAACAGGCCCACTGCGGAGCGGAAGCACAGCGCCCACCCCGCCGCGTTCACCAGCATGCCCAGGTAGCTCGGGTTCCGGATCGTGCTGTAGATGCCCCGCGTCTCGAGCTGATGCTCCGGCTGGATCGCCACCAGCCCGCTGAACCGGTTGCCCAACACGTACACCGGCCACAACCGCAGCACGGCGCCAATCACATATACGGCCAGCCCCACCCATCGCGTCGTGTCGCCATCGATCGTCCAGAACCCGACGCGGTCCGTAAACGCCGCGAAAAACGTGAGCAGCATCGCGATCACGGCGAAGACCTTGAGCACCCATCTGTTCTCGCGGTCTTCCTTCACGCCCTCGCTCAAACTCCCGCCCACGAAAAATGCCGCCGCGCCAATCACCACCGTGGACGCCGCCATCGCCCGCAGCGCCGGATGCGCGAAAAACGCCCTCACTCCGCCCCACCCGAGAATCGCCAGCGTGAACTGAAAAATAATCGAAAAGACACCCGCGACAACGCATTTCGTGCGGCCCATCGCCATCTCTCCGCGGAAATCTCCCCCATCCTACCACCGCCATTTCCGGAGTCGCCGGCCCGCCAACTCGCTGCCTCACTCCCCCGCTCCCTTCTTCCCCGTCCGCACTCGCAATTCGAGAGCGCTCACCGGTTTCGCTTCGTCTATGCTGATGAACAGTTGGGACCTTCACTCGCTTCTGCCATAAGGAAAGCCATCCATGAGAAACTCAGCGATCTTCCTGTGCCTGTGCCTGCTCGCCCTCGCGCCCTCGGCATCGAATCCGCAGACCCCTGCTCTGCACGAGCCAGATGCAGCCAGAATTCCAACCTTCATCTTCGAAGGACTGCATCAGCTCGGCGACCAAAAACCCGAAGACGCCGAAAGAGCATGGTTTCGCGGCGGCCCGCTGGAAGGTCAGCCGGTCTCGAGCCAACTTCGCTCCATCCTCGATACCTGTGGTAGGTACCAGAATTTCGATGTCGTCAGCGTGCAGGACCTGACTCCGAGAATGCGCGTCTTCTACCTCGCTCTGAACTTTGAGAAGCAGCCCAGGATCGTCAAGTTCGTCGTCTACCGGACGCTCGAAGGCTGGATTCTCTTGTCCCGCAAGATCGACGTGAATGAAGAGATCTTCGAAACCGTCTCACAGCCGGCTCGTGATTGATGCGGCATCTTCAGCCGCGTTCGCAGGCCGGATGAGTAAGCGGGATCGACCTGCGCTCGCCCGCGTTCGTCTCCATTACAGTCGGCGCGCCGCAATAACGGTGCGTCGCGGTTCCTAGTTGCCCGCTGCCCGCTTCCCGTTGTCTAACGTCATCGCCGACGCCGCCGCGCAAACCGCCAGAATCGCTCCGATCACCGCCAGCGAAATCACGATCGGCACATCGATCCAGCGTCCGGCCATCATCTTCAGCGCCGCAAACGCCAGCAACGCTCCCAGCCCGTAATGCAGATACTTGAAGCGGTCGAGCATCTGCGCCAGCCCGAAGTAGATCGACCGCAGTCCCAGAATCGCCGCAACGTTCGAGGTGTAGGCCACAAACGGATTGTGCGTCACCGACAGTACCGCCGGAATGGAGTCCGTCGCAAACAGCAGGTCCGTGAACTCGACCGCCAAAATCACCGGCACGAGCGAACCCTTCGCCGGCTGCAGCCGCACGATCCACTCGGGAATCGCCGTCCGCGTCGACCCGCTGCGCACCAGTTGCCATGCCGCATAGAGCAGGAATGCGCCGAAGATCCACGCCACCCACTCGAACCGCCGCAGCAGCGTGACGCCCGCGGCGATGAACGCCGCACGCAGCACGAATGCGCCCCACACGCCCCACATCAGCGCCGTGCGCTGCTGCCGCCGGCTGATCCGGAACCCCTCGAACAGCACCAGGAACACGAAGAGATTATCGATGCTGAGCGAGGTCTCGATGGTGTATCCGGTGACAAATTCGAGTGCCGTCTGCCGGCCCATCGCCACTGCGATCCAGCAGGCAAACCCTGCCGCCGCCACAGTCAGCCCCGCCGTTCCCAGCCACACGAACGCCTGCGCGTGCCGCGATTCTCCCCGGCGTCCCGGCAGCAGCGAATCCGCCGCCAGCGCCGCCGCCACCACGGCGTGAAACCCGATCCACCACGCCCAGGAAACCCCCGCGATCATAGCTGGATGCTACAGCAGTCAGCCGGTCCGGCGGCGTCGCCTCAGTCCGCGCTCCCACAAACCAGAACCCCGCTTCCCTCTGGCGCCCGGATGGGATTCTGGTCGAGTAAACTGGTAACAGAATGCTCGACCTGGGATTCGTTCGCGCCAACCTCGAGTTGGTGGAAGAAAAGTTGCGCGCCCGCGGCGCCGATCCGGTCGCCCTGCTGGGGGACTTTCGCGCTCTCGACAAGAGCCGCCGCGAGGCCATCACCCTCGCCGAGCAGTGCAAGGCCCGCCGCAATGAGCTCTCCCAGCAGGTTGGCGCCCTCAAGAAGACCGGCAAGAACTCTGAAGCCGCCGCCGTGATGGAAGAAACCCGGGCCCTCAAAGACAAGCTCGACGAGCTCGACCGCACCGCCGCCGAGCTGGACGAGAAGCTACGCCAATCCCTCGCCCGCGTTCCCAATCTCACCCGCGATGAAGTCCCCGTCGGCCTCTCCGAAGCCGATAACAAGGTCGTCAAGACCTGGGGCGAGCAGCGCAAGTTCGACTTCACCCCCAAGCCCCACTGGGAGATCGGCGAAGCCCTCGGCATTCTCGATCTGGAGCGCGCGGCCAAGCTCTCTGGCGCACGCTTCGCCGTCTACATGGGCGCCGGGGCACGCCTCGAACGCGCGCTCATCGGCTTCATGCTCGACATGCACACTCACCAGCACGGCTATACCGAGGTGCTTCCGCCCTTCATGGTCAACTCCAAGTCTCTCTTCGGCACCGGCCAGTTGCCCAAGTTCGCCGAAGACCTCTTCCGCTGCTCCGATGCCGACGCCGATGCCGCCACGCGCGGTGAGTTTAGGGACAACGACCACTGGCTCATCCCCACCGCCGAGGTTCCCGTCACCAACCTCTATCGCGACGAGATCCTCGACGAGGCCCGCCTTCCCATCTCGCTCACCGCCTACACCCCATGCTTCCGCGCCGAAGCCGGCGCTGCCGGCAAGGACACGCGCGGCATCATCCGCCAGCACCAGTTCCAGAAGGTCGAGCTGGTCAAGTTCACCCGTCCCGAGGGTTCCGACGCGCAGCACGAGCGCCTGACCCGCGACGCCGAAGAGATCCTCGAAGCCCTCGGCCTGCCTTACCGCCGCGTCCTTCTCTGCACCGGCGACACCGGCTTCTCTTCCGCCAAAACCTACGATCTCGAAGTCTGGCTTCCGGGCCAGAACCTCTACCGTGAGATTTCGTCCTGTTCCAACTTCGATGCCTTCCAGGCTCGCCGCGCCAACATCCGCTATCGCCCGGCCGGCCCTAAGTCCCGGCCCGAGTTCGTTCACACGCTCAACGGCAGCGGCTTGGCCGTGGGCCGCACCTGGCTCGCCATCCTCGAGAACAACCAGCAGGCCGATGGCTCAGTGCTCATCCCCGGGGCCCTTCAGCCGTACATGGGCGGACTCGATAGAATTGTCAGGGAGCCATGATGGCATCTTCCACCTCCAACGGACCGGTCCCGCAGCCCAGACGCAGCTTCAAGCAGGTTCTCCTCAGCTACTTCTACTGGACCTACGAACGCGGAACCGTCCACTACGACGTCATGGTCACGCTGATCCTGCTCTTCATCTTCGTCACCCCGCACCTGTGGGACTATGGCGCTAAACCGACGTTGGTCGCTGGCTCGTCGCATCCTTTCCAGGTTGTCGCCAGCGGCCGCGGGGTAATGGTCACGGTGCAAGCCTCGGATGTGGACGTGCAGCCCGGGGCTTCTTACCAGGAAGTGAAACACGCGCTGCGGAAAGCCGTTGAACCCGTCACTGGCGATGACGTATTTGTCGAACGGTGGGATGCGCTCTACGACAGCCAGGGGAAGCTCACCGCCTGGCGGGTCTGGGCCCACCGCTGATTCCGCTCCGCGCATCCCCCGGCCTCTGACCGACGTCAAACGAGATAAGGAACACGATGCATCGCAAAGACAGGGTCGTTCTTTTTGCCTTTCTTGCCGCGGTATTGCTGCCGGTCCGCCTGGCGCATGCCGGCGATCTCGCCTCTGTCCTCGAGCAGCTCGACGCGGCCGCCAAGGACTTTCACACCACGACAGCCACCTTCGAGTTCGACACCATTCAGACAGATCCGGTTCCTGACAAGGACGTCATGACCGGGACCGCCTACTACGAGCGCCGCGGCGATCGATTCGAGATGGCCGCCCACATCGCCCGACACAACGGTAAGCCCGCCGCCACAACCTACATCTTCTCGGGCGGTGTACTCCGCGTCTCCGACACCGGCAAGGAAAGCGACGCCAAGACCTACACCCAGGCCGGCAAGTACGAAAGCTACCTGATGCTCGGCTTTGGCGCCAGCGGCCGCGAGCTTCAGGAGAAGTGGACCATCAAATACCTCGGTACGGAGAAGATCGGCGACGTCCTGGCCGACAAGCTCGAACTGGTTGCCAAGGACCCGGCAGTCCGCAAGACGATCCCCAAAGTCATCATCTGGCTCGACACCGCCCGCGCCGTCAGCCTCAAGCAGGTCTTCGATGAGGGCGAAGGCCAATCCCGCGTCTGCTACTACACCAACATCCGTGTGAATCAGCTGCTGCCGAAGACCGCCTTCAGCTTCGACACCGCCAAATAGCTCCGCGACACCGCGCCCCAGAGCGCGATCCCGCTCGCGGCAAAGAGCATTGGAAAGCACTCCAGCGTGTAGCGGGTTTCGGGCGCCGAGATGCTCAGCAAAAGCGCGCTGCGCAGCAGCAGATAGGCCAGCAAGGCCCACCAGAATCGCGGCCGCAGGCACAGGCCGGTGATTCCCAGCAGCAGATAAAGCGCATTCAGTGCGGCATAGCCCCAGGCGAACCGTGTCTGCGCGGGATGATGCTCTGAGACCCACCAGTCGAGATCGACGTCCAGATTCTCCACGCGGGGGCGCAGCCACATATTCGCCACCCGGCCTAGCGGCAGCCAGAGATAATAGCGCATTGGATGCGCCGCGATGCGCTCCTCGGCCAAATGCTCGAAGCGCGCGTCGAGCGCCGGCGTGATGTCGCCATAGCTGTTGTAGTCTGCAACCAGCGCAACCGTCTCGGCGTACTGCTCCGGCGTATCGAAGGTCCGGCTGGGCAGCTTGCTCAGGTCCAGCTTGTCTCCCGGCACATTCCAGTAAATATCGAATGTTGAGCTGAAATCGAGGCACCAGCTTTTCACCCAGTGTTCCCATCCCGGGTTGGGGCTCTCGCCCGGATCGATCGCCAGCCGCGGCGCCAGCGGCTCAAAGACTTGGAACACGCGCCAGTTGCGGGCGGCCCACACTGCAAAAGGGGCCAGCGCCAACAGGACGCTGACAACCGCCATGCGAACCAGCTTGCGCAGAGGAATCCGCCCCGGGCCGTTCCCGAATCGCAATCCGATCACTAGCGCAGGAGCAAACGCAATGGCCGCCAGCGTCCCATCGGGCCGCAGCAGCGCCGCCCAGGCAGCCGCGGCCGTGAACCACAGCGCAAACGCCCATCCCGGCTCCTCTCGGAACCGGGCCATCGCCCACATCGCGAGGGCCAACGCGAACAGCGTCGGCCCTTCCGAGAGCGGTGTGATCGCGTAGGACGCGGTGAACGGACAAAGCGCTGCCAGCCAAAGCGTCGCAATCGCCGCGCCGCCCTTGAGCGCGGGCGGCGCTACGCAGCGCACAAAGGCGGCCAGCAGCAGGCAGCCCAGCAGATCGAACGCGATCTGCACGCACGCCACGGCATAGTAGTTCTCCATCCCGAAAAGCCGGAAGCAGAGCGCCACAAAGAGCGGATATCCGGGCAGCCGGATCAGTGTGGGATGCAATCCGCCGGCGGGCAAACTGAAGGCGTATCGGCCACGCAGCAGTAGGTTCTTGGCCAGATCCCCGTAGACCAGCGCATCCCCATTCACTTCGAGAATGTGCCGGAGCATCCAAACCCGCAGCGCCAGCCCTGCGGCAAGGGGCAGAGCCAGGGCCATCGCGCTTCGCCAGGGGACCCCACCTGCGCCCGCACGCCGCCGTTCCGTCAATTGACTCTCTTCGCCAGCTTCCATACGATTTTCATGTATAGCGTACGGCATTTCCAGGAATCCCGCTCCCTTGCCGTTGAGACGGCCGGACAGCCGCGTTCATGGATTGCGGTTGCCTGATTGTGCTGTCATTGAGGAACCCTCCAAAGCAGAAAAGATGCCCAAAAGACAGATCTTCTTCGACCCGGAACGCAAGCGATGGAAGCGGCTGCGCCGCATCCTCGATGCGGTCGCCGTCGTCTCCACGCTCGTCGTCGCCGGTTTCGCTTTCAACGTCCTGCGGAACCAGCAGTTGCCCGAGCTGTTGTTGCCCATCCCCAAGCACAATTATCGGGCCTTGCGCGACCAGGCCCCTTTGTTGCGGGCCAGCAAGAACCAGCGCCCTGCACGGCGCAAGACCCTGCGCAAGCCCTCCGAAATCCCCCTCAACACCGGTGAAGGATTGCGCGCCGCCTACTACGTGCAGGACGACGCGGCCAGCTACTCCTCTTTCAAGGAGCATGTCCACCAGATCGACATGCTCTTCCCGCAGTGGCTCCACGTGGACTCGCCCAGCGGCACGCTCATGATGCTGGGCGGTGACAACCTGCACGAATTCCCCGTCATCGACGGCTCTGTGGTCCGCGATCCCGATGACCAGAACAAAGTCAAGCGCGTCATTCAGGCCGCCAAGGAAGACACCGAGATCTTTCCCCATCTCAACAACTTCGAACCGCACACGCAAACCTGGTTCGCCGGCATCGGCCCGGTCCTCGCCGACCCCCAGCGAAGCGCCGCTTTGCGCCAGCAAATCATGCGCTTTCTCGCTACCTACCCGGTCTATCGCGGCCTCTCACTCGACTTTGAGAACATCGCCGACCAGGACGATCCGGCCTACTTGAATTTCATCCAGGCGCTGTACGCCGAGATGCACGCGCGCAATCTCCGCCTCTACGTCAACCTCGCCGTTGCTGCCAGCGACTCCGACCTGGCGGCCATCGCCGCCAACTCCGACGGCATCGTGCTGATGAACTACGACCAGCACCAGGTCACCAGCGAGCCCGGTCCCATCGCAAGCCAGCAGTGGTTCGTCGCCAATCTCGTCCGCGTGCTCAAAGTGGTGCCGAAAGAGAAGCTCATCTGCGCGGTCGGCAACTACGGGTACGACTGGACGCTCAGCATCCCCAATCCGAAAGACCGCCGCCACCCCAAGCCTGTCGTTCTGAATACCGAGGATCTCAACGTCTCCGACGCCTGGGAGCGCGCCTCCGACGCCGATGCCGACCTCGATCTCGACTACGACACCTTGAATCCCCACTTCGAGTACATTGACGAGGACAACAATCAGCGCCACGTCGTCTGGTTTCTCGACGCCGTCACCATCCTCAACGAACTGCGCGCCGCTCGCCAGCTCGGCCTTCAGACCTTCGCCCTGTGGCGTCTCGGCGAGGAAGACAGCTCGTTGTGGAGCGTGTGGGATCGCCCCAGCAGCCCCGATTCGCTTCAGGCGCTGGCCAGCGTTCAGCCGGGCCATGACGTCGACACCGAGGGCGACGGCGACATCCTCCGCGTCACCGGGCTGCCGCAGCCCGGCAGGCGCACCGTCGAAGTGGACACCGACGAGCCCGACCCGCGCAAGAAGCTTATCGTCGACGAGCACATGGATGTCTATCCGCGCACCTATACCATCGAGCAGTACGGCTACCACCCAAACGAGCTTGCGCTTACCTTCGACGACGGCCCCGACCCCAAGTGGACGCCCATAATCCTCGACATCCTGAAGCAGAAGAACGTGAAAGGAACCTTCTTCGTGATCGGCGCCGAGGGAGCCGATCACATCGGCATCATGCAGCGCATCGTCCGCGAGGGCCACGAGATCGGCAGCCACACCTACACGCATCCCGACATCAGCGAAATCAGCACGCGCCAGCTCGATCTGGAGATCAACCTCACCGAGCGCCTCTTCGAGAGCAAGCTCGGCGTCCAGCCGCTCTATTTCCGCCCTCCCTACGACAACGACGAAGAGCCCGATACCGACGACGAGGCCGAGCCCGTCGAGCGCATCCAGCGCGACGGCCTCACTATCATCGGCAGCAAGATCGACACCAACGACTGGAACGAGCATCCCCGCAAGACTCCCCAGGAAATAGTCGATTCCGTGCTCGCCCAGTTGCAGACAATGAAGGTCAAGCCTCAGTTCCGCGGCTCCATCGTTCTGATGCACGACGGCGGCGGCGAACGCTCGGCGACGGTTGCGGCTCTGCCGTACATCATCGACGCCCTTCGCGCCCGCGGCTACCAGTTTGTGCCCGTTTCCGCACTGATGGGCAAGACCACCGCGCAGGTCATGCCCCCGCTCACCTTCTGGCAGCGCATGCGGTCCATCCCCGATTCCATCGCCTTCTCCGCGCTCGACATCGTCGGCAACTTCATCGTCCTGGTCTTCTTCGTCGGCGACATCCTGATGAGCGCGCGGCTGGTCCTCGTCGGTCTCTTCGCTGTCATCGACCGCCTCCGCAGGCCGCATCGCGCCGCCTCGCTCGGCTACAACCCGCGTGTCGCCGTCCTCATCCCCGCCTACAACGAGGAGCCGGTCATCGTCCGCACCATCCGCTCCGTGCTCAACTCCGACTACAAGAGCCTGCACGTGATCGTGATCGACGACGGCTCGCTCGACCGCACCGCCGAAGTCGCCGCCGCCGCCTACGCCCAGGAAATCGCCGCCGGCCGCGTTCAGGTCCTCACCAAGAAGAACGAAGGCAAGGCCGCCGCGCTCAACTACGCGCTGGAGCGCATGAACGAAGAGATCTTCGTGGGCATCGACGCCGACACCGTCATCGCCGCCGACGCCGTCTCCAAGCTCATCCCCCACTTCGAGGACCCGCGCATCGGCGCCATCGCTGGCAACGCCAAGGTCGGCAACCGCCTGAACCTCTGGACGCGCTGGCAGGCCCTCGAATACATCACCCGCCAGAACTTCGAGCGCCGCGCGCTCGATCTGCTCCCCGTCGTCACCGTCGTCCCCGGCGCCATCGGCGCTTGGCGCA
>JBEKUS010000123.1:0-11206 GCA_049514795.1 Occallatibacter sp.
GTGTGGAAGATTTCCGGCATCCCATCGTCGTCCAAGTCGCGAAATTCGGCGCCCATTCCAGCTACAGTCTTTCCCGTCCCCGTGAACGCAACGCCGGCCTCCAACGCGACATCGGTGAATGTCCCGTCACCGTTGTTATGCAACAGAAAATTCGGAAACGTGTCGTTCGACACAAAGATGTCGGTGAAACCATCGTTGTCGTAGTCGGCGAACGCCGCTCCCATTCCTTTGCCGACATATCGCGCAATACGGGAACTCTCGGAAACATCCGTAAATGTTCCATCGCCATTGTTGCGATAGAGAATGTTCGGCGTGCCCTGGAAATCATTTGGCGAACAATAGGCTGGATACCCCTGGTCCCGGCACAAAACTGCGGTTCGGATATCGTATTTCAAATAATTGACGACGAACAGGTCGAGCTTCCCGTCATTGTTGTAGTCAGTCCAGCCAGCGGTCACGGCCCAGGCCTTGCCTAATCCTGGGACGCGGCCACCGACTCCGGCCTTCTCAGTCACATCGGTGAAGGTTCCGTCGCCATTGTTATGAAATAGTTGATTGCAATTCACTCCAGTCACATAGAGGTCGACAAAGCCATCGTTATCGTAGTCTCCTGCCGCCACCCCCATGGAGTATCCGACGCCTTCGAGACCGGCACTTTTTGTCACATCTGTGAACGTGCCGTCGCCATTGTTGCGAAAGAGACGGTTGTAGAAGCCGGGACCCGTCTTTTCCAGCGACGGGATCGCAGCACCGTTTGTGAAAAAGATATCCAGGCGTCCATCGTTGTTGTAGTCAAATAGAGCCACTCCGCCCATCATGGTCTCGATCGAATAGCGCTGCGGGCTCACACTGTTTCTCAGAGTGAACTCGATCTTCGATGACCCGATCACATCCTCGAATTTGATCTGTGACTCAGACTTTTCGGCCTCAGAGACTGTGGCGGCGGAGCCGTAGGGTTCGGGTAAGACTCCGTTTTCAGAAGCCGTCAACAACCATCGGCCTTGAAGGGGATTGAATCGCCTAGATAGTCTTGGCAAGAGAAGAGATGCCGCGCTATGGAAGGCAGAGAGACAAAAGAAGCGCCTGTTGCGCTGGAACTTTGTCATCGTTGTGACGGGCACGTTTCGCACGGTCTCGGCCTGACGGAGGTGCTCCATTCCAAAGAATCACATAACCTCCTGAAGTTGCTCCGGGATGTCATGCTCAATTCTTAGTTTACTTTACCAGGGAAGTTGAGAGAGGAGAAAGATCACCATCGTGTCGTCGAATCAACTTGAATCTCAAACACTGCGCTCGCGTTATGCCAAGGCTCTCGCGCCGGGGAAAAGACTGCACTTCAATTCATCCCCTCCAGCGAGACGCGAGAGATTAACACGACCCTGGCGTTCCCTGCCAACCAGCGACTTCCATTCTCGAATTGTGGACTGGTCGTGGCTAGCTCCGCCTATGGTCACCGAGAGGGACCTCGACGCGTGCTCACGAATCAATGCACCCATTTGGCGCGATTGTTCGTTTTGTTGCCCGAACGGTAACAAAGAACGGGCAGCCGGTCAGGAGACATTGCGGCGGTTGACACCATTGCTATGGCTTGAAGGAGGTTGTCGCGATGGCAAGAACCACAAAACCATAGAGAAGGCGAGCTCCCAAAAACGGTTCTGAAGCTGCCGGATCTCGAACAATCCAAATCAGAGGTACTCAGCAGCCTGACCTCACCCAGGTCTCAGCTTTCTTACGATCATGTCATTCGCGAGTTCATCGACTGGTATTGTTCGGAGCCACGTTTAGAGTCTCCGATAAGGGATCGGTAAACCCCTCGCCTTCAGGCGACGGATGAGGCTAGGCTTGGAAGGATGGAAGACTACAAGCGTGGCAGCCACACGGTGTGGGACTGCAAATATCATCTGGTATGGACAACGAAGTGCCGGTATGAAGTTCTGGCGGGCGACGTGGGCCAACGATGCCGGGAGTTGTTGCGGGAGATAGCACGGAGCCAGGAGATGGTGATCTACGCGGGGTCGATTAACCGGGACCACGTGCATATGCTGATCGGAATCTTGCCGCAAATCTCGGTGTCCCGGGCGGCGCAGTACCTGAAAGGGAAGAGTTCGCACCGGCTGCTGAGCGAATACGGGCAACTGCGCAAACGGTAACGGGGCCAGCACCTGTGGGCGCGAGGCTATTGGGTGGCCACAAGCGGCAATGTAACCGATGACGTGTGGAAGCGGTATATCGAAGAGCAAAAGCCTCCGGAGCCAGACGATGACTTCGATGTGGTGTAATCGGCCACATGGCCGATCGATCCGGCTTCCAGCCGTAACCTGAAGCCACCGCCTGTTAGGCGGTGGAGAATTCACTTTTCAACAAAACCGTCGGGAGCCGGTATCGAATCTCGCTTGAGCAGAGGCAATACGCCCCGTCGACGATTCACCTGAGGCTTGCGGCAGTGCGCCGACTGGCCAATGAGACTTCAAATTGCAGCCTCCTGAGCCCTGATTTGGCTGCAAGGATTCGCACGGTAAAGGGCGCTCGCCGGCTCGGTGTCCGGATTGGCAATTGGCCGACGGTCGAAGAGGGCAGGTGCTTGGCTGGCGCATTTGGTGCATCGAATCCGATAGAGCTGGGGATCCGCGCCATGATCGGTGGCTTAATCGGTTGCGGTCTCAGAAGGGCGGAAGGCGCTCCTCTGAAGCTGGAAGGTGTCCAACTGCGGGAAGGACACTGGGTGATTGCCGATCTGAGTGGTTGAGGCGGTCACATCGGCACGGTTCCGTAACAGCGAAAGCCTGCGTATAGGGATGCAATCTCGTGCGCCTTCGATCCGCCCTGAGCAGCAACTGAAGCCGCTTCCCAGGCCTCCCACGCAGCAATGCGAGCGGCATACGCCGAACGGACAACGACCAATCCCTTGGTTCCGAGGACGATTCGCGGCTGCGAATTCTCTTCATCCACAATCCTAAAGATGGCATCGGTCGTCGCATGCGGCTCGCCAAACTCCATCTTGACGCGGGCGGCGAAGGCTTGGATTCTGAGGTCAGCATAAGCATCCAGGGCATGGGAGATCTTCAGCGAAGACTGGCTGGCGAAGTCGGTGGCAATAGTAGCCTGAGATCGGGTAGGCTACAAGACCAGCAACGCTTGATACGCCGAGGAAGTGCCCGCTACCCTCCTTCCGCAGATAGGGAAGCACTTCGCGAATGGTGCGGTGCGCCGAAGAAATTCGTTTCGAACTCTTCGCAGATACTCTTTTCGTCTGGCCATCCAATCGCGCCCACCCGTGCATAGCCCGCGTCTTGAGGACAATATCCAGGCGGCCGAAATTCGCCCCGGCCTGCGCTACGACATCTTTGACCTGATTGTGCTTGGTCACGGCCAGCATCAGCGGCAAAGCCGCATCACCGAAACGTTCCTTGAGATCTGCAGGAGCGTCCGCCTTGCGTGCAGTAACGACCACCTTTCGCCGCGTTTGAGCCCAGCTTCTGCCCAAATACGGCCGACGTCGCGAGATGCGCCAGTGATGAACCAGACCTGGGCCTGAGTGGGCATGGTCGTAGTCAAATCTGTGGCAGTCAAAACCACAAGGAGTTCAGCATTAGCCAATGTCCATGCGCCTTTCGGCACTCACACACCTGTGTTGAAACCAGGGGGCCTGCCCCCGAGGCTCATAATCACTCGTATGTGCTTGAAAATAAATGGTCGGGGAGAGAGGATTTGAACCTCCGACCCCCTGGTCCCGAACCAGGTGCTCTACCAGGCTGAGCCACTCCCCGACTGATTAGCCGATCTGAACGCCATTTCATTTTACCGTGTCGCTTGGGATGGCGCAAACCGACCGTCGCCGACCGTCGCGAAGACCATTTGAGCCTGCGGGCGGACATCGCCGGCAAAGGCGCGGCTTAGAGGATGTACCGGGACAGATCGTGGTCTTTGACGATCGCCGCGACCATCTGTTTTACGTACTCATCGCTGATGAGGAAGACCCTCTCGGGGCCGGAGGCGGTCATCCGCTCCTCATACGGAAGTGGCGTAGTCGACTCATCCTTGATCGCGTCGGTGAGCGCCGCGGCGGCTTTCTCGTCGGACACGCGGCGGGCGATGTCGGGCGCCAGGAAGCTGATGTCCTCGAGCACGCGCTCCATGATCGTGGCCAGGCGGCGCGCGCCGATGTTCTCGGTCTGCTCGTTGACCTTGAAAGCGAATTCGGCCATCTCGCGGAGGGCCTCGGGCGCGAACTCCAGGCGCACGCCCTCGGTTTCGAGCAGCGCCGAATACTGCTTGGTCAGCGAGGCCTTGGGCTCGGTGAGGATGCGCAGGAAATCGTCTACGGTGAGCGATTGCAGCTCGACGCGAATCGGGAAACGGCCCTGCAGCTCGGGAATCAGGTCGCTCGGTTTGGAGACGTGGAATGCGCCGGCCGCGATGAAGAGGATGTGGTCGGTGCGCACCATGCCGTAGCGGGTGTTGATCGTGGTGCCTTCGACGATCGGCAATATGTCGCGCTGCACGCCCTCGCGCGAGACGTCGGGGCCGTGGCCGGATTCGCGCCCGGCTATCTTGTCGATCTCGTCGAGAAAGACGATCCCGTTGAACTCGACGCGCTCGACCGCGGCGCGATTCACGGCGTCCATGTCGATGAGCCGGCCCTCTTCCTCCTGAACGAGGTAATCGAAGGCGTCGGTGACCTTCATCTTCCGCTTCTTGGCGCCCACGCCGAAGATGTTGGGCAGCATGTCCTTGAGGTTCATCTCCATCTCTTCGGGATTCTGGTTGGAGATGATGCCGAACGGGGGCAGGTTACGCTCACGCACGTCGAGCTCGACCATGCGGTCGTCGAGCTTGCCCTCGCGGAATTGCTGGCGAAGCTTCTCGCGCGAGCGCTGATGGCTCTCGGCGCCGGGCAGCGAAAGCTGGCTGTCCTGGCCGTGCGGCGCGGCGGGCGGAGGCGGCAGCAGCACGTCGAGCAAGCGCTCCTCGGCGTTCATCTCGGCGCGGTCTTCAACTTCTTCCAAGCGCTCCTCGCGCACCATGTCGATGGCGATCTCGACCAAGTCGCGGATCATGGATTCGACGTCGCGGCCCACGTAGCCGACCTCGGTAAACTTCGACGCTTCGACCTTCAGGAACGGCGAGTTCGTAAGCTTGGCGAGGCGGCGCGCGATTTCGGTCTTGCCGACGCCGGTAGGGCCGATCATGATGATGTTCTTGGGCATGATGTCGTCGGCAATATCAGGCGGCAGTTTCTGGCGGCGCTGGCGGTTGCGAAGCGCGATGGCCACGGCGCGCTTGGCGGCCTTCTGGCCGACGACATGCTTGTCGAGCTCGGCGACGATCTCGCGCGGGGTCAACTCGTCGAGCGCGAGCTCCTGTTCTTCGGCGGATGCGGGCAGATAGATGGCCATGAGCAGGTGTTAGCGGAAGCGATCCGCTAGCCGTTCAACTCCTCGAAGGTGACGCGGTCATTGGTGTAGATGCAGATTTCGCCGGCGATCGTCATCGCCTTTTCGGCGATCTCGCGGGCGCTCAAGTCGGTGTTCTCCATCAGCGCCCGGGCGGCGGCGGTGGCAAAGCTGCCGCCGGAACCGATGGCCGCCAGCGGCTCGTCGGGGTCGATGACGTCGCCCGAACCGGAGATCAGGAACGTCTGCGCCTTGTCCGCGACCAGGAGCAAGGCCTCGAGGTTGCGCAGCATCTTGTCGGTACGCCAATCCTTGGCCAGTTCGACCGCGGCGCGGTTCAGGTTGCCGGCGTGTTGCTCGAGCTTGGTCTCGAAGCGCGCAAAGAGGTTGAAGGCGTCGGCGGTGGAACCGGCGAACCCGGCGAGGATCTTGTCCTGGAAAAGCCGGCGGATCTTCTTCGCCGAATGCTTAAGCACGTGATCGCCGAGGGTCACCTGTCCATCGGCGGCCATCACAACCTGGCCATTGCGCCGCACGCAGATGACGGTCGTGGAGCGGATTTGGGAACGGTCTTTCATCTTGAACCTCCCGGTCAAACTCGAAGGAAAGACCCGGGAAAATACGCGTTTGGCGGGGCAAATCGCACACGCGATGCAACCTAGAGTATAGGTCATTTGCGCGGGCCCGAGGCAGTTCAGAAGCGGACGGATGCCTGAGCAAGAGCATGTCACCGGACATCCACACAACGCGCCTCCGGCTGCGGTATTCTCAAGGAGGGGCCCTTGGAGCGGAGTCTCGCGCGGGGAAGACGCCGTTGAATTCAGATCAATGGGTAATGATTGCCGGTTTGGCTGCTGCGGCCGCGGCTGCCAGCGCCGCCGGGTGGCTGGTGCTGCGCAAGCGGCCCAGCGATGAGGAGTTGGAGCGGGGGCGGCGCCAGTTTCTGGTGCAGTCGGGGCGGCTTGTCGACGGCATGCTGCTCGACATCTACGAAGTGGAAGCGAAGGACGGACGCGCGCTGACCATGTTCCTCTATAGCTACCGCATTGCCGGCGTGGACTACGAGTGTTCGCAGGACATTACCGCATTGCGGGCCGAGGTGAACGTAGCCGAAGTGCGGGCCGGGTTTCCGTGCACGATGCGTTACCAGCCGGGCAATCCGCAGAACAGCATCGTGGTGGCGGAGGGCTGGACGGGGCTTCGCCAGAGGTTGCCGCAGTTGCCTTTCCTTGAGGACCCCGATCCTCTGGACACGGAATCCCTTCGACCCAGCAGCCGGACGGCCTGATCCGCCGGTTCCTTCAGGATTTCCCAGTCAAGGCGCGAGCTCCTGTCCGCGCTCCCACGCGGTTAGACTATCGATATGCATTTTCACGCGGCGCCAACCGGGAAGGGAGCGGACCGGACGACGCTGGTGCTGCGGATCTCGCTCGTGGCGACGCTGGCGTACGTGGTGGTGACGTTCGCCGCCGGGTTGCACGCCCACTCACTGGCGCTGCTTTCGGAATCGGGGCATAACGTCTCCGATTTCCTGGCCCTGCTGCTGAGCTTCGTGGCGGTCTACTTTCAGTCGCGGCCTGCGGACCATGCGAGGACCTTCGGCTATCAGCGCGCCGGCGTACTGGCGGCATTCATCAACGCGGTTACGCTCATTGCCATTTCGGTATGGATTGCGGCCGAGGCCGTGCACCGGCTCAGCTCACCGGTGAGGGTCGAGCCGAGGACCATGATGATCGTGGCCGCGGCCGGGGTGGCGATGAATGGCGCAATCGCCGCGCTGTTGTGGGGCGTGGCCCGGGACGTGAACCTGCGCAGCGCGTTTCTGCACATGGCGGGCGACACGCTATCTACGGCGGCCGTCATCGCGGGGGGCGCGGGCATTCTGCTAACCGGCCGGGACTGGATCGACCCCGTGCTCTCGCTGCTCATCGCGGCACTGATTCTCTGGTCGAGCGTGGGCATCGTCCGCGAGACGCTGAACATTCTGCTGGAGGGGACGCCGCGGGGTGTCTCTCTGCACCAGATCCGCGCGGGGATGGAATCCGTCGAGGGCGTGGTCAACGTTCACGATTTGCACGTCTGGAGCCTGGGATCGCACTCGCGCGCGCTGGCCTGTCACGTGACGATCGCCGACATTCCGCCGTCGGAGAGCACGTGCATTCTCGCCAATCTCAACGCCCTGCTGCGAAGGCGATTCGAGATCAACCATACAACGATCCAGTTCGAACACGTTGGGTGCGAAGCTCTGGAGGGTTGCGTGACGCCGCTCGAAGAGTTGGCTGGCGGGCACGAGCATCATCACGGTCACGGACACTGAGCCAAACCGGCAAGCCGGCGAGTCAGCGGGTTTGCAAGCTTATGGCGTGTTTCGGGGAACACATGCGGAGGGCTGAGACTTGCTGATCCGGCGCATTCTAAGCACAGCCGTCTGTCTGGCAATCGTTTCGATACTGCCGGGCGCGACGCGCGTGGGCGCACAAGCCGCGCAACAGTCGGTTGCGGCGCAGCTCGAAGCGCTGGCCGGCGACTACACAGACCCCGTGGAGGGAGGCGATGGCTACAGCTTCTACGTTCAGGATGGCCACCTGACGGTCGAAGCTCCTCGCGTGGTTCCATCCGAACTCGTTCCAATCTCCGGAACTGTCTTCAATATCCCGGCATTCGATACTACCGTCACCTTTGCCCTCGATTCGTTCGGCCGCGCGATTTCCGTTACTGCCTCGAATGCACCCGGAGTGACCTACGTCCGAACCGGCCCGCCGGTCCGGCACGTCTTCCATGACTACGTGCGCAGCGAGGAGATGATCCCCATGCGCGACGGAGTGAGACTTCACGCCGTGATTCTGCGGCCGGCGGACATCCCAGCGCCATTGCCGATCCTGCTGGAGCGCACGCCATACGGCGTGGATGGAACCGGCCGCGCGTCGTTCTTCGTGCGGCGCCCGGAGCTGGCGCGCGACGGCTACATTTTCGTGGCCGAGGATATTCGCGGACGTTACAAGAGCGAGGGCAGATTCGTAATGATGCGACCTCTCGCGGATCATCGCGATCCGAAGGCGACGGACGAGAGCACCGACGCATACGACACGGTGGCGTGGCTGATCAAGAACGTGACGGGCAACAACGGCCGCGCGGGCGTGGTGGGCACCAGCTACCCGGGGTTTCTGACCATTTTGGCGGGGATCGACCCGCATCCGGCGGTGAAGGCGATCTCGCCGCAGGCGCCGATGATCGACGTGTGGGTGGGCGACGACTTCTTTCATAACGGCGCGTTCCGCCAGAGCTACGGGTACGACTACGTGCTGGGATTGGAGACGACGAAGGAAGCGATCCGGGTGGATTACGGCAAGAGAGCGGCCGGACTTTCCGTGGACGGCTTCGACTATTTCCTGGAGCGCGGCAGCTTTGCCGAGGACGCGAAGCGGTCGGGATCGAGGATGCTTCCGACCTGGAAGCTCTTCCTCGATCATCCCGCATACGATTCGGTCTGGGCGATGCGCGGCGTGGAGCATGCGCTCGACACGGTCGCGGTCCCGACGCTCACGGTCGGCGGGTATTACGACCAGGAGGACTTGTACGGGCCGCAGGAGGAGTACGCGAAGCTGGAGCCGCACGATGCGCAGCATGAGAACTTCCTGGTTCTCGGGCCGTGGCGGCACGGATACTGGTCGGCTTCGTCGCGGCACATGGGCATCCTGGACTACGGCGAGGCGATTGGCACGGAGTTTCGCGAGCGCATCGAGGCGAAGTTCTTCGCGCACTATCTCAAGGGCGAGCCGGGCTTCGATCTCAGCGATACTGCGAGCTTCCGGACGGGCTCGAACACATGGAAGTACTACTCGCACTTTCCTCCCAACGATTCGCGGCCGACGAGCCTGTATCTTGCAGGCTCGGGCCAGTTGACCTGGAGCGGGTCGACATCAGAAGTGGGGGCGGAGGCGACGGCCTCGTACATCAGCGATCCCGCGAATCCCGTTCCGTACCGGCGCCGGCCGATCCAGCCGACATATAGTGAGGGCTCGGAGTGGTACGACTGGCTAATCGAAGACCAGTGCTTTGTGACGGACCGCAAGGACGTAGCCGTGTGGAAGCTGCCTGTGCTCAAGCAGGACCTGACGCTGACGGGCGAGGTTGTCGCAGACATCTATGCCTCGACCACGGGCACGGACAACGACATGGTGGTGAAGCTGATCGACGAATACCCGGACGACGATCCCAAGATGCACGGCTACCAACTGATGACCAACGCCGAGATCTTTCGCGGGCGGTATCTCGCGGGATTCGATCATCCGGCAGCGCTGGCGCCGGGCTCGATCCACGAGTACAAGTTCTCGCTGCACGACGTGGACCACGTCTTCAAGGCCGGCCACACGGTGATGGTGGAGATTCAGAGCACATGGTTCCCGCTCTACGACCGCAACCCGCAGAAGTTCGTGCGCAACATCATGAAGGCGAAGCCGGCCGACTACAGGGCCGCGACGATCACGATCTACTCGGGGCTAGAACACGACTCGGCGCTGGAAGTGCCGGTGATGGACGCGCGGTAACGGCCGCGAGCGGCGCCAGACCTGCGGCGGCGCACCGAGGCGGCCTATAATCGCAGCAGGAGCGCGGCTGCCTCGAACTTCCCCAGATGCAAAGGCCAGCCGCCGGAGCCCCGGGACTTCCCTACTAGGCGAGGAAAAACAACGTGGCACGTGAGCTTCAGACGGCGCGTCTTGCGCGCAAAGACTGCATCTCGGAAGTCGCCCAATGCTATCACTTCCTGTTCGAGGTCGAAGGGCTGGACATTTATCACTACCTGCCGGGCCAGTTCGTCTCGGCTGTCGCCCCGGATGCGGACGGAAAGCTACAGACGCGCGCCTATTCGATTGCTTCGGCGGCGAGGGGCAACCAGTTCGAGCTATGCGTGAATCGCGTCGAGGACGGGTTCTTCTCGAACCACCTGGCAGACCTGCCGGACTTGCCCGTTGGAGCGACGATCCAGATGCACGGACCGCACGGTCATTTCGTGCTGCAGGAGCCAATTACCGATTCGATCTTCGTAGCCACGGGAACGGGCGTGGCTCCGATGCGCGCCTACCTGCAATGGCTGTTTCCCGAGGACGGCGCCGACCGCAGCCAGGGCAAGGAGATCTGGCTGGTATACGGGACGCGGTACGAAACCGACGTCTACTACAAGGACGAGTTCGAGGCGCTGGCCCGGCGCGCGCCGAACTTCCACTATCTACCCACGCTGAGCCGCGCGCAGGATGACTGGACGGGATTGCGCGGCCATGTGCAGGTTCACGTTCAGAAGATCATCGAGGAACGCGCAAAGCGGCTGGGCCAATCGCTGCCTGCGCCGCCCATCGATCCTGCGACTCCACAGGCCGAGCTGCGCTTCGACATCTATTGCTACATCTGCGGGCTCAACTTCATGGTGTCTGGAGTGCGCGAGCTTCTGGCCGGATTCGGCTGGCACAAGAAGCAGATTGTGTTCGAGCGGTACGACTAGACAGGGAATAGGGACCAGGGACAAGCGAGGAGTGGAAACCCAGTAAGCAGTTGACTAATCGTCAGTTATGGGCATTTCGCGCCATACCCCAGTGGGGTATTAACTAAAGTGTAATATTCTGTAAACCTCACCAGAAGAACGAGTTAGTAGCTTTGCGAGATGGTTGTTGGAACAGACGCAACCGTTTTTGACCGTGTTTGGTAGCTGCCTTAATACAGTAGACTCAAGATATTGTGGTTTCCGAGTTCCAGCCCGGCGTTCAGCCTGATTATCCAGCGACTTGGCAGCAGTTTCGCGCGTGGTTTCCCGACGAAAA
>JBEKUS010000124.1:0-10949 GCA_049514795.1 Occallatibacter sp.
TGCAAATGTGGAAAGCCCAAGACGCTTTCCACATTCGCACAGCCGCGACGGCGGCTGCGAGCAGGTCTCCCAGCTAAACTCAAACCCGAGCGCTCTCACATCCGTGGACTAACCGAAGGGGGTAGCTCAGTCAGGCTCTGGCGATTCCGCGAAGTCGACGATGGGACAGAGGACGTTGTTGCCTGAGGCTGCCGAAGTTATTCTGGATCAGTTGCAGGTTCAGGGGCGCGAACGGATCATCATGGTTCTGTGACCGGCAGGAGAGCAGAGTTACTGTCCGGCCTGCCCTCGGCGATCCGACCGGATTCACAGTTGGTATCGCCGCCGGCTGCGCGATCTTCCCTGGGAAGGGATTCCTGTCCGCATCGAGCTGCGAGTTCGCCGATTCTTCTGCGACTCGGATGGCTGCCCGCAGCGGATCTTCACCGAGCAGCTGTCGAAGACGGCCCCGCGCTATGCGCGACGCACGCCGCATTTGAGCCTTGCACTGGAGCAGATCACGCTGGCATTGGGAGGGTCTGCTGGTTCGCGCCTGGCCGAGCAGCTTGGCATCGTGGCATCCGACTCAACATTATTGCGTCAGCTGCGGCGCCGGACCGTCGAGGAATTCGCGTCGCCACGCGTGCTCGGGATCGACGACTGGGCCTGGCGCAAAGGACATCGCTATGGAACGATCCTCTGCGATCTGGAACACCGCAAGGTGATCGATCTGCTGGCTGACCGCAGTGCGGAAAGCACCGAGGACTGGCTGCGTGCCCACCCTGGAGCGGAGATCATCAGTCGGGATCGCGCCAGTCTGTATGCCCAGGCGGCAACCAATGCCGCGCCGCGGGCCGTGCAGGTCGCCGACCGCTGCCATCTGCTGCACAACATGACTGAAGCTCTGATGGAGGCGCTGGCGCCCCATCACCGCTTGCTGAACGAGGCGGCGCGAGCTGCCGTTCCCGTGGAGACAACAGCCGAACAAGCGGAGGAAAAGAGCGGACCTGTGGTGTCTGTTTCACGCGCGCGGCGGCTTCAGCACAACAACCGCCAGCGGCGGCTCGCTCGCTACGGGGTCATGATGGAAAAGCTGCGCCAAGGCCTCTCCCAACGGGAGATCGGACGGCAATGTGGTCTGAGCCGGAAGACCGTCCGATGTTGGCTCAGAGCCGGCGGATTTCCCGAACGCAAGCGAAGCCTTCGACACTCGTCCGTGGAAACGCATCGCGAGTATCTTGAGCAACGCTGGCAGCAGGGATGCCACAACGCCGCGCAACTCTGGCGCGAATTACAGGCACAAGGTTTCGCCGGCCGCCCCCATACACTTCGCGACTGGCTGCAAAGCAATACGGGCGCAGACGAGAACGCGAAAAGCAGCAAACGCCCCAGCCCAGCCCACCTCGCATCTCTTCGCGCAAAGCTGCTTGGCAGATGCTGAAGCAACCCGAACAGGCACGGCCCTTCCTGGATGAGCTCGACCGCCGTTCTTCCCAAATCGCAGCGCTGGCAGCAACGGCGCGTGAGTTCTGTCGCATCGTGCGGGAACGCGATGCCGAGGCATGGCCCAAATGGCAACGCGGCGCCGCTGCCGGCCCGCTGGCCGGCTTTGCAAAGCATCTATGCCACGACCAAGTGGCCTTCCTCGCAGCCCTTCAACAGCCATGGAGCAACGGCCCGGTCGAGGGACACATTCATCGGCTGAAGCTCATCAAGCGCTCCATGTACGGCCGTGCCAAATTCGATCTGCTCCGCCTGCGCGTTCTCCACGCCACATAAAGTACCGCCTGGAAAACCCGCCGCGCGGGACTTCACCAAATATGAGGAAGAACCACTATTACTCCGCCTCAACCCGGCGCTCACGCGCCGACTTGTGGTCTATTTTTTCTCCGCCGCGTACAATCAGGAAAATCGGTTCGGCTGCGAAGCTCAGGAACGTGCGATTGATTGTTGTTTCCGAACTTTATCGGCCAGGTTACGATGTGCGGGGGTCTTGCTAACTCCGGGAATCACTATCATGCGCAAGTATTCTCGCGTGAGGATCGCTCGTAACCGGCCCGCAACGGCCGAATCACAGGGAATCTCAAGGGAGCGGCAGCGGTCGATGGCGGACTTCAGGTCGCGCAGGAATGCCACACAGGAAGGGCAAGCCTCGATATGACTGCGCATCTGTTCGCAGGTGAGCGGTTCCACCCTGCCATCCAGGTATTCGGAAAGATTACCGAATAGCTCTCCGCACTCATCGGGGCGTTGCCGGCCCTTGGGCTTGAGCCTCTTGGACTTCGTTGCCAACGGTTGGCTGTTCTTCTCGCGCTGCGATGAGCTGCTGAGAATCTGGCTCATCTCCTTGCGCACGCTAAGACGCGCACGATGAAGGCGAATCCGGACAGTTCCCTGTTTAAGGTTGAGAATCTGCGCAACTTGCTCGGTCGTTAACTCCTCCATATCATGAAGCACGAGAACGATGCGTAAGGGCGCCGGGATGCGAAGAATTGCCTGATGCAACAGTTGGTGCTGCTCGGCATGGAGGAGATTCCCTTCGGGGCCCTCGCCCGCATCCTGCAGCAATCGCCCCAGCTCAGCCTCATCCGGCATCAATTCATCCAGTGAGAAGGTGTGGATCGGAGCGTGAGCCGGCTTGCGGCGCATGCGCCAGCAGCGGTTTCTGGTGACGGTATATAGCCAGACAGCAAGTTGTTGCGGCTCTTGGATTTTGGCCAGATGCTCAAGCGATCGGGAAAGGACTTCCTGCATCGTGTCTTCCGCGTCCTCACGATGCCCGCAGACCTTCATGCTGAAGGAATAGACCGTACTCTGCAGCAAGCCGATCGCCTCTTCGACAGCTTCAGGAGTATTTCGGTGCAGGAGCTCCGTGGCTCGGATCAGTTCAGGTCGCATCGTATGGAGTCGTCGAGAGCAAGATCAGTATATTCGCCGGCGCGGAAGAATGAGTGCCGGTTCCCGAAGTCCCACCGCACACGCCGTGCAAGAACTATCTCACTTGGGGCAGTGAACCGTGGCATTGCCCGCACTCAAAGCCGACTCCATCATCTGAAGACAAATCGGGGAGATCTTCTTCAGCCATGGTTTTTCCTTTGCGGATTGCGGCTCCGAGCACAAAGCCATCCAGGCGCGCAACAGTGCCATTGCCAGATCCATCTCGGCTCCTGGGCGCTGCGCCTCCAGCCGGAACATCTGACGATACACCTCATCCCGAATTCGTCCGCTACGAAGCTCGGCGCGCATAGCAGCTCGCTACCTCGCGCCGTAATTGGCATCTTTTAGACCTATGGCGCGCAGGATAGCCATGCCTGGGCACCAATTGGTAAAAGCCGATTGCAAGAGGTTGAGCCCCACGAAAACCGTCAGCCACAGCCAGTAGAGCGAAAAGTAATGAGCAAGGGCAAACGACAGCAGGACAATGACGCCCGCCATCAGACGCAGACCGCGTTCAACTGTCATAACGAATCTCCTTGATTGGAATTGAATTGGAGCTCTGGCTCCGATTGATGCCGGGAATGAACCATGAAGTAAAGTACCGGGATAGTCGGCCAGGAGAGGAACGTCGAAGCCACCGCTCCGGCAATCAATGACAGGGCGAGTCCCTGAAAGATAGGGTCGGTGAGAATGACGCTTGCGCCGACTACCACTGCGGCCGCGGTGAGCAGCATGGGCCGAAAGCGAGTCGCGCCGGCGTCAATCACCGCTTCTGCCAGCGGCATTCCCTGGCGAATGCGAAGTTCGATGAAGTCGACGAGGATGATCGAATTGCGCACGATGATACCGGCGCCGGCAATGAAGCCGATCATCGATGTCGCCGTGAAGAATGCGCCCAGGATGGCATGCACCGGCATTATGCCAACGAGGGTAAGCGGAATGGGCGCCATGATGATCAGCGGCACGATGAAGGAACGGAACCAGCCGACCACAAGAACGTAGATGAGAACAAGCACGGCAGCGAACGCGAGCCCCATATCGCGGAAGACTTCGATCGTTATGTGCCATTCGCCGTCCCACTTCATCGAATAGTGGTCGGAAGAGTTCGGCATGGAGGCGTTGTAGCGGGTCAACGTGTATCCGGACGGAAGAGCGAGATGGTCGAGATCCTTGTTCATTTTGAGAATGGCGTAGACCGGGCTTTCTTCGGCGCCGGCGACGTCGCCCGTAACATACACGACGCGGCGCAGATTCTTGTGGTAGATGCTGGGCTCGATGGTCGTGCGTTCGATGGCGACCAACTCGCGCAGTGAGACCATGCCGCCGTCAGCGCCGAGCAGACGGATATTCTCCAGACCTTGCTCTGAGGAGCGATCGGCGCGGTCAATCTCGACGGTTGCGGGCACAGGCTCCCGCGCGGTCTGATCGTGGATCAGGCCAACCTCGGTTCCTGAGGTCGCAAGCGCCAAGGCATGAGCCACGTCGGAGACTGCGATGCCGTGCTCGGCCGCCTTGACCTCATCTACGCGCATGATCAGTCTTGGCTCGGGGTCCTCGACGTACCAGTCGACATCGACAACGCCCGGAGTATTTTGGAAGATCGACTTGATCCGCTGGGCGACCTGGGTTTGACCGGCCAGATCGGGACCGTAGACCTCCGCCACCAGAGTTTGCACAACCGGCGGCCCTGGGGGAACCTCGCTGACTTGAATACGCGCTCCATATGCGTTGCCGATCGAATCCAGCAGCGGGCGAAGCTGTTTTGCGATCGCGTGGCTCTGCTCGCTGCGCTGCTTGGCCGGCAACAGATTGACCTGGATGTCGGCCTGATTCGGCTGGCGGCGCATATAGTAGTGGCGCACGAGTCCGTTGAAGTTATAGGGACCGGAGGTTCCGGCATAGACCTGGTAATTCAAAACGTCAGGCTGGCGCGCAAGTTCTTCGCCCAACGCCTGTGCGACGCGCGCGGTTTGTTCGAGCGGAGTGCCGTCTGGCATATTAATCACCACCTGCAACTCGCTCTTGTTGTCGAACGGCAGCATCTTCACACGAACCAATCCCAAGGGAACGAGCGCCACCGAGATCAAAAGCAGCACCACCACTCCGATGAAGAACAGGACGCGATTGCGCGCGGATCGGATCAGAGGCGTCATGATGCGGCGATAGAGCCTGGTTCGCCAGTTCTCGGTCTCAGGCTCCAGTATTTTGGCTCCTTCAAGATGCCTGCCAACAAGGCGGAGGGCTGCCCATGGTGAAACCACAAAAGCAACCAGGAGCGAGAAAAGCATGGCCGCCGAGGCCCCCACGGGAATCGGCCGCATGTAGGGTCCCATCAGGCCGCGGACAAAGGCCATCGGCAATACTGCGGCGATCACGGCGAAGGTGGCCAGAATGGTGGGGTTGCCCACTTCCGCCACCGCTTCGACGGCGACCTCGCTCATCGACCGGCCATGGTTTTCCCTAAGCCGGAAGTGGCGCACCATGTTTTCGACGACAACGATGGCGTCATCGACAAGGATGCCGATGCTGAATATCAAAGCGAAGAGCGTAACGCGATTGATGGTGTAGCCGAGGAAGTAGAACACCGACATCGTAAGGGCGAGCGTGACAGGAATGGCCAGCAGCACGACGCCCGACTCGCGCCACCCCAGGAATACCGCGACCAGCAAGGTCACCGATAGCGTGGCCAGCAGCAGGTGCTCAAGCAACTCGTCCGACTTGTTCTTGGCCGTTTCTCCGTAGTTCCGAGTGGTGGTCACCGTCACATCGTTGGGTATGGTTACGCCCCGCATGCGGTGAACGCTCTTGAGGACGGCGTTGGCGATATCGGTCGCGTTAGTGCCCTTGCGCTTTGCTACAGTGATCGTTACAGCGGGAAATTGATGGGCTCCTGAGGCGCTTGAGCTCGTTGTGCCGAAGACCACATAATTCGCAGGGTCGGCTGGGCCGTCGACGATCTTTTCGGCAACGTCGCTCAGGTACACGGGACGGCCGCGAACGACGCCGACGACAACTGCCTCCAAATCTTCGCGGCGAGTGAAGAGGTTGCCGGCGTCCACCTGGATTTCCTGGTTGTTTTCGGCGAAGTTCCCTGCCTGCACGCTGGCATTTGCGGCATCGAGATGCCCGGCGATGGCCAAGGGCGACAGGCCGTAAGCGCTCAACTTCTCGGTGCTGAGCACCACACGCATGGTGCGCGGAAGGCCGCCGATAATGGTTGTTTCTGAAACATCGGAGATCTGCTCGATGTTGTGCTGCATTTCGGCGGCGAGTGCGCGCAGTTGAAAGCCGTTGTAGCGCTCGCCCCACAGCGTCAAGGCAAGGATCGGGACGTCGTCGATGGAGCGGGCCTTGATCAGCGGCTGCGAGACTCCCGGCGGCATGCGATCGAAGTTCGAGTAGAGCTTGCTATAGACCTTGATCAGAGCATCTTCCTGCGGCGTGCCGACCAGGAAGCGCACGATGACCAGGCTCTGCCCTGGAGACGACGTCGAGTACACATACTCGACCCCGGAGATCTGATGCACCAGATTCTCGATCGGCAGCGTGACGCGCTCCTCAACTTCGGAGGGAGAGGCGCCCGGCATCGCGGTGGTGATGTCCAGCATCGGAACCAGAATCTGCGGCTCTTCCTCACGCGGGATGATCGCGACCGCGAAGACGCCCAAAGCCAGCGACGCAGCAATGAAGAGCGGCGTCAGCTTCGAGTTGAGAAATGCATGCGCCAGCCGCCCGGCAAGCCCGAGGTCTTGCTTCATGGTTGGACCTCAATGCGCTTGCCGGCCAGGTCGCGGTCTGAAGGTGCGTCGATAAGTCTTTCACCCGCAGAGATGCCCGACAGAACTTCAATGAGATCGCCTTGCGGCGCGCCGAGGGTGACGTAACGGAGTTGCGCGATCTTTTGGCTGTCGAGAACGTATGCGCAGTTGAGCGAGCCTCGCGCAACCACAGCGGAGCGTGGAATGAGAATTGCGTTGCGGACGCCGTTGGCGAACTCCGCCGTTCCATACATTCCGGCGCGGAGTTGACCTAAGGAAGGCAGGTCAATCTTGACACGAAAACTGTGGGTTGAAGGGTCGGCGGCTGGATCGATCTCCGCGATCGTGCCTGCGATATTCGCGAATGTCGCGCCATCGATTGCGACCTGCGTCTTCATCCCTTTGTGGATCGCCCCGATCTCCGACTCATCGACCGTAGCCTGCAATTGCAGGGCTCCGGCCTGGTCAATTTGGAGCACGGGCACACCTGGTGAAGCCAGCGTTCCCGGATCGGCGATCCGTGCCGTCACGATGCCGGCGAAGGGGGCCACCAAGCGCGTGTAGCCAAGCATGGTGCGAGCACTGCTTTCCTGGGCTTGTGCCGCTTCGGTCTGCGCACGCATGGCATCCAGCCTGGCCGCTGCCGCCTCGGCCTTCCGTGAGATCTCATCCATCTCCTGCGGGCTTACGCTTTTCTCGGCCTCCAACTGCCGGTAGCGCCCTAAAGTGCTGGCGGCAAGGTTGGCGTCTGTTTGTGCAGCCGCCTGCTGGCTTTGCGCCGCCTTCACACCCGCCTGCGCCTGACTGACTGCAGCGCGCTGTGCCGCATCATCGAGCACGGCCAGAGTTTGTCCTGCTCTCACCGTATCTCCTTCGCGCACCAAAATCTGCTGGATGCGGCCGGGAACCTGCGCAGATACGAGTGCGGTTTCGCGAGCGTGAACGGCTCCGGTGGCGCGCACGTTGACAGGCACGGCTCGCTGCTGGCTCTCAACGACCCGCGCCTGCAGAGTTTCGACGGCGCCTGCAGCGGTTGACTCGCCGCCATGACAGCCGGCCATCATCGCCGTGGAGACGACAAGCAGACTCGCCCCGATGAAAATCTTCATTGCAATTCCTCCGCTGCATCGGGAGTTAATGTCCCGGTTGCATAGAGCAGTTCCGCATAGGCCATGACATTGCCGTAGACAGCGTGCCAGTAGCTCGATTGACTTTGCCGTTCCGCATCCTCGGCCCGCAGCAGATCGGTGATGGTGGCAAGCCCCGCGCCATAACGGTTCTTGACGATGCGAAGACTCTCGGCCGAATCGTTTAGCGCGGCCTGTGCCGTCTCCAGCGAGAGCGCAGCCGTCTGTCGATGAATGTGCGCTTGGCTTACCTCAAGGCGCACGTGCTGCTGCGAAGCAGTCAGTTGTGCGTCGATCCGCCGCTTGGCAGCGCCCTCCTGCGCAAGCTGGGCGCGTTTGCCAAGTGGCAGAATGTCAATGCTGATCCGTACGCCGGCCACCCAGTTGTTCCCGCCCGAACCAACAAAGGATGTCCGGTCTGCCTCCCAGTTCCCATAGGCGCTCACGCGTGGCCCAAAGTCAGACTTCGCCGCTTCCAGTGCGGACGCCTGCGCCGATTGCGCCTGCCCCACCGCGATCAGATCCGGCCGCGCCTTCACGGCCGTGGCCAGCTCGTCGTCGAGCGCGGCTTGCGGGAAGGTGTGCGGCTCAATCGGTTTCAACTCGGATGCCTTGAGCTCCGGAGTTCCCATCGCCTCGCGCAATTGCGCCCACGCCAATTCCAGATCGCCCTGGGCCGCAATCAATTCTTCTCTGCGCGCGGCCATATTCACCTGGGCCGCCATACGGTCCGACTCCACAGCAAGGCCAGCCTTAACGTGATCCTCAACCGATGCCAGCAGCGCCGCTGCCGTCTCCTGCTCGTGCCCGGCGACATCAATTTCTCGCTCTGCGTACAGCACAGCCTGGTATGCCTCAACAACCTTAAACGCGATCTCCTGGTTCGTCGCTTTAGCGGACGACGAGGAGCTCTCCTTGAGGAGGTCAGCGCGGCGAATCTCCCTTTGAGTCTTGAAGGAATCGAACGCTGTCCACGAGCCGGAGAAGCGCGAAGAGAAATTCCCGATGGGCTGGGGAAAGTTCAGTGAATTTAGCGCGAAATCGGCCTGCGTGAACTCGTGCTGCCGAAGACGGGTGCCGAAGGCATAGACCGGATCGTTACCACGCGAGATGTCTTCAGTGAAATTGAGTTGCGGCAGAAGTTGCGTTCTTGCCATCGCCGCTGCCGACTTGGACTCGTGTTGGTCGGCGCGCGCTATTTCGGCCTGGGGGCTTTGCCCCAGAGCCTCATTGATGGCCTGCCGAAGAGTCAGCGGTTCCTGCCCCGCTGCGGCCAATCCCCCCATGCAAAGCAAGAGAGATACGCCGGGAGATCGAAACAGGTGAGAAGTTATTCGGCGAATTGTCCATGGAGTGTGCATTCATATGAATAAAGTCCCAGTACCGGGTTTTCGTTACAAGAGAGCTTGAAATAAGAACTTGCCTGCTGCCGAGACACCTGGGCTGTGCCTGGATGACCGGCTATCCGGAGATAACCCTGGAGATAACACAATCTGCTTGGCAGCCCCAGGCAGAATCAGGTGTCTACGGACGCCATTGAAGGGGGTGATGACACCCGTCGTACGTGCGAGAAATCTCTCTAAGTTGTTGACAATAATAGAGTTGGTGGAGGCGGCGGGAGTCGAACCCGCGTCCGAAATCGCTGTCAGCCGGGAGAGTCCATGCTGTGTCCGATTCAATTGGTTTCGCTCCCGGCGCTTAAGAACGGACAAGATGCGCCGCAAGCTAGTCCGATGATCTCGTGGTTACGACACGGACCGAGCCGGAACCACCAGCCTGCTGTGCGACGCCCTTTCGCAGCCCACAGGCAAAGCCGCGGAGGACGGCTGCTTAGTTAATTAAGCAGCAAGTGCCAGTTCTTGGTTGGCAACTTTGTTTTTGCAGGCGATTGCGGGTGCCCACACCCCGACATGCCTCCCATGCTGCAATCGATCCCGTCGAAACCGTGACGCCCCCATTCGTTCGTTCCAGCGGCCCTAGCCCGTCGGGCCTTTCCGCTGGAAGTCCGGATTCCCGGCACTCACTCGATGACTGGTGAGCGCCGGCGGGTGCGAGCGCGGAGCCGAATGGCTCGTGCTGCACTGATCTATTCTACGCCGATTCGGGTTGCGGCGATGCTGCCAGCCTATTGCTTGCTGAGGTCGATGGATTCGTACTCGTGGCGGGCGATGCCGGCGCGAATCTGCGCGGGAGTCCAGCCGGCCTTGGTCTTCAAGTAGGCGTAGAAGCCTTCCGCAGCGCAAACGTCGCACTCGGTGGAATGCTCGGTTTCATAGCAACTGTGCAGGCTGGTGTGGCCCAGGGCGCGATCGCAGCGGCAATTGCAGGGCAACTGATAAATGACAGCCGGGATCTGGGCCGCGAGCTGATAGGCGCGCACCTGCCAGTGGTAGCGGAAGTTCGGTCCGGTGAGCTGGGCGCCATGCAGAATCGGGGGGATGGCGTGAATATTGAGAGGCGCCGATGGATGATAGGCGGGAACGTCGTCGGCCGAGTTGGACCACTGGGCATCGCTGGCCGCGGTGAGCGCGAAAACAGCCAAAGTCCAGACCCAACGGCTTTTGAACAGGCGCCTCATGAGATGCTCCAGTTTCCATAGTAAGGCAAAGTTCGGGTTCCGGCGGCTCAGAGGTCGGCCACCTGGAATCTGGCGCCGTCCGGCAAAATATGGCGACGATCTCGCCCCTGCGAAGAACTCACCCCTTGTGGAGACTCCTCGCACCAGATTCAGCGCAGCGGCCTCAGAAATGAGGCCTTTCGATGGCCAAGGCAGGGCTTATGGGGCCCCTATTGGACCGGGGTTTACCAATTGGTAAGGGGGGCCCCCTCTTTTGTAAGGAACCGGTTTGTTCCCAACAGGTTGGCACACGTCTCCTGTCGTAAGCCAATGATTCCACGAGACTTCTTTGCAGATTCTTGACAGCAAAGGGTTTAGAAGCAGTTGTCAGCTGTCAGGGATCAGGGATCAGGAGCCCGATTCGACCTTTGCTGGATTCATTGTGCGCGAAAAGTGCGAAATTATCTGCAAAGAGCAGGGGCACAGGGGCCAGGGACGTAGTGACCAGAAAAACAACGACTTAGAGGGATGCCGGACGGCTCGTTTGGGATGAAGGAGCTTGACGGCGGGAATGGCGGGGGGCGAGCGGGC
>JBEKUS010000125.1:0-10920 GCA_049514795.1 Occallatibacter sp.
CCGTCGTAGAGCTTGTTCTTCGATTTCGCGCGCGTCACCGGGTGCGACCACTCCTTCGCGCCCTCGGCCAGCTCAATGAAGTTCTTCACGGTGATGGGCGCGTCGGCTTCGAAAAGCCGCACGGTGATCTTGCCTTCGGTCGTCGCAAAGACGGCGTAGGTTCCTGCTGCAAGTGCCATGATTGCTCCTGAGATTTTCTGATTCTGATTCGTGGTCCGCGGCTCGTGACCCCTAATCCCTGATGCCTGCCCCTGCCTTACGGCAGCGGCGCCGGCATCGGCTCGCCCGGCCGCACAATCGTCACCTTCTTCAGCACTACCGGCTGCAGCGGCTTGTTGTTCGCATCGCGGTGCACGCGCGCGATGGTCTTCACCACCGCCACGCTCGAATCGTCGCACTGCCCGAAGAGCGTGTAGTGCTGGTTCAGCGAATCGTACGGCAGCTCCGTTATGAAGAACTGGCTGCCGTTCGTGTTCGGTCCGCTATTGGCCATCGCCAGCCGCCCCGGCCGGTCGAAGTTCAGCCCCGGATCGAACTCGTCGTTGAAGCTGTACCCCGGATCGCCCGACCCCGTCCCCGTCGGGTCGCCGCCCTGGATCATGAACTCCGGGATTACGCGATGAAAAATCGTGCCGTCGTAGTACGGCTTGTGGTGTTGCACCTTCTTCGTCGTGGGATCGGTCCAGTCCTTCGTGCCCTCGGCCAGCCCGATGAAGTTGGCCACGGCGCTCGGCGCCTGCTTCTGGTAGAACTGGCAGGTGATCCGCCCCATCGACGTGTCCATCACCACAAACGGCCCGTTTGGAACCGCCATCGCCTCGGCAGTCGCCTGAGGCGCGTCGGGAATCTCCTGGCTCGCCGGTGTTGTGGATTGTTGTGCAAACAATACGAAGGCCGCGCCGATCGCACAGGCCGCGGCCACGGCAGAAAAGAGAAGCGCTCGCTGAATCTTCATACTGTCTTCGAGGTTAAATCATGCGCCGCGAGGCCCGCCAGCCGCCTCTGCGCCGGCCGCTTCATCCGGATTTGCGCTCACCCGCGCTGGTGCAATTGCCAGCCTGCTGACTCGCCTCGTTGCTCCCCTGCTCCGTTTCTGTTGTCGGCGCGGTCAAGTCCACCCTGCAGGTTCCTTTAGAGGACGCCCTCCGATACCCCCTTGATTTCAATAACCATGCGCCCCGCCAGCCCTGCAAAGATTTTCTTCCCCAACCTTGCAGATTATTCCCGCCTCTTCGCGCACAATGAACCCAGCAAGAAAAGGAAGTGGAGGCAGGCTGGCGTTTTCTGTTCCCTGTTCCCTGATCTCTGTTCCCTGCCCGTAACTCCTTTGCTGAGATACATCTGCGAATAAGTCATGTAGAATCAGACGGATAGCGGACTCTATTTGCTCCAACCGCATGAAACCAAAGCAGTTATTTTCAGATGCCGGGGGAGGCACCCCCCGTAACCATCAAGTTACGAGAGGCACCCATATTTTGCATATGGGCTCGTTCCAGACAGAAGTGCACCAAAACCAGTGCATTACACTAGCTCAGGGACAGTCGGCCGAACTCGCCCGAGAGCTGCAATCAAGTCGCCGACCGCCTCTCGAAGCCCGCAACCGCGCGGACCGTCTACCAGCGCGTCTTCACGCGCTGCGGCGGAAGCGGGTCGAAATTGAGCAAGGGCTGGAGCGGAAGGAGGATAGGAGGCGGCACTCCAAACGGAATGTCCGGCGGTTGGATTGTGACTGTCACGCCGTCGCAAATCGGGGCCACTTGCAAAACGGCCTCAATTGTTCGACCTGCTTTGTTCGGAACGTTGATCTGGTGGGTCCATGGGTAGAAGCCCGGCTCGGTGATCGTGAAGGTATGAATTCCTTCTGGAAGATCAAACGATGCGTAACCTCTGCTATCCGTTTTCAGAATGGGTCCGGGCATTGTGAGTGAGGGATCGACTTCAATCCGTGCGCCTGGGACAACTGCCCCTGTAACGCCCGCTACCCGAACTGCAATGCGGCCTTGAGCAGGTTGCGCAGCTTCGGTCGACTCGACGGTCACGCAAATCGGCGTGCAATTACTGGGACATCCGCCCACCACCAATTCGATCGGAAATGTTTGGCTTGGTTGATTGAGGATTGTGACTGTCTTCGTTTCAGGGCAGAAGCCTGGAGATGCCACCGTCAAGCGAGTATCCCATGATCCCGGCTTGAGGTTGAAGGCGACCCTTCCCTGCTTGTCCGTTTCCCCGCCTGAGGGATCGGCGCAGGCAGGCCCGATGTCGACCTGTGCGCCAGGTACGGGGGCACCTGATCTGTCTGTGACCTGAACGGTAACGATGGTGTCGGAGAATTGTTGCGCGGAAGCCAGGGGAGTAGCTGCGGCGAGGAACAAGGCTACAATGCGCGCACCGGCCATCGAACAGATCCTTACGCTAACATTCGACGGTGCTCAGCCGAAAAGGCGAGGCTCACTCCGGCTTCTTGCTCTTGCACCGTTCCATGATCGCCGCATGGAGCCGCTCGCTCACTGCGGCCGGCAGCTCGTAGATGTCGTGGCAGCGGTAGATCTCGATGGTCTTGCGCGTCGTGTTCAGGACCACTTCGCAGTGCCCGCACTTCTTCAGATGGGTTTCGATCTCGGCCCGCGTCTGGGCGGCAAGCGATTCGTCGATCACGTCGTCGAGAATCTTTAGAAACTCAGTGCAGGTCATTGCTCAACCCCGTGTCCCCGAGATCATGCGCTTGCCGGCGATGCCGCCGGGGCCTTCTTGCGAAAGTAGCGAGTCAGCCGCTCGCGCAACTGCAGCCGCGCGCGCAGCAAACGCGACTTGACGGCGGGAACGCTCAAACCGAGCGTCTCGGCCGTCTCTTCGGTCGAGAGTCCGTCCACGTCGCGCAACACGAAAACCACACGGAAGCCCTGAGGCAGGCCCTGGATGGTTTTCTTCAGGATTTCCGCCAGCTCCGACTGGTTGTAGTTTTGCTCCGGATTCGGAGCCCAGTCGGCGAAATCGCGCGGCATGCTGCCTTCTTCGGTCTGCACGTCCTCGTCCATCGAGACCGTTTTGCCCGTGCGCCGCTTGCGCAGCCGCATCAGGCTCTCGTTTACTGCGATTCGCACCAGCCATGTGTAGAACTTCGAGTTTCCCTGGAACTGATCGAGCTTCTCGTACGCCTTCAGAAACGCGTCCTGCATTACGTCTTCGGCGTCTTCGCGGTTCTGCGTGATGTGCTGCGCAATCCGGAAGATCTGCCGCTCGTACTTGCGCACCAGCGTGTCGTAGGCCGAGATGTCGCCCCCGCGAACCCTTTCTACGAGAGCCACGTCGGGATGCTGCTCGTCTTGTCCTGCTATCGATTGGATGGTCGACATGGAAGTTGGTTGCGGAAATCGCTGCACAGAATCCGCTCTTCCGGCACGGAACGATTTGAGATGGCCGGCAAGAGATGAGTGTAACGGACGCAGCCTCGGGGAACCAAACCCTCCCGTTTCGGATTTCTCGTTACGCCACTGGTTCCCCAGCCGGTCCGGCTGCGTCCAAATCGGCATAGAGTGGAATTATGGCCGGCTCCTCCTTCCCTGTTCATATCTCTTCTTCTTCGCGCCCAAGGCTGGCGGGGCTGCTTTCGCTGCTCATGGTTGCGCTGCCCGTCGCGGCCCAGTCCGCCTCCGCGCCGCAGTCCCCAGCCGCTCCGACCGCCGCCGCATCCGCTTCCTCGTCCTCCAAGCCAAAGACGGCGAGTCAAACCAGGAACCCAAAGAAGACACCCTCGAAGAAGAAGCCGGTCCATCGTTCCAGCCGTGCATCCCGCATGGCGCGCACGGCAAGGCTCAAGCAGGCCTTCGTCGCCTCAAAGGAACTGCAACCCATGGCCCAGCAGTTGGCCACGCTGCGCACGCCGCAGGCCTATGCCGGCGTCGCCGCATATGCGCGCAGCCACACCGGAGACGCCGCCGCCGCGGCTTACCTTGCGCTTGGCCACGCCCACCTGCTCGACAAGCGCTATGCCGATGCCGAGACGGCCCTGGCTCAGGCCAGGCGCGCCGACGGAGAGCTCGCCGACTACGCCGACTTCCTCGACGCCGAGGCGAGCCACCAGGCTGGCGACGATGAGGCTGCGGAGGCGATCCTGCGCGGATTCACTGGGCGCTATCCCGAGAGCATCTTCGACGATGAGGCTCCCGAGCTCGAGGCCAGCGTGCTGCTGACCATGAACAAGCTGGCCGCCGCGCGGCAGGTCCTCGCCAACGCCCAGGGAACCGGGGCCGCAGACCGTCCCGGCTTCCAGCTTGTGCAGGGTCAAGTGGAGCAGGCGCTCGGCCAGCAACAGGCCGCCATCGCCACCTTCAAGCAACTGCTACTGGGGCATCCCCTGAGCCCCGAGGCGCAAACCGCCCGCGCCAAGCTGACGCAGTCGGGCGCTGAGTCGACGCTGACTCTCGACGACCTGCGCAGTCTGGCCGATGCCTACTATCGTGCCGGCCGCTACGCCGAGGCCGACGAGCAATTCCGCGTGCTGGCCCGCGCGCCGGGACTCGACACGCAGTCCCGCAGCGGATTTGCGGTGGTCGAAGCCGCCTGCCAGTTGAAATTGAAGCGGCTGACCACTGCCGAGGCCCGCTCCTTGCCCGACACGCCCGACGAGAACGGCGCCCGCCGCCTCGATCTCTTGATGGAACTGGCCCGCGACAAGGACGATACGGCGGCACAGAAGCAGATCGTTTCCGAAATGGAGACGAGGTTTCCACGCAGCTCGTGGCTGGCTGACGCGCTCTTTTCCGCCGGCAACATGTATTTGCTCAAGCGCGATTACCCGGCGGCGATCCAATACTACAGCGATCTTGCCACGCGCTTTCCCGGGGATAAAAACGCCGCGGCTGCCCATTGGCGCGCCGGCTGGCTCAACTACCGTTTAGGACAATATGGCCCGGCGGAGCGCATTTTCGACGAGCAGATTCGCTATTATCCTGCCGCTACGGAAACGGTCTCGGCGCTTTATTGGCGCGGCCGCCTCTATGAGACGCAGGATCGCAATCCTGCATCGGCCGCCGCCAACTACCGCACAATCGTCCGCGCGTACCAGCACTTCTTCTATGCGCAGATGGCGCGGCAGCGGCTGGCTGCGCTCGGCGGCACGCAGCCTGCGTCGGACCCGCAACTCGATCGCTTTCAGCCCCTGCCGCCGCCTCAGCTCGTGGATGCGTTCCCTGCGGACAGCCCCCACCTGGCCAAGGCGCGACTGCTGGTCAATGCCGGGCTGAACGAGTACGTCGCGCAGGAGATCAAGGCCGATCCCAACTCATCCTCCTGGAGCGGGCTGGCCGAGGCGCAGATCTACTCGTCCTATGGCGAGACCTTCCGGGCCGTTCGCGCGGCCAAGCGGGCCTTGCCAAGCGCCTCTTCGGTCTCCATCCAGTCAGTTCCCATGGTCTACTGGCGAATCCTGTTTCCCAAACCATGGTGGGACACGATCCAGGCCGAGTCGGCCAGGAACAACCTCGACCCCTATCTCGTTGCCTCGCTCATCCGTCAGGAGTCGGAGTTCGATCCCTCCGCCGTCTCCTATGCCAATGCGTACGGCCTGATGCAACTGCTTCCCTCGGTCGGACGAACGATGGCCCGCCAGGAAGGCATCGCGAACTTCCAGACGTTCCAGTTGCTCGACCCGGCCATGAACATCCGCCTTGGAACGCGCTATCTGCGCCAGATGCTCGACCGCTTTGGCGGGGTGCAGGAGTACGCGCTGGCGGCCTACAACGCGGGCGACAACCGCGTAGTCGACTGGCAGGCTGCCGGTCCCTATTCGGGCATCGACGAGTTTGTGGAGTCCATCCCGTTCACCCAAACCCGGGAGTACGTCGAGGCAATCCTGCGCAACGAAGAAACCTATCGGGCGATAGACGACTACGCCCGCACGCACGGCGGAACTGGGGGAGCAACGCGATAGCTCGCCGCATTCCTGCACTCAGGGGGAATCCGACTTGCTACTCCATCCACCGAATACGCATTGACTTCGGCAACCCGCCCATAAACACTGTGCTTGACCGGAGGCCCTCAAATCCGGCCGACCTTCGCAGCCGCTATTAGCAGATGATAGAGCCGGGCGGAAAAGGGTCGCGGCTCGGTTACATCAACCCTGGAGGGAACGATGTCAGCCGACTTACAGTTCTTAGAAGAATGGATCCCCGAACAGATGGAGCCGGGAACGGTCTTTGTGCTGGAGAATCAGGCAAAGCTGGGCCATGCCCAGAATCCATATGTCGCCGTGATGTCGTGTCCGCGCTGCGGCACGCTGGGGTTGATCACCCGCCGCCAGCTCTATGGCGGAGAGCCGATGATCTGCGGAGGCGAGAGCTGCTCGGCCGAGTACCGGCTCGACGGCGACGCCATTTGCTACAGAAAGTCCCAGTAATCGTTAACGCTGGATCGTATAGTCCGCTTTGGTCGTCCTGGCGCCGGCCTGCGCCGGAGTGGGTAGCTGTGAGCGATCCCAGCCTCCGCCCAGCGACTGCACGAGCTGAACGGCCGAAGTCATCTCTTCCACCTGCAGGGCGTTGAGGGTTTCCTGGCTGTTCAGCAGGGTCGTTTGCGCGACCAAAACGTCAACGTATGGATCGACGCCGGTGTCGTAGCGCACCATCTCAAGACTCAGATAATCTTGAGCGTCCTTGACCGCCTGCTCCTGGCGGAGAATCTGCTGCGAGTAGGTACGCGTCGCCGCCAACTCGTCTTCTACCTGCTGGAAGGCGGTGAGCACGGACTGGCGGTAGGCCGCCAGATCCGCATTGTAGGTGGCGACGTACTGGTGCAACTCGGCGCGGTAGAGGTTGCCGTCGAAGACCGTCTCGGCCACCGACGGACCGACCGACCAGATGCGGCTCGGCCAATCGAACAGATGCTTGAAGAGCGCGGACTGAAAACCACCTTCGGCGGAGATCGTCACCTGCGGAAAGAACGCCCCGTAGCCAATGCCAATCGTCGCGTTCGCTTCGGCCAGCGTACGCTCCGCGGCGGCGATGTCGGGCCGGCGCTCGATCAATTGTGAGGGCACCCCGGTGGGAATCGCCGGTGGTCTATAGACCATCGGCTTGACCGGGATCGAGAAGTCGGTTGGGAACTTTCCGAGAAGGACTGCGATTGCGTGTTCGTATTGCGCGCGCAGCAGGCCGGCATTGGCCGCGGCCGACTGTGCAGACTCCAGCGTAGTTTTGGCTTCGGCGACGGAGATGTAATCGCCGATTCCGGTGTCGAACCGGGCCTGGTTGTAGTCCAGCGATTTCTGATCCGAGACGACGGTCTGATTCAGAATCTGCTGCAGCATATCCTGGCCGCGAATCTCGAAGAAGTACTCGGCCAAGCTGGCTTGCTCGGTCAGCTTCTCGACTTCGAGATCGGCCGCGCTCACCTGGGCGGCGTATTGCGCTCCGTGCACTTCGTTGCGAATCTTGCCCCAGAAGTCCGGTGTCCATGAAATTTCCAGCGGCGCCGTCCACAGGGAAGAGGTGTTCCCGGTTGTCGCCGAGGAGGAGACACGCTGGTTGCTTGAAGTGCGCGACCGGCTAAATGCCGGATTCGCGGTGATCGTCGGCCAGTACTGCGCGCGGGCTTCGGCAATCACCGCGCGGGCTTCCATGTAGCTCTCGAAGCGCTGCTTGATGTTCTGATTGTCGATGTCGAGCTGCTCTTCCAGCGCGTTCAGTTCGGGATCCTGGAAGATCTCCCACCAGTTGCCGCGAATCATGGCGTCCTGCGGGCTGGCGACCTTCCAGCCGTCGGCGTCCTGGAAGTTGACCGGGGACTCCTTGTAGTTCGGCGCAGTGATCGCGGGCGGCGCGGGTGCGTGATAAGCCGGGCCGATGCGGCACCCGCTCATCGCGAAGAGCAATCCAATCGCGCCGGCAGTGAACGAAATCGGAGTCAGTTTCTTCAGCTCAAACATAGTCAACATCCTTCATCGATTACGAGACGGCTCCCTCCGCTGTCGAGGGAAGCGCGTCATGAGTCCGGCCGAGCGCGCGAAGTCGAAGGCGGTCCATCATCAGATAGACCACCGGGGTTGTATACAGCGTCAGCATCTGGCTCAGAAGCAATCCGCCGACGATGGTGATGCCCAGCGGACGGCGCAGCTCGGAGCCGGTGCCGGTTCCGAACGCCAGGGGCAGCGCCCCGCAGATCGCGGACATGGTGGTCATCATGATGGGCCTGAAACGCAGCAGACACGCTTCAAAGATCGCCTCGCGCGAGGTCATGCCCCTGAGACGCTCAGCCTGCAGTGCGAAATCGATCATCAAAATGGCGTTCTTCTTGACGATCCCGATGAGCAGAATGATTCCGATGATCGAAATCACGTTCAGATCGATATGAAAGAGCATGAGGGCCAACATGGCGCCGACGCTCGCCGAGGGCAGCGTGGAGATGATCGTCAACGGGTGAATCAGGCTCTCGTAGAGGATCCCGAGGACGATGAACACCGCCAGCAGAGCCGTCGTCACCAGATACTTTTCGCTGGACAACGAATCCTGGTAGGCCTGGGCGGTTCCGGCGAAGAACCCGCGGACCGTGGACGGCATACCGAGTTTCTGCTCCATCTGCGTCACTTCCCGCGTGGCATCGCTCAGCGAGACGCCGCTTTTCAGATTGAAGGAGACTGTAGCCGAGGGGAAGAGCCCGGTGTGAGCGACCTGCAGCGGCGTCGTGTTTGTGTTCGCCTTCATCACGGTACGCAGCGGCGACACTTCGTTGAGACCGGTGGATGCGGATCGTGACGTTGTGAAGTAGATGTTGTTCAGGCCCGACGGATCCTGCCAATAGCGCGGCGCTACTTCCATCACGACGTAGTACTGGTTGAGTTGGGTGTAGATGACCGAGACCTGGGATTGGCCGAAGGCGCTATAGAGGGAACTGTTGAGCGACTGCGGCGTTTGCCCCAAGCGCGCCGCGGTGACGCGGTCGTAGGTGAGCTTCTCCTGCAGCCCGCCGTTTTGCTGGTCGGTGTTCACGTCCTGCAGGTCGGGAAGCTTCTGCATGTTGGCGAGGAGGATCGGGCCCCAGTGGGCCAGATCGTCGATGTTGTCAGACTGAATGGTGTATTGATACAGTGCGCTGGACTGGCGGCCGCCGATGCGCAGATCCTGCACCGGCTGCATGAAAGTGGAAGCGAGAGGCAGGCGGTTCAACTTGGGCCGGATACGATTGATTACGTCCATGGCCGCAGTTTGGCGCTCGCCGCATTTCGGCTCGCTCTCGCTGCAGTGATTACCCAGGGGTTTAAGCGCAATGAACATGAAGCCGCCATTGCCGTTCCCCGTGTACGCGTTCACGTGAGCCACAGCGGGATCGGCTTTGACGATGTTGACGAGCGACAAAACCGAGTAGTTCATGAAGGGGAAGGAGGCGTCCTGCGGCCCCTGCACGCCGCCCATGATAGCGCCCGTGTCCTGTTGGGGGAAAAAACCCGTGGGAATCCTGTAGATGACCAGACCGTTCAGCGCAATGATGAGCAGGAGAACGACCAGGGTCAATCCGGGATTGTCCAGCACCCAGACGAGAGAGTGCCGGTAAATCCAGATCATGCCGTTGAATATCTTTTCGCTGGCGCGGTAGAGCCAGTTGTGCTTTTCGTCTTCGTGGCGCGATTTGAGCACGTATGCGCACATGCACGGCGTGGCGGTGAGAGAGATGACCATGGAGATCAAAATGGCCGTCGAAAGCGTCACCGCGAACTCCCGGAAGAGCCTGCCGATAATGCCGCCCATCATCAGAATCGGAATGAAGACGGCGATCAGCGACATGCTGATGGAAAAGACCGTGAAGCCGATCTCCTGTGCGCCCTTGAATGCGGCGGCGAAGGGTTCCATGCCGCCCTCCACGTGGCGCGTAATGTTCTCCATGACCACGATGGCATCGTCGACCACGAATCCCGTGGCGATGGTCAACGCCATCAGCGACAGGTTGTCGAGCGAGTAGCCGAGCAGGTACATAACGGCGAATGTTCCGACGAGCGAGACGGGGACGGCGACGCTGGGAATGAGCGTGGCTCGCAGGCTGCGCAGGAATAGGAAAACCACTAACACAACGAGACAGATGGAAAGGACCAGCGTCCTTTCGACGGTGAATACCGAGGCGCGAATCGTGATGGTGCGGTCCAGAACGACCGTGGTTGTAATTCCCTGGGGAAGTACCGCCTCGAGAAACGGCAGTTGCGCCTTGACGCGGTCCACGGTCTGAATGATGTTGGCGCCGGGCTGGCGGAAGATGGTGACAAAAACCGCCCTTGTTCCGTCCGCGTAGCCGGCGGTCCGGAGATTTTGCGCTGAGTCCACGACGTCGGCGACATCCGACAGGCGGACGGCCTGGCCGTTGTGAGTGCCCACGATCAGCGGCCGGTAATCGGCAGCCGTGGAGATCTGATCGTTGGTGATGATATCTTCACTGACGCCGTTGTTGGAGAACTGTCCCCGCGGCTCGTGGGAGTTCTGCAGGCTGAGCACCGATCGTACGCTGCTCAGCGTAAGGCCGAAGCTCTCAAGCTTCGTGGGATCCACTTCGACGCGCACGGAGGGCGTGGCTCCGCCTTGCACACCGACCTGCCCGACACCCTGAATCTGCGAGAGCTTCTGCTCCAGAATCGTGGAGGCAAAGTCATAGAGCTTCGTCACGTCGTACTTGTTCGAAGTGAGGCTTAGAAGCATGATCGGCGAGTCGGCCGGGTTCACCTTGCGATAGGAGGGATTCGAGGGCAGATTGGCCGGCAGATAAGTACGCGCCGCGTTGATGGCGGCCTGCACATCGCGAGCCGCGCCGTCGATGTTCCGGCTCATGTCGAACTGCATGGTGATGTTGGTCGACCCGAGCGAACTCGACGAGGTCATCTCGGTGATGCCCGCGATGTGGCTGAACTGGCGCTCGAGCGGCGTGGCGACGGAGGCCGCCATGGTC
>JBEKUS010000126.1:0-10892 GCA_049514795.1 Occallatibacter sp.
GGAAACAAGACCGGAATCTCAAAGGACAGGTTTTATTCAACTTTGATACGCATTGCCGACGCTCGATATGAACGGTACTTGAAGAGCGGAGGCCCAGAACGGAGACGAAAATGACAGTTTCTTTCGAACAAATCCTGAATGAGATGCCAGAAGAGCGCCGGCGCAGGATCGAGCAACGCGCGGCCGAGCTAATCGCCGAAGAACTGAACTTGCGCGAGGTACGCCGCCTGCGTAAATTGACTCAGGCGCGCCTTTCGAAGAAGCTCAGGATCGGCCAGGAAGGGGTTTCGCGGATCGAAAAGCGTACGGATCTGTACCTTTCTACGCTGCGAAATTATGTCGAGGGTCTGGGCGGAAAACTGTCTCTGATCGTCGAATTCCCCGACCGGGCGCCGGTTGTCTTGTCTGGGCTTGGCGATGAGGAGGCAGCGAAGAGGCGGAGAAGGGAATCCACAAAAGGGCGCAAACGGGCAGGAAGACCGAAGGCAGGCAGTCGTCTTGCAGCCTGAGGGGCGAGCTTCTTGGTTTGAAGCCAGGACTCTCTTCATAAGCTAAAGATAAATATGGCTTTATTTCCACTGTTATCCCTTGCTAAAGGTCCGTTCGGCCCGTTAAAATAGAGTGAGAGACCTGCGGATCCGGCCCCGCCATTCTGGACCATCTTGCCGCCTTCCCGCGGGCCACGAACAATCATGCCAGACGACCAGAATCCCCAGCTCCCCCTCGACGGCGCGAACCCGCCCGGCGGCACGAATCTTATCCCCATCAACATCGAAGAGGAGATGCGGCGCTCGTATCTCGACTACTCGATGTCGGTGATCATCGGGCGCGCGCTGCCCGACGCCCGCGACGGCCTGAAGCCGGTGCACCGCCGGATTTTGACGGCGATGGACCGCGAAGGGATGCAGCACAACAAGAAGTACTCGAAGTGCGCCGGCGTGGTGGGCGAGTGCCTGAAGAAGTACCATCCGCACGGGGATTCGTCGGTGTACGACGCGCTGGTGCGCATGGCTCAGCCGTGGTCGCTGCGCTACCCGCTGGTCGATGGGCAGGGGAATTTCGGATCGGTGGACGGTGACCCGCCGGCGGCCTACCGCTACACCGAGTGCCGCATGGAGCGGATCGCCGAAGAGATGATGGCCGACATCGAGATGGAAACCGTGGACATGGTTCCCAACTTCGACGAGACCACAACCGAGCCTGCCGTGCTGCCGACGCGCATCCCCACGCTGATCGTGAACGGGTCGAACGGCATCGCGGTGGGCATGGCGACGAATATTCCGCCGCACAACCTGACGGAAGTGCTCGACGCAACAATCGCGCTGGTGAAGAACCCGAAGGCCGGGCTGGCCGAGGTGCTGAAGCACGTGAAGGGGCCGGACTTCCCGACCGGCGCGATCCTCTACGGCCGCACCGGGATCGTGGATACCTATCGCACCGGCCGCGGGCGGTTCCTGATGCGCGCGCGGGTGGCCACGGAGAACGTGACCAAGGATTTGAAGGCGCTGGTGGTGACCGAGCTGCCCTACCAGGTGAACAAGGCGACGCTGTTCAAGCGCATCGCCGAGCTGGTCGAAAACAAGGTCATCAGCGACATCGACATCAGCACCGAGCGCACGCGCGACGAAAGCGACCGCGACGGCATGAGGATGGTGATCGGCCTGAAGCGCGGCGCGCAGCCCGAGATCGTGCTCAACCAGCTCTTCAAGCACACGCAACTGCAGGAGAGCTTCTCGATGATCTTCCTGGCCGTGGTGAACGGCCAGCCGCGCGAACTGGGGCTCGACGCAGCGATCCGCGTCTTCATCGACCACCGAATCGATGTGGTGCAGCGGCGCACGGCCTTCCTGCTGCGCAAGGCGCGCGAGCGCGAACATATCCTGGAAGGCCTGAAGATCGCTCTCGACAATCTCGACACGGTCATCCGGATCATCCGCGCCTCGAACTCGCGGGCCGACGCGCGCGAAAACCTGTACGCGTGGGGCAAGGGCGCGGACATCGTCATCAAGCTCGACCGCGAGATGCAGCGCCACGAAGAGAAGGGCCTGACGCTGCGCCAGATCGACGCCATCCTCGAGTTGCAGCTCTACCGGCTGACGCAGCTTTCAATCGACGAGATTCTGAGCGAGCTGAAAGAAGTGCGCGAGAAGATCGCCGAGTACGAGGAGATCCTGGACAGCGAAAAGAAGCTGCGCGCGGTGATCGTGAAGGAGCTGGAAGAGGTTCGCGGGAAGTACGGCGACAAGCGGCGCACGGAGATCGTGGACGAGAGCGCGGAGATCCAGCTCGAAGACCTGATCGCCGACGAGCAGGTGGCGGTGACGGTGAGCCACCAGGGCTACCTGAAGCGCACGCCGATCTCGATTTATCGCCAGCAGCGGCGCGGCGGCACGGGGCGTATGGGCATGAAGACGCGCGAGGAGGACTTTGTCGCGCAGCTCATCGTCGACTCGACGCACTCCTATCTGCTTTGCTTCACCAACACCGGCCGCGTGTACTGGCTGAAGGTGTACGAGATTCCCGACGTGAGCGCGGCGGGCAAGGGCAAGTCGATGCAGAGCCTGCTCGACCTGCAGACGGGCGAGAAGGTGTGCGCGATTCTGCCCGTGCGGGATCTCGAAGAAGAGGGCAAGTTCATCTTCCTCGCCACGCAGAAGGGCACGGTGAAGAAGACGCCGCTCAAGGACTTCTCGAACGTGATGTCGCGGGGCATCATCGCCATCGGCATCGACTCGGACGACGAGCTGGTTGCGGCGCGCATCACCGATGGCTCGCAGCTCATCTTCCTGGCGACGCACCTGGGGCTTGCCATTCGCTTCGACGAGGCCGACGTGCGCTCGATGGGCCGGCCCGCCTACGGCGTACGCGGCATCAGCCTGGTCAAGAACGACTATGTGGTCGGCGTGGCGGTGACGCCCAAGGAACACGAACCGGGCGCGTACCGGATTCTCTCGGTGACCGAAAACGGGTTCGGCAAGCGTACGGATGTCGAACAGTACCGGCTGCAGACCCGCGGCGGCAAGGGCGTGAAGAACCTCTCCGTGACCGAGCGTGTGGGCCGCGTGAACTCGATTCAACTGGTCGACGACACTTCGGAGCTGATGGTGATCAGCCAGTTCGGCAAGATTATCCGCATCGACACCAAGCAGGTCCGCGCGGCAGGGCGCGCCACGCAGGGCGTGCGGCTCTTGAGCCTGGAGCCGGAAGACAAGGTCGCCGCGGCGGTGATCATTCCGCCGGAAGAGCTGAACGGCAAGGACGAGGACCCGCAGGGGTCGCTGCTGCAGTAGTATGAGAGGCAATCGGGTCAGACCACATGGATAAAACGATCCGCCGCGTGACAGATTTGGAGAAGCAGCAGGCCGAAACCTATCGCTATTGGCAGAGCCAGCCGGTGGGAGACAGGCTCATTGCGGTCTGTGAGTTGAGTGAAGCAGCGTACTCATTCGCGGCCGATTTCAAAGGAGCGCCGACCCATGATGCCCAAGGATTTCAAGGATCTTCTTCGCGCACTCAACGCGAACGCGGCTGAGTACCTCATCGTCGGCGGCTACGCACTCGCAGTGCATCTCATTCCTCGCATGACCAAGGACCTCGACCTCTTCATTCGCTCCGATCCGGAGAATGCCAAGGCCGTCTTTCGTGCATTGGCGCAGTTTGGCGCTCCTCTTGAAGGGATGACCGAAGCGGATTTTGTCGACGGCACCATTTTCCAAATCGGCCAGGAGCCCGACCGCATCGATATCCTGCAACGGATTGACGGAGTCAGTTTCGACGAAGCATGGGCAAATCGCATAGAAGGTGCCGTCGACGGCGAGGTTCCGGCCTCTGTGATCTCACGAGACGATCTGATTCGTAATAAGCTGGCCAGCGGGCGGGAACAGGATCTTCTCGACGTAAAGAAACTGCGAGCCGCGGAAATCGCACTTCGCCCGAAGAGCTGAACGGCAACGGGAAGGACGAGCCGGAACAGGGATCGCTGCTGCAGTAACCGCGCCGAATTGGCGCACGCCACCACGCCTCGCGCAGTCGAGGCCCTTACCTGGAAGTCCGGCTGCGTTAGCTCCGGGCTGCCCCTGCGTCGCCTGTCAGAAAGTTAATCACAGGCTCTAGCGTCGCGGCCCTCTGTAGAGATTGCCAATCGAATAGGTCACGCCCGCGAACATGTGGCGATGCGGTCCGCCTGGGGTGAGTCCCGCCTCAAACCCGCTGTCAATCACCAACCGCGGGCGCACTGCATATACCAACGCCCAAAGCGAAGACGCATACCCTGGCTGAGTCTCGTTGGGCTTGGTGTCGCCATAAAACTCCCCGGTAAACTGAAACTTGCCGTGAAGTACATGGGAGAACGCCAGATTGAATTGTCGATTCCGGTCGAAGCCCCCTTGTGGCCTGCCGATCAGGAACTGGCTGGCGTTGAAATCAAAATGAAACCGGACAATATCTTTGCTCGCCAGAAATTTGAATTGGTGATCCACGTACCCCGATCCCAGGCCATCGACAGTGCTTGCCGAAGGTATTTTTCCCGCATAGCTCAAGGCGAGCGTCGGCGCCCGCTTCGTCTGCCGGTAGAACCGGAACTGCGCGCCGAGCCAGGCGTCGCCGAAGGTCCGGTGAGTGCCGTTGGCGTCAGTCTGAGATAGAAATGCGGTCGAATCCCAACGCAACTCAACGTCGCAGAGCATCCCGAACTTCAAAAGACCGCCGAGCGAGGTCTGCCGAATACCCGCTTCCGGCCACTCGCGATCCCATCCGTACTCCACTTCCAATACACCGTATTGCGTAATGTCAGCCGGATCCGCAACCGTGGGCCGATTCGGATTTGCAACGATCGATGCTGCGTAGCAACCCGTCTGCTTGCCGATTCGTTGCCCAGCTGCGGGTTGGGTCGCAGTGATGCCTGCCGCCAGTAGGACGATCGGAAATTGAATCACGCTGATGCGGCGATGGAGGAATGCTAACACTAATTGTTCATCATATCCCGGCCTGTCTTCTGCTCTATTGCGGGGCTGCGTCGTCGCTCCCCAGCCTCGCCTTCGCGCTCCTCGACCAGAACATGTAAACCGGAACCCCCAGCAAAACCAGGATCAGGCCCGGCCAGGTGTACTGCGGCTTGTAGCGCAGCAGCGCGGCGCAGATACCCGCGGCCATGACGATGTAGAGGCCGGGCAGGAAGGGGTAGCCGAAGGCCTTGTAGGGGCGCGGCGCATCGGGCTGCTTGAAGCGCAGCACGAACAGACCGATCAGGGTGAGGATGTAGAAGACCAGCACCGCGAAGATGATGTAGTCGAGCAACTGGCTGTAGGAGCCGGAGACGCAGAGGAAGGTGGTCCAGATGGCCTGGACGACGAGGCCGGCGGCCGGGGTGCGGAAGCGCGGGTGCAGCTTGCCGACGGACTCAAAGAAGAGGCCGTCGCGGGCCATGGCGTAGTAGGCGCGCGCGCCGGAGAGCGTGATGCCGTTGGCGCAGCCGAAGGTGGAGATCATGATGGCCGCAGCCATCAGGTAGCCGCCGACGCTGGGGAAGATCTGCTGCAGAACTGCCGCGCCGATGCGGTCCTCCGAGGCGTGCTGGATGCCGCGTGCGAAGACGGTGGCGCCGTTCGGGTCGCCGGCGAGAGGCAGCACCATGAGGTATGCCGCGCTGGCGAGGAAATAGACGACAATCACGAAGCCCACGCCGAGGGCGAGCGAGAGCGGGACGTTGCGGCGCGGATGCTTGATCTCGCCCGCAGTGAAGGTGACGTTGTTCCAGGCATCTGCCGAGAACAGAGAACCCACCTGAACGACGGCCAGAATCACGATTGTGCCGACCATGACGATGGGCCCCTGCACGCCGACCTGGACCGGATGCAGTGAACTCCAGCCGGCGTTGCGCCAAAACTGGCTCCAGTGGCTGCCGAAGTTGGCGGCGAGGGCGAGGGCGTTGCGGCCCATGGTGAAGCCGAGGAGGATGAGGCCCGCAAGCGAGAGCGCCTTGGCGACGGTGAAGATGTTCTGGACGAGTGCGCCGAACTTCATGCCGAAGATGTTGACGGCGGCCAGCATGATGACAACGACGATGCCGGCCAGGTTCGCGGTGCTGATGCCGATCTCCATGTTGCCCAGCACCATGGGGCCGACATAGAGGGGCGGCACGTGCGCGATGTGCCAGAGCCAGTGCGTGCTGGAGACGGCGGGAAAGAACACGCCGAGGAACTTGCCGAAGGCCACACAGACGGCAGCGATGGTGCCGGTTTCGATGACGAGGAAGAGCGTCCAGCCGTAGAGGAAGCCCCAGAGCGGACCGAGCGACTCGCGCAGGTAGACGTACTGGCCGCCGGCTTTGGGCATCATGGCGGCGAGCTCGCCGTAGCTGAGGGCGCAGATCATGGTCATAACGCCGGTGACGAGCCAAGCCGCGAGGTAGAGCGCCGGAGAATCGGTGCCGCGAGCGATGTCGCTATCGACGATGAAGATGCCGCTGCCGATCATCGAGCCGACCACGATGGTGGTGGCGCTGAAAAGGCCAAGGCTTTCGACCATTTGCGGGCCGGCGCCGGAATCGGGCGGCGGAGTGTTCTGTTGAGCCACAGTGATCGTCCTCGCAGTGTTTTCGCGGCAGCCGCGGTCGTTCAGGCGGGGTGCGCGCGGGCCGGTGTCCCCGAAATATCGATTCTATTGTCGCCGGGGGGACCTGACTTCTGCGGCCGCCGGGGTGCACCGGGTTCCCGCTTCTCAATTTCCTCATGAAACAGTGCGACCGGTTGTTCCGACAAGCGAATTTGCAGCGCGGCTCGATCAGTGGGAGGGACACGAAGAGGATTTTGCCGGGATTGGGACGGATTGATGAGTTGACCTGCCGGGAAAGCGTATACTCAAGCCGTTTGGAATCCTGCAGGCGGAGCCGACGCGAAAAACCCGTCGCGAAGCCGGTAGTCCGGCTCGGACCGGCAGGCAGGGTTCCGACCGGAGGGATTTCATGAAGATTCGTATGGCGCTTCTTTGCGCGGCAGCGTTGTGCGCGCTCAGCGCGGCAGCAGCCACGGCACAGCAAGCCGGGCCCAGCGTTCCAGACAAGTTGGCGGTAACCGTCGACACGCAACAGACCGCGCCGCCGGTCTCGAAGTACGAGTACGGCATGTTTATCGAGCACATCGGCAGCACGATGTACAGCAGTCTCTGGGCGGAGATGCTCGACGACCGGAAGTTCTACTTCCCGATCAAAGCCGAGGCGGCCGAAGCCAAGCCTCAGTCGGAGGGCGGCCCGTTCCGCATGAGGACCCGCAAATGGTATCCCATCGGTCCCGACGGAGTGGTGGTCATGGATAAGGAGAAGCCGTTTGTCGGTGACCAGAGCCCGCGGATCGAGCTTGACGCCGCGACGCCGCACGGGATCCGGCAATCGGGTCTCGCCCTGGTGAAAGGCAAGCAGTACACCGGGCGGATCTATCTTCGCGGCACTCCGGGCAGCAAGGTGAAGGTGTCACTGGTCTGGGGACCGGGCGAGAACGACCGGCAGACTCTCTCGTTTGCCGCGCTGACCGCCGAGTACAAGAAGTTCCCGCTCAGCTTCACGGCGAAGGCCGATGCCACCGATGGCGCCATCGAGATCACGGGCACCGGCAAAGGCGACTTCCATATCGGCACGCTTTCGATGATGCCCGCCGACAACATTCAAGGATTCCGTCCCGACACGACGGCGCTGTTGAACAAGATCAAGATGGGCTTCTGGCGATATGGCGGCAACTACACCTCCGGGCTGATCTGGTACCACACGATCGGCGACATCGACAAGCGTTCGCCGGACTTCGACAATGTCTGGAACGCCATGCAGACGAACGACCTGGGGCTGGACGAGTTCATGACGTTGTGCAAGCTGATCGGCGTGGAGCCGTACATCAGCGTCAACGCGGGATTCGGCGACTCGCACTCGGCAGCGGAAGAGGTCGAGTACATGAACGGATCGGCCGCGACGCACATGGGCGCGCAGCGCGCGAAGAACGGCCATCCGGAGTCGTACCACGTGAAGTTCTGGAACATCGGCAACGAGCCCTGGGGATCGTGGCAACTGGGCCGCACCGATCTGAAGTACTTCTTGCTCAAGCACAACGAATTCGCGAAGGCGATGCGGGCAGTGGACCCGTCGATCACACTGATCGCCTCGGGCCTGATGCTGGAGGATTGGTTCCTGCCGGGGGATAAGCGCGCCAAGTACTCGGGAAATCTCGAGCCCTTGTACGGTTCGGATCTCGACTGGACAGGCGGCTTTCTCAAGAGCTGCTTGGGGAACTTCGACGGCATCGCTCAGCACTGGTACGCGCAGCCGGGTAGGCACTACGACCTGGATCGCGCCAGGAGCCTTCCGCCGGATGCGCCGAACGACGATTCGTACGTGAAGGTGGACCAGACACTGCTCGAGTGGGCGCGCTATCCGGCAAATACCGTGCATGGGCAGGCCGAGGAATGGCAGGGCTACGAGCAGCGATTCCCGGCGATTGCCGACAAGAAGATCTTCCTTTCGATCGACGAGTACGCTTACTTCGGCGGAGGCTTCGGCAGAAGCACGACCTTCAAGCAGGCTCTCGCCTACGGCATGATCTTCGACGAGATGCTGCGGCATACGGATAGCCTCACGATGGCAGCGCATACGATGGGCACCTCAACGCTCGACTTCAACCGCACCTCGGCGACCTTGAACCCGCTGGGGCTCGTGTTCAAGATGTATGGCGACCAGTTTGTCGGCTCCATCCCGGTTGCCCTCACGGGGAACTCGCCGCAGCCCGCGCCCAAGTACCCACCGGGAGGCGATCAGCCGAAGACCAGCTCCGGCAGCCCGACCTACCCACTTGACATGTTTGCCGCGCTCACTCCGGATCGGAAGTTCCTCCTGCTTGCCGTCGTGAACGCGACGGAGTCGGAGCAGAAGTTCGATCTGAACGTGAGCGGCGTGCGTCTGGCGGGGGCGTCGACACTCTCGCTGTTGACGGCGAAGGATTTGGGAGCCGCCAACCATGCCGGCCAGCCGCCGGAGGTGGAAGTGAAGGAGATTGCGATCGGGAATGTGCCGCCGACAGTCTCGGTGGCGCCGATCAGCGTCAACATCTACCGCTTCCCGGTCGCCCAGGCGGCGCAGTAACGGTGCGGGGGGCCCGCTCGACCGCTTCAACGCCGCGAGAGGAATTCTCCGGTGTTGTTTTAAACGGTTCGAGCGGGCTCCGAAATCGTCCCTTTGAGAGACGGAAAGGAAGATCACTATGAGAACTCTTTTGCTCGCAATGGCCATCACAACGATGCCGTGGATGAGCATGGCCGCAAGTCCCACCGCCAAGGTGGAACAGGGCAAGCTGGCAGGCACGATCGAAAACGGGCTCACCGTATACCGGGGCATTCCGTTCGCCGCGCCGCCCGTGGGCGACCTTCGGTGGCGTCCGCCGCTACCGGCGGCGAAGTGGGACGGAGTGCGCCAGGCCGACAAGTTCGCGCCGCAATGCGTGCAGACGAGCTTCGGCCCGCCGCCGAATGGGCAGAAAGCTCCAGAGATGAGCGAGGACTGCCTGTATCTGAATGTCTGGACGCCGGCGAAGAAGGCGTCGGACAAGATCCCCGTCTTCGTCTGGATTTACGGTGGCGGATTCAACGGGGGCGCCACGTCAATCCCCACATACAGCGGTGAGGTCCTCGCCCGCAAGGGCGCCGTGCTGGTCAGCATCGCCTATCGCGTTGGATCGATCGGGTTCCTGGCGCATCCGGAGCTGAGCGCGGAGTCGCCGCAGCACGTTTCGGGCAACTACGGCCTGCTGGACATGATTGCCGCGCTCCAATGGATCAAGACGAACATCGCGGCGTTCGGCGGCGATCCCAGCAAGGTGACGATCTTCGGCGAGTCGGCCGGCGGCATCGCCGTCAGCATGCTGTGCGCCTCGCCCCTGGCCAAAGGTCTCTTCGAGGGCGCGATCTCAGAGAGCGGCGGTTCGTTCGGCCCTCCGCGTCCTCAAGGCGGGCCCGGCGAGAACATGCGACCGCTGGCCATTGCCGAGCGCGACGGCCAGGCTTTCGCAGTGAACGCGGGCGCCTCGTCCATCGCCGAGTTGCGAAAGATTCCCGCGGAGAAGCTCCTGGCCGCCACGCGGGGGTTGGCATGGCCGATCGTCGACGGTTGGGTGATCCCGACGGACCAGTACACGATGTACTCCGCCAAGCAGTTCAACGACGTGCCGGTCCTGATTGGATACAACTCCGATGAAGGCGCGAGCTTCTCCCGTGACCGCACGCCGAAGGACTACATCGACGGCGTGCACAAGCGCTACGCCGGCTTCGCCGACAGCCTGCTGAAGGCGTATCCCGCCGGCGAGACGACGGTGCCCAAGACTGCGCGCGACCTGAGCCGGGATGCGGCATTCGGCTGGCACACCTGGATCTGGGCCACGCTGCAGGCGAAGCTGGGCAGCTCGAAGGTCTTCTTCTACTACTTCGATCAGCATCCGGACTATCCGGCCGGAACGCCGCAGGCGGGATTGGGCGCCCCGCATGGCAGAGAGGTGGCGTACGTCTTCGGCCACCTGAACGATCTGCAGAACGAGAAACCCACTGATGCCGACCGCGCGATCTCCGACGCCATGGCCACCTACTGGACCAACTTCGCCAAGCGCGGCGATCCGAACGGCAAGGGGCTGCCGGCGTGGCCGGCGTTCAGCGACGGCAATCCGCAGTTGATGTACCTTGCCGGAACGCCGCACACGGGTCCGGTTCCGACCGTGGAAGGGCTGAAGGCGCTCGACGCCTACTTCGCATGGCGCCGTTCGCCGGATGGCGTCCGCGCCTCCGCGGTCGAGGATGCGAAGCCCGCAACGACCAACGTGATGGGCGCACAGTATCCGCGCGTTCTGCCGGATCACAGCGCGGCGTTCCAG
>JBEKUS010000127.1:0-10549 GCA_049514795.1 Occallatibacter sp.
TTTTGGCTGATATTGATGAACCCCCCCGCACCCGCCAATCTGGGGCCGAATTTGCTCACGTTGAGGCTTCCCTCGCGGTCCGCCTCGGCCAAGCCGAGGATGGCCAGGTCGAGTCCGCCGCCGTCATAAAAATCAAATTGGTACGGTTGATCGATGATGGCGTGGGCATTGACCGCGGCGCCAAAGTCCAGCCCTCCAGCCGGAACTCCCCCGACCACTCCGGGCTCGGCGGTGAGGGTGATGAGATCGGTGACCTTCTCCTCGTTGGCCACATTGGCCACGCCTTCGGGCATGCCAATTCCCAGGTTGACCACGCTGTTGGTCTTCAACTCCATCGCCGACCGGCGCGCAATGATCTTGCGAGCCGATAACTCCATGGGTGCGATGGCTCCCATCCGCGTACGGATCTCCGCGCTATAACCGGGGTTGTACACGGTAGCGAAGGTTTGCATGTGGTACTCCGGCTTGTCCGCAACCACCACGCAATCGACGAGGATTCCCGGGATCTTCACCTGGCGCGGATTGAGCGTTCCGCTCTCGGCCACCCGCTCCACCTGGGCGATGACGATCCCGCCCGAATTGTGGGCGGCCATGGCGATGGAGAGCATTTCTATCGTCAGCGCCTCGCGCTCCATGGTGACATTGCCCTCGGGATCGGCCGTAGTGCCGCGGATGATGCCCACGTTGACCGGAAACGTTTTGTAGGACAGGTACTCCTGGCCGTCGATGGTCACCAACTCGACGATATCCTCGGTGGTGCGGTCGTTGATTTTGCCGCCGCCGTAACGCGGATCAACGTAGGTTCCCAGGCCGACTCTGCTAATGTGCCTGGGACGATGCGCGGCGATATCGCGAAACAAATGCGAGATCACACCCTGGGGAAGGTTGTAAGCCTCGATCTCGCCACCGACCGCCAGCACTTGCAGCTTGGGTACCAGGCCCCAATGGCCGCCTACGACGCGCTTCACCAGGCCCGCATGACCGAGGTGATTCAGCCCCCGTTCCTTGCCGTCGCCCTGGCCCGCCGCATAGAGGAGCGTCAGGTCGCGAGGCCGTCCGTTGGCGGGGCCGGCTTCTTCTTCGGACGCCAGGAACTGTTGCTCGATAGCAACGGCAATTCCTTCGGGAAAGGCGACGCCCACGAAGCCCCCGGTGGCTACGGTATCGCCATCGTGAATCAGGCGCACGGCCTCGGCCGCGGAGACCACTTTGTTCCGCTCCGGAGCATGAGCAGCGGCAAGCCTGAATATGGGGTGTGTCTGCGGAGCGGTGGTTTGAGGATCGGTAGGCATAGCAATTCCCCTTGCGATTGATGAAGGCGTGCCTTGCGGCACGCCTTGAAATTTCTTGCCCTAGCGCGCCATCCAGCCCAGATCGATGTCCAGTGCCGTGCCGGTGATGCCTGCGGCTTCGTCTGTACACAGGTACCGCACCAGCGAGGCGACCTCGCTGGCGTCCAGCAGCCGGCGGATGGCGGCGGGTACAAGCATGATCTTTTGAATCACGTCCTCCTCCGAAATGCCGTTATGACGGGCCTGATCCGCAATTTGCCTCTCAACGAGCGGAGTACGCACGTAGGCGGGACAGATGGCATTACAGGTAATGTTGTTCTCGGCCACCTCCAACGCCACTACCTTCGTCAACCCCAGGACCCCGTGCTTGGCCGAAACATAAGCCACCTTGAAGGGCGACGCCACCTTGCCGTGGATCGAGTTGACGTTAATGATCCTGCCCCACTTCTGCTGGATCATGTGGGGCAAGGCATACTTACAACACAGGAACGTTCCGGTAAGCATGACGCCTATCAGGAGGTTCCAGCGCTCTTCGGGAAAGTCCACAATCGGCGCCACGTGTTGCAGACCTGCATTGTTGACCATGATGTCGAGACGTCCAAATTTCTCGACGGCGGCATCGACGAGGTGGCGTACGTCGTCGGGCGAGCAAACGTTCGTTTTAACAAAAAGGCTGTCAAACCCGGCCTGTTTAAGCTGCGCCTCGGCACGTTCCCCACCGGGAACGTCCATGTCGGCAATCACGCAGTTCACCCCCGCCTGGGCGAGCGACTCCACAATCGCAAACCCAATTCCGCTTGCACCACCCGTTACGATCGCAACTTTTCCCTTCATGATGTGCTCCTTGCGACACTACCGTCCGCTGCTTGGCTCTGTCTGGATTCTGGGCGTGTGCCTTTGGCACACACCCACCGCTATGGGTTCAATCGCGCTGCAGGGCCATAGCCACGCCCATGCCGCCACCGCTGCAGAGGGAAGCCAAGCCTTTCTTGGCATTGCGCCGCTGCATCTCGTGGAGCAAGGTCACCAGAATCCGGCACCCGAAGCTCCGATCGGATGGCCCAGCGCGATGGCCCCGCCATTCACGTTCACTTTCGCCAGGTCCCAGTCCATCTCCTTGAGCACGGTATCCGGCGAAATCGACACTGATACGCTGAGTGCAATAAGCATCTATAACGGCGTGGGCCTTGTCAAGGGGGATGGGAGCGAATACCTGCGAAAGAAGAGCATGCGGAGGCACGGGCGTGGCGGGGCTAGATCCCGTGCTTTAGAATCTCCTTTTTCACCTGGCCTGGCCCGGCGCGATCTGCACCAGTGGGAGTGAGACAAACTGGTATGGAAGGAGCCTGGAATGGCACGAGGACGGAAGCATACGGCGAAGCAGATTGTCGGTCTCCTGCGGCAGGTTGAGGTGGCCACATCGAGTGGGAAGGCTTTATCGGCGGCCTGCCGTGAAGCAGGAATTACGGATCAGACCGATTACCGCTGGGGGAAGGAATTCGGCGGGTTGAAGGTGGACCAGGCCAAGCGGCTGAAGGAGTTGGAGCAGGAGAACTCGAAGCTGAAGCGGCAGGTAGCTGAGCTGAGCCTGGACAAGCAGATCCTCGAGGACGTTGCCCGGGGAAACTTCTAAGCCCGGAGCGGCGTCGTCTCGCCGACGATCATGCGCAGTAGTGCGGAGCAAGCCAGCGCCATGCGTGCCAACTGGTGAACCAGCCACGCGGCGCGCAGCGCTATCAGGCAATGCAACGCGACGACGAAGACGCGCTGACCCGGGCGATCATCGCACTGGCCACACAGTACGGCCGATTTGGCTACCGACGGATCACGATCAAGCTGCAGGAAGCAGGCTGCAACGCGACGGCGATGTGAAGGGGGGCGACGACAGAATCGTGCGGCTCACGCCGGCGGGGCGCGAGCCGTCAATCGCAGCGGTCCAAGGCCATTCTCATTTTCAGAAATCGTGACGGCGCTTCGGCGGCCGGCTCTTCCGCCCCTCTCATCGAGTCTTAACGGCGTTCTGCGTTCCCCGCGGTTTTTTCGCCGCGGATGATCCAGACGAGGCTCCAATAACAGACTGTCTTCCAATAACTTAGCCTTGCACGGCTCCGCAGCGAACCTCCGTTTGTTTCCGTGACAAAACGTACCTGGCTGCACATCAAAGTTGCAGAGCACACCCGGCAATTGGCAACGCGCATGCACTCAATTTCCTGGCAAGTCGTCGGCTGCTCAAGGAGATGTCACTCCAAGTCAGCTCCGGAGCGCACCGCCGGTGGAGTCCACAGGATGCGCGGAACCGTATCGTACGCTCGAAAGCTCGATCGCACTCTGCAAGCGGGTCTGCAGCACCATGGAGCCGGCGATTCGGCTGATGCTGAGGAATGCTATCGGCAAGTTCTCAGGAAAGAACCGGGCCATGCGGATGCGCTTCACCTGTTGGGAGTCCTCGCCAGCCAGAAAGGCGACTATGCGGAGTCTGCCCGGCTGATCCGATCGGCGATCCAGCGAAATCCAAAGGTCAGCCAGTATCATGGCAACCTCGGAAACACCTTTCAACTTCAAGGGTCATTGACCGAGGCGATTGAGAGCTACAAGAAGGCGCTCTCGCTCGAACCCGGGAACCAGGGATTTCGTCACAGCCTGGCATGTGCGCTGGCGCAGCGAGGCGACCTGAGAGAGGCTGAGGAGATGTTTCGCCAGGTCCTGGAGGCTCAGCCGAATTTTGCAGAGGCGCACTATAACTTCGGAAGGCTGGTGTCGCGGGCCGGGAAGCACCAATTAGCGGAGGCCTGCTATCGACGCGCCGTTGCACTTCGCCCTGATTGCTTCGAGTTTCACTACAACTTGGGCGGAACACTCTTCGCCCTGGGACGGTACGGCGAAGCATCGGAATCGTACCTCCAGACTTTGCGAATAAGGCCAAACGATCCGGACGCGCGTTACAGCCTCGGGGTGGCATTGCAGAAGAGCGGGGAACTACAACCGGCCGCCGACGCTTACCGGCGCGCGCTTCAGTTGAATCCGAACCACGCATCGGCACTTTCCAACCTCGGTGCGATTGCACTGAACACGGGCAATGCGGAACAGGCGGTTGAACTGGCGAAGCATTCGATTGCGATTCGGCCCGATGCGCCCGATGCTCTGTGCAACCTGGGCGCCATCCAGCATGACAAGGGCGATTTCGACGGAGCTGCCAAGTTGTACGAATCGGTGCTCGAGCAGGATGCGAATCACGTGCCTGCGCTCTCGAATCTGGGTGAACTCCTCATTGAGGCCGGAGAGCTCGGGCGCGCCGAGGAAATGCTGAAACGCTCACTGAAGCTCGATCCCAATTCTCCCAATACGCTGTGTAACCTCGGCAGGTTGTACTGCACGCGGGGCGATTCTTTGTTGTCGATCGAACAGTTCAAAAAAGCCCTTCTTCTTGAGCCAACTCACGCCGGTACACTGTGCAGCCTGGGTTTTCAGATGGAAATACTGGGCGACTGGGCAGGGAGTGTGCAGTGCTATCGAATTGCCCTGCAGCATCACCCCGATCATGCCGCGGCGCGCCATTGGCTCGGGCTTTCACAGCTCGCGGAAGGCAACTTCGCCGAAGGCTGGATGAATTGCGAGGCGCGTTGGCAGACTCCCCAGTTCACACCGTTCAAGCGGCAATTCTCGCAGCCGCAGTGGAGCGGCGAAGACATCCGGGGCGCACGGATCCTGGTTTACAGCGAGCAAGGTCTGGGAGACACCCTGCAGTTTGCCCGATACGTCCCTTTGCTCGCGGCCCGTGGCGCGACCGTCTACTTCGAAGTGCAGCCGGGAGTACAACGCGTCCTCCAGACTTTGGAAGGAGCGGAGCGGATACTCGTTCGCGGCGATGCCTTGCCTGAATTTGAATGGCAATGCCCGCTCATGAGCCTGCCCTTGGGTTTCCATACCGAATTGGGGAACATTCCTGCAAACGTTCCATATCTGAAGGCTTCTGAAGCGGCGAGCTGCGCATGGCCGGAGCGGATTCCTCCGAATCGGGTTCGTGTTGGCCTGGCATGGGCGGGAAGCCCCAAGCACCCTCGCGAACGGCACCGGTCGATTCCAATCGAACAACTCGCACAGCTCGCCCGGATTGAATGCGCCACCGTCTATTCGCTGCAGAAGGGGTCCGGCGCGGCCCATCTGGAGAAGCTGGGCCCCGGCTCGGGGATCGTCAACCTCGACGCGGAGCAGAAGGACTTTGCCGATACTGCGGCGATTGTTGCGAATCTCGACTTGGTGATCACGATCGATACCTCGGTTGCCCACCTCGCCGGCGGCATGGGCAAGCCCGTATGGATACTGCTTCACAGCTATCCTGACTCGCGTTGGCTGCGGGGTCGTGACGACAGTCCGTGGTACCCCACGGCTCGCCTGTTCCGCCAGAACGTTCCCGGTCGATGGGACGACGTGGTCGATCGGGTGCGACAGGAGTTGAGAGATCTGGTGGGCAAGTCACAGGGAGCCCCATGCCCCGTTCAATGGCAAAACCACACCTGCGCAAGCAGCGGCTCTCACTGCGAGAGCGCAACCATGCCGAAGGGACTCGAGACTGCCGATGCGCGTTCATGTAATTAATCTGGACCGTTCGAAAGATCGCCTCGCGAGCTTTATGGACAAGAATCGGCACTTGGCCGATGTCGTTCGCTTTCCCGCGGTCAATGGCGCTAATCTCGGCGCCGAGCAGATGACGAGCGCCGGAGTTTTGAGTGCAGATGCCCCGCCCTTCACCAGAGGCGCGCTCGGCAGCGCTCTATCGCACTTATCGCTTTGGAAACTCGCCATCGATCGATCCGAAGCCGTCACCATCGCAGAGGACGATGCGCTTTTTAACCACGCTTTTGACCTTCAGGGAGAGGCTCTTTTGCGTTCCTTGCCTCCGAACTGGGACATTGTGCTATGGGGATGGAACTTCGATTCGACTCTCCTCTTCGATTTTCTTGAAGGCGTCGCGCCCTGTGTCGTTTTGTTCTCGGAATCCGAGCTCGCCTTGCATGCCGACCAATTCCAGCGCCTCGAAATCCACCCGCGCCCGTACTCGCTGCAAAACGCATTTGGCATCCTGGCATATTCGGTTTCGCCCCATGGCGCCGCCAAACTCGCAAACCACTGCCTTCCGCTCCGTCGCATGGAGGTATTCTGTCCCGGGCTGAACCGTAGCGTCGAGAATTGCACAATCGATGTGATGATGAACGCGATCTATCCAAAGATCAACTCATACGTCGCGTTCCCGCCGCTTGCCATCAGCAAGAATGAAAAAGCCGCCTCGACCAACGCCAGTTAGTAACCTGCAACTGAGCTGAGTCCAGCGTCGACAGGAACTCCCGCATGGTAGAAGCTCTCGGCCGACTCGTCCCGCGAGCGGGTCCCGGCCGTGATTCGAACGCAGACCTGCTGGTATGTCGGGACAAACCCAATATATTCATACGTTCTGCCGGACGCGGAGATGAATTCCTGGAACGCTTTGTACTCGTGATTCCTCCAGCCCGGGAAGTTGAAATACTCATCGAAGACGATGATTGTGCCCGGAACGATATTGCGAGACAGATAGTTGAACACCGACTTCGTGGAACCGTAGAGGTCGCAGTCCACGTGAAGTAGGGAAATGAGCTCGTGATGCGCGTCAGCAAATGACGGCAAGGTGTCCTCGAAGAGTCCCTCGACGAGCGAGACGTTCTCCCTTAATTCCGGAACGGGCTGCGCGAAGCATCCCTTTTCGAGCCCCTTGCGCCAGGTTTCCGGCAAGCCTCCAAACCAGTCGAACCCAAACACGATGCGGTTGGGAAGCTGCTCTGCGAGAAAATTAATCGTTCTTCCGCTGGCAACTCCGAATTCGAGGACCAGTCCGCCGGGAATGGGAGAAGGCAGAGTCTCGCCTGGAGCGGAAGAATCGCCCGGATCGCTTGTCACCTCTTCAGGGAGCGCAGTCTTGGCCGCAAAGGCGAGAAGATCCAGATCGTTCTGCGCAATATGGCAGGATGACATATGTTCTGCGTAATACGATGCGGATTCAAAGGCCGCGCTCAATTCCGCAATCTTCAGCAGGTCGTAGCCCCAACCTGATTCGCTCCTTTCGTGGATCGTCTTCCCCAGGATGATTTCGTCGATGCCCGCAGCGACGGTAACGGTGAGTTCGCGATGAGGTTGTTCCGCCGCCTTCTCTTTGGCGGGGAGTTCCGGCTGCAGCCCGGAAGTCGAATATTCCAAGGTGGGCTCTTCGTTGTTCGCTCTCTTTGCGACCTTCTGCAAAGCAAACTTCTCTTCCATCGTCAGAGCACCCGCAATCGGCAAGAGAATGGGAGGAAACTCGTCAAGCCTTCCCTCCATGGCAAGAAGCGCCGCCAGGTTCATGCGGGGTTCCTTTGCCAGCGCGTCCAGTTCGATCGCTCGCCTGTATCCCTCTTCCGCGCGGGTTCGATCTCCGCAAGCGAGGAACACCATGCCCCAGTCGTTCCACAACTCGCTTGTTTCGCCGGCCGCCATCGCGGACTTCAATAACGTGACGGCTTCGGGCAGTTTCTCCTGCTCCATTAGCTCGGTGAGCACCTGCTCAATCGTGGCGCGGGTCTGGGCAGCCGATTGCGACAGGGCGGGATAACTCATCTTGCGCAAGATGGGCCGCAAAAGCCGGATCAGATCGTCGCGGTGCCGGGACATCTCGGGAAGATAGCCGGCAATCAACGTCTCAACCAACTGGCTTGCGTTTTGACCGTCAGACGACAGGAGGCAACCCTTGAGATCGATGCCGCCTTCAATTCTTTGCTCGAAACCGACAATTCCATACTTGGTGAGTACTACATTCAGTTCTTCGTCGGGAAGTTTGCCGCCCCAGGCTTGAACCGCTTTGTAGTTTGGGCCGCCTAGTGGCCGCGTGTGCCGGACTTTGCAAGCGTCGATGATGGCGATCTTGCGCGGCTCCGTGCACCAGGTGGGCCACAATGTGTCGAGCCCGTATCCGCTCATGTTCTCGCCGAAGGTCGCCGCGCACTGATTCAGGAAGGACCGGCTGAAGATGGGCGCCATGATCTCGACAAAGTTGGTATATCGAACCTGAAAAGCGTGGTTGGCCACTGTGATCGCGTGCGTGACATAACTGTCGGGAGAGAGTGCAGGCTGGGCAAGGTGCAGTTGCAACTCCGCGCAGATCGCGAACATCCTGTTGATGGTCTGCGCGTCGGCGGCCAGATCGTCATCGGGAAACCAGATGAAATCGTATTGCAAGATTTCTGCCTTCTTCTGCTGCAAAAGGTCGTAGAGCGCGGTCCACTTGGGTCCCTTGGCGTCTACTCGGATGACGTCGTCGCGGCGATAGCGATTCGGGTCGTCTCCGAAGTAGCTGATGACGATGTCCCAATTGCGTTTCTCGGGGTCAGCCAGCCATTGCTCGTGGAGCGATTGCTCGCCGGAACGCACGATGACGAGGTTCCGGTGGTGGGGGGTGAAGTCGACGCCGTCGAGGACATGGCTGGTAGATGGTTTCATAGGAGAACGCGTTCCTTCCGAGGAGAGCTGAGTTTCTTGATTCATATCGTTTGATCTCCTCATATTTCTCTAGGCAGTCAGCGCATATTGGCTCGCTAGGCTGTCGGCCAATTTCAACGATGACGCAACGATTTGGTCCATGTTGAAGTACTGGTATCGCGCCAGCCGGCCGACAAAGAACACTCCTTTTGTCCCTTCGGCGAGATCTCTGTAGCGCTGGAATCTCTGGGCATTGTCCGGACACGGGATGGGGTAGCATGGCTCACCCTCATCTCCCGGATACTCGCGGACGATCGAGGTGGCCGGGTGCAACTGCCCGGTCATATGTTTGAATTCAGTGATTCGCGTATACGCGTGATCGTTCGGGTAATTCACCACCGCAACCGGCTGGAACTGCGCACAGTCCTTGATGTGCTGATGCTCGAATGTGAGCGCGCGATAGGGCAGGGCCCCGTAGCAATTACGGAAATACGTGTCGATTTTCCCCGTATAAACGATCGTCACAGCGGAAATGCTGTCGCGAACTTTTTCGAAGTCGACCCCCAGCTCGACGCGAATCCGCGGGTGGTCGAGCATTTGTGAAAATAGCGCAGTATAGCCGTCGTTGGGCATGGCCTGAAACGTGTCGGTGAAGTAACGGTCGTCGCGATTGGTTCGCGTGGGAATCCGCTGCAGAACGCTTGAGCTCAGCTGGTGCAGGTCCAGGCCCCACTGCTTCCTGGTGTAGTTGCGGAAGAGCTTGCGGCAGAGGTCTGCGCCTACCGCGTTGAGAACGACGTCCTCGCTGGTGCGCAATTCCGTTCTTGGCTCGCGCACCTGCTCCAGAAACCTCCGGACACCCTCCTCGTCGAGGTCGAGGCCATAAAGCCGGTTGATCGTGGTCTGGTTGATGGGAAACGGAACCAGTTGATCGCCGACCTTTGCCAGCACCCGATGTTCATACGGAGTCCACTGGGTGAATTGGGAGAGGTAATTCCAGACACGCTCGGAATTGGTGTGAAAGATGTGCGGCCCGTAGCGGTGCACCAGAACGCCGTGGGCGTCGAATTCGTCGTACGCACTGCCTGCGATGTGCTCGCGCTTGTCGATGACAAGCACCTGCCGCCCGGCGTCGGCGAGACGCTGGGCAACAACGCTTCCGGCAAATCCGGCGCCGACGACAAGAACATCAACTCTCATTGCAGGGCGTCTCTAGTATTTGCTCTGGTCGCAGGTTCCTGAATGGACACTGCTCCGCTTGGGATTAGGGGTGCACGTTCGATGCCATAAACGATCGTTGCCCGGGCGAAATCGGGGGATACGCGGTTGAGCTAACTTCTGGGAGACGGGGTTGTTCGAACTGTCTTGGATCGTAGAACTTGCGGGGAGCAAGGCGAGGAACCGCATCGTTGTTGAATTGGTGCTGATTGAATGCCGCGGAATGAGGCTCAGCATTCGATGAGAACTGGGAACGCAATTTGATTAAGGATTGATGAGCGCCGGGGTTTTGGACGCGGACACCCCTTCCTAAGCGAGAGGCGCAATGGGGGAGAGTTCCTTGGACGGGGAAAGACTACAAACTACGTTTATTCCTTATTTTACGTCTCACAATTGGATGTCTTGGGATACTCCTGGAAGAGGTAGTGGCGGTGGGTGTGAGCTGCTCCCCGAGATTTAGTCCAAGAGATATGAGAGTTCTCCGATAGATTGGGGCCAGAGAGCCCTAAAGAGGAGGACTTCAGATGCGGAAGAGCCGGTACACAGAAGAGCAGATCGTG
>JBEKUS010000128.1:0-10480 GCA_049514795.1 Occallatibacter sp.
ACGAGATCAGGTCCATCGGCGCAGAAAGAGTCCCACGTTCATGCCGCGAACAAGAATCGTCATTGCATTGTCGGTGGTTTCGGGATCAACCTTCGCGACAAGTTCCTTGAGACAACGGTGGAGGAGTGGCAGATCGAGAATCTCCCGAGCTTTGGGCGTGGACTCCAGAGAATGCAAACACTCGCGAAACGCAGCCAGCTCACGGAGAATCCGATGTCCCAGATCGGAGGCTTGCAGCCCTTTCCGGCGCCCCCTAAGCACTGGTTCCGGCACGCGGTTTCGGAAGGCGCGCTGGTACAGGCAACTGCTTTGGCCCTTCCGGTAGAACTGGTCGTCGGGAATCCGGAGCAGGAATTCCAGCATGGAAAGGTTGGCGGTCGGATCCCGGATGGAAAAGGCGTGCCTGGCGCCAATCTCCGACTCATAACCAGCTGCGATTCCGGCGTCGGGTTGCAGAAGCAGCCGGCGGAGATCGTCGAATGGTGAATACGTGAACGTTGGATCGTATCCGGCCCCGTGCATTCGTTCATCCAACTTCAATTGCCTCGCCATCTCGACGTTGAGAGCCGAGTAGGCCTGCCAAGGGCTGCGAAACGGCGTTCTCAAACGCCGAAGGAGCCGCCGGCACGGGGTCACAAGCGGTTTCACCACTTGGCGCTTGAATATCAGCCAGGGGTTAGACTCTCCGGAAAGGAACAACCGAAGAGCCGTCTCCAGATGCCCTTGACGCAATGCCAAGACCGCGAATCCGTTTCCCGACCAGGAAATCGTCAAGTTCCCCATTTGGCCAGAAAGAAGGACGCGAGATCCGATCCCGGATGCAGCTTCCGAGATTGCCTGCGACCAGTAATGATTGCAGGATGCATGCCCTGGCCCGTCGTGGACATCGATCATATATTCGATGCCATCGAGGACCCCGTAATCCTTGGCGTCGACACGAATATGCCTGACGTTTGCGCCGGCCATCTTGGCGGTGGCCTCAGCCAATTGCCATTCGTCGCCGAGCCGGGATTGATCGGCTCCATCCGGCGAGAAGAGCGGGACCGACGTGAATGCCGTCAAGTCGCGTCCCTGGAGGGCGAGAATTGGCGCTGCCAGAGCGACCACCGATCCCGAATCGCGCCCGCCTGACAGTTCTGCACCAACCGGCTTCTGGGTCCGCAGGCAGCTCCGAACGGCCCGAGTATAGTGTTCCAGAAAGGCTTCGGCATACTCCTCGTCGCGGCGATAGTGGAGCGGTTCGCGTCCTTCGTGCGACCAATATCGCCGTATGTGGGCTTTGCCGTCGGGACCGAAATCCATCTTGTGAGCCCAAAGCACACGTCGAAAGCCCTTATAGGCGGTCAGTTCCGCGTCGTATTGCCAACTGACCAGAACCTCGGCAAGACGCAGATAATCGGGCTCCTTGACGGTATCCGGAATCGCCAAAAGAGCCTTGAGGCTGGATGCGAAAGCGACAAAGCCATTTCCCTCGAAATAGTAGAGCGTCTCGTTTCCGCAGGCGTTGAGCGCCAGTGATAGCCGCCGTTCCTTCGCATCCCAGGCTGCCAGCGCCCAATCCCCTTCCAGGTGCGAGCACACATCCTGTCCCCAGCGGTCAAAAGCCAAACTGACCAGATGGCCGTCGCTGGTGTGCGCGGCTTGCGAGGCAGAGACATCGAAGGTCTCCAGAAGAGCGTCTCGGTTATCGAGCCGGGCCGTGCAAACTACCAAGCCACGCTGTCCCCGTAGCGGTTGTTGCTCAAAGGCATCTTCCGGGTTGACGTTGAGCAGCAGATGACCCATCCCTAAGGGCCCCTCAACCAAGGAGCCTCCACCGTCTGGCCCGTAGTAGGCCATCGCCGATCTCATTCGCACAAGCCAGCTGGGATCGACCGGCGCGCCATCATATCGATAGATGCCGTACATTCCGCTCATGATGGTCTCCGGGCGAAGGTGGTGAAGGTCTTGAAGCGCTCATGACCGGGTCCGCCAGTAAGGATAAGGGAGCCGACGCGTAGCCACGCGTGAGCGTCGAATGTTGCCGACTCCCCTTCGCAGACTCCAAAGCTGACAGTCCCTTCCAAACCCCGCCGCCGCAACATGCTCGTTGCGGCCAACGCTTGGGCAAGGCAACGTCCGTCCCAGGGTACGCGCCCACCGAGGACCCTCACGGCCCACCCAACTGCTTCTGCCGTGCGAGTTTCTTCGGGAGTCACCGTTGCCGGACTCTCAGCGCCGGCCGTCCCTAACCATGCCGCGATGCGCCGGAAAGGGACGCAAGCCATGACCATTCGTGCGATTGCCAGGGATGCAAGAGCCTCCCAAAGAAGACGCCTGCGAGATGAGGAAACCTGCCGATAGCGCTTGAGGTTATTCCACACGCAGAAGACCTTCTCGTTCCATCGTCCCCAGGAAGCGCTGCAAATCCGCTGCACAAGCCTCGGGCGTGATCTTGTATTCCATGACCAATTCGTCCACAAGAGCCGAAAAGGTCAAAGGCGTTTCCAACTTCTCCCAAATACTTCGCGCGGTCCCCGCCAAGCCGTAATAAGCTCCTGCGTCGATGCTCATTAGGATCGTTTCCTGATCAAGCTCTGTGGAAAGCATTTCTTGGGTACGAAATAGTCTGTCTTCGGGACTGAACCGGCGCATCTGGTCCTTCTCCTCACTTGGGACTGCTTTCGAAACGTGCCGCCCATGATGATTCCAGGAACGCGGCCAGACTCTCAATCGCTTTCGGATCTCGCCGACGGGAGACCTCGACAATGGCCGCCTTCCCTGCAATCTTCGCCGCCAGACTCATCAGGTCCCTCTGTGTGCTCTGTCCCTCCAGGTATTGGGGGCGATACAGATTCTCCAGAAGACTCTTTATCCGGTCGAATCCGCGAAGGTCTTTGAACTCCGGGTCAACGCTCTCCTGCTCCGTGAGGACATGAATCGCTTTAAGCGACACGGGGTGGGAGCAGTAGCCTTCATTCATGGGAACCACGAATTTGTCGACATTGAATCGTGCACCTTGCGGCGTTCCCAGGCGCTCGTAGGCGTCGGCGCAGAGCCGGAAGTGAGCAGGCGCAGGAAGAACCATCAGTCCCTGCGGCGTAGACGCAACGGCGCAGACATCGTCCGACAGCAAGCGATATCCCCTGCGATGAAACTCGGCCGCGAGCGTAGACTTGCCGATCCCTTGCGCTCCAACAATGATCATTGCCCCCCAATTCGTTTCAATTGCACTTCCATGCAAGGGGAACAAGCCTCGCTGGTAGAGGAGCGCACCCATCGCCGAGCCCAAGAGAAACAGCCGGACTTCGTCCGGCGATGAGCCGGCCAGAGGTGCGATCGATATCCGCTTTCCCGCTTCCACCAGGTATTGGCCTACATCCGGCACGGCAAGGCGAAAAAGCCCGGGCCGGACCTCATAATAGCCGTTCGCCAGAGACTCTGAAATGCTCGAAACTGGCGGCAACAAGCGGATAGTGACGTCCGGATGCCTCGGCGCATGTGCGTTGGGCGGGAGTTCCGGACAGCTGACCTCCGATTGAATGTGGAGGCCATAAGCGTAGTACGCGTTGAAGGACATTCCTAACCCCGTAGACAAGAAGGGGAATCCTCGCCGCCCGAATTTCGAGCCTTAGCGCATAACGGCAGCCGGTACAACCACTTTCAGCATATAACAGTCACGCTGAAGTCCGTTTCTGCGCCATGAGCTGCCTCCCTCCGATTCGTCCATCGATAGTGAGAGTTCTCCGAAAATGGGGGCCATCACGGCAGGACGTTCCCGTTATCAATCCGCGCCCGTTATCAATCCGCAATGGAGCGATGGCCGGCGAACCGCGGCATGACTATTCCCAACGGCAGCGCATCCTCTGCAGAACTCAGTTGCCGCATCGATCTCCCGCTCAGACAAGGTCCCGATGGGCCGTTGGCCCCTGGAGCCGAGTTTTGCTAGATTAGTAAAGGCGCCCGCGGTCGCGGGTGGCCCCAGCACAAGGTGTGGCGCTATCGTCTAGGGGTTAGGACGTGAGATTCTCAATCTTAAAACCCGGGTTCGATTCCCGGTAGCGCTACCAAATGCTCTCTTCCCGCCGATTCGTCGTCTAACCTGCCGAAAAGACTATTGACTTCAACGGCTCCAGGCCTGGCCTTCGAGCAGCGAACACCATCAGGAAGAATCGACCTGAGAGTCCTCCGCTACTTCTATAAGCTGCTCTATTCATAGAGGATATACAGTCCGCCCCCCCATTGGAGGCGGGGGCGGGCGAACTGTCTTTCCGGCGCGTCATAGACCGCGGTATGAGTTTTTCTTCGAATTTGGACTGATTCAGTCTAAATTCGGCGCAGCAGATGCCGATAAGGTGTATGGACTCTCTGGAGGTCCGACTAAACCATGATGACTGGCATTTCGGCAACCTACGCAACGACCGCTTTTTCCATCGCTGAGCCATCCGCTTCCAAACCGACGGTAGCCCCCGCGGCTTCCAGAAGCCCCGAGGACACGGTGACCATCAGCGCCGCAGCCAGGCGACTGGCATCCGCAGCGCTCGACGCCGACCACGACGGCGACAGCCACTAAACCTCCCGCAGATTGAAGGGCCCTGCGCGAGCCGGCAGGGCCTCTACCATTTCGACTACGCCGGAGGCCGCCTGACTGGCGGCCGCTCCGCCGCAGATGCCGCGCGACGAGTCTGTCCCGGCCGTCGGGGCAGCCCGCAGGGAACGCTTCGGCGCGAATTCGACATCCCACGTGTCGAATGTCCCGCGAACCGGCGCGGTGAGTCAGAGCCGGATTCCCACGGACACATTTCGCCGGGGATTCGGGCAAGGCGCGTCGATCATCCATATTGCCGGAACCGCCAGCGTATTTTGACTGCGATGCGGCCGCGTCGCTATCATTCTCCTCACGTTTCGCGTCACCGATCGATTCTTCTTCCAGCATGGAGATCAACTTCTTTCCGTCGTGGCTGATGGAACGACTGGGGATCGGCAAGGCTGCGCAGCGGGACTTCGGCATACTCGTGTCGAGTGTGATCGTTCTCGCTTTCTCGCCGCTGCTGATCCACGTTCCACACCTTTGTCTGGCGCAAAAGCTTCTTCATCTTCCTTGCCCGGGATGCGGCATCCTGCATTCGCTGGCGGCGATCCAGAGATTGCGGTTTGTCGAAAGCTGGCGCTCGAATCCCGCTGGAGTGATCCTTGCGTCGATGCTGTGTTTTCAGGTAGCGGGAAGATCGATTTCGATCGCCGCTTCGCAGACGAGCCGGGCCGTCGACAGGCTGTCCAGGTCGTGGTCGATCGCCGTGCTGGTCAGTTTGGCTTCTGTATGGATTTGCAGAATTCTCTTTGGAGGAACACACAATGGCCTTGGTTTCTTGCCCTAACTGCAAACGGGTTGTTCAGCAAGCCGGTTTTCCCGCATGGGAGATCGTTGTTGCGATCTGCTTCTTTCCGCTCGGTCTTCTCGCCTTGCTTGCCGGCAGGAAACCGACGACTTGCCCTTTCTGCCGGTTAACTTGGCAAGGATGAACTGTCAAATCAGCCAACGCTCAAGCCGTTGCCGGTACGCGTATTCCAGATCCAAAGATCATTGCGGCCGTAAACAAATGACTTGAGCCGGTCCAATCGCTGTTGATTATGGAGTCTGCCCGGCTTGAGCGGGAGATTCGGGCCGGGCGCGTCGATATCGTCCGCGGCGGGCGGCGATTGGGGCGGCGCCGCGGCGAGCATTTCTTACCGCACTGAGTAAGAATTACCCGGTAGCGGCCTCGCGCCGAATCGGCATCTCCGAGACAACCCTTTCCGATTCAAGCGATTAGGTGGAGCCGGAGTTTGGTCTGGAAAATGCCCTCATCCCGGGCAGAACTCATTGACTGCCGGAATTCGGCGTGATCGCCCTGAGTGGAGAGGAGCTAGCATGGCGACCCAAGCTCTTACGCATATCGACATGGAGCCATCGAGGGGAATGTTGCGAGTCGTGGGGATTTACTCCGGTTTGCCGGATCTACCCCTGAGGGAGACGCAGACCGCAACTGCGAAACCCCGGGACGGAATGGCATTCGCCGCGGCCGGGCTTGACTGTGTGAAAGGCGCGATGATGGCGCTGGGTATCGAAGCTGCCGCGGCGATCGTGGCGCTCTTCCTCTACGGAGTGTGGCGGCACTAGGTCCTTTTCAGCATGCGGCCCTCCCCCAGCACGGCCGGCCGGAGACGGTCGGCCGTGTGCTTTTGGCCGGATTTCCGATCGCCTACCTACTTTGTGTACAAGAGCTCGCCAGCAGGCGGGAAATGCCGCAAACCCGGGCCCATCCCGGCACCGTGGCGCCCAGGCGCGGCGCTCTTCCCCGAGGGAAGATGGCGGCACAAGGCTTTCTTCAGCAGGCAGACTTCCCCCCGCGTAAGAAATGACGCGAAGCGAAGAGTGACCTTGCTTCGTGCGGTGTCGAATCAGACGATCTCGTAAGGATGCCGCTGATGCCGGGAGAGCAGGCTGGCGGCAATATCGTCTCCCTGAATCGTTTCCGTCTTCGGATCCCAGTGCACGTGATGCTGCGTCTTCATTGCGATCCAGTGCAGAAGGCAAGTGGAGCAGGCGCGGTGACCGATTTCGGCCGGCGCTAAGGGCGCTCTGCGCGAGCGAATGCAGTCGAGCCAGTTGCCGTGCTGGTCGTCGGATGTGTAGACATGGAACTTCGAAGGCCCGATGACGGAATCGAGAATCTTCGGGTCGCTGGCGCGCAACGGAATGATCGTGGGCGCCGGAGCGCCGAAGGAAGAGGTCGGCGTGGTCCCGGTGTCGCGGCAGACAAAGATCCAGCCCTTGTCGCCGATCCACTTGATGCCGTTTTCGAAGTCGCCTGATATGGTCATCACCACGCCGTTGGCATAGCGGCCGTAGGTCTTGAACGGCCCGTGAACATCCCAGAGGCCTTCGGTTGGGAATTCGGCATGGCCCCAGATCTCGACCGGGCCGGTCAGCTCCGTATCCATTCCCCAGTGCGCCGTATCGACGTGATGCGCGCCCCAGCCCGTGATCATGCCGGCGCCGAATTGCTCCATGCGCAGCCAGCCGGGGCGGTCGAAGCCCTTTTGCGGCATGACGCGATCGACGGTGTAGGGCACATCGGGCGTCGAGCCCAGCCATGCATCGTAGTTGAATCCCGCCGGAACCGGCATGGGTTGCGGATTGCCGCCGGAGGGGTCGCCGGGAAGACCAATTTCGACTTGCTGCACCGTGCCGATGCGGCCATTGCGGACGAGCTCGACGGCGCGCGCGAACTGCTTCCACGACCGCTGCTGCGATCCGACCTGCAGGATTTGTTTGCTCGCCTTCACGCGGTCGGCCATGATACGGCCTTCGCGGATGGTGAGCGACGCGGGCTTCTGCAGATACACATCCTTGCCCGCGGCCACGGCGGCAACGGCCAGCCTTGCGTGCTGGTGATCGGGCGTCGAGATAAGGACGGCGTCGATTTCCTTGTTGGCGAGAAGTTCTTTGTAGTCGGAGTATCCTCGGGTGCCGGTGTAGGGCTTGCCGAGCTTTTTCGCATAGGCGTCGTCGACGAACTGCTTGCCGAGTTCGACGCGTACCGCGCTCAGGTCGCAGACGGCGACGATGCGATTATCGCGGCCGGCGACGCCCGTGTGCTGGAGCACACCCGGCATATCGTGGCCGCGCGAGATACGGCCGACGCCGATGGCGCCGATGTTGATCCGGTTGGAGGGCGCGGTGGCGCCGAATACGGAGATGGGAACGATGGCCGGAAAACCGGCAGCAATGGCTCCGGTGACGGAGCTTTGGACAAACGCGCGTCGCGTAAGGATCATGGAAGGCCCTCCCGGCCGAACCGGTGCATTGACCAATGTAAATCAGCGAGGTGAGGGGCGTCAGCGGGGAAGTGGCGGCATCGACAGGCAGACAATCTTTACTGGCGACGCGGCCGAGCATCCGCGCAGAATCCGCTTGCTGGGCATTCACGCTCGTGCTAGGATTGCGCCCAAATTCTAAACGCGATCGGAGAGCCCAGTGGATGCAATGGATAATGTCACGGTCATTCGTATCGTGGCAGGCATTTTCGCTCTGCTTGTGCTGGCGGGTTTCCTGGTAATTGCCATCTTTTACTTGCAGACGCTCTCGAACGCGCTGAGGAAATGCTCGATGATGTCGAGGACGATGCAACCGGGGATGGTATGGCTGCTGCTGGTGCCCTTTTTTAACATCATTTGGCAATTCTTTGTCGTTTTGGCGCTGGCGCAGTCCCTCGGCAACGAATCCAGAGCGAGGAATATCCTGAGCGTCGAGCCGGAGCCGGGGAAGTCGATTGGCATTGCAATGTGCATTTGCAGTGTATGTGGGATCATCCCTATCTTGGGAATTCTGGCCGCGCTGGCGAACCTGGTTCTCTGGATCATCTACTGGAGCAAGATCGCGGAATTCTCGCGGATGCTGGATCAGGCGCCGGTCATGACCGTGCCGCCGTATTACACGCCGGGCACGTAACGACACTCGGCTCGGCATCGGCGCATTGCGTCGGGGTTGCGTGGCGGGGCGCGCCATATCGGACCCTCTGTGCGTGCCCGAAGAGCTGCGTGATTCCGCAATGGCGTGCGCAAGTCCCGAGCGGGAGTTGACGGTAACCTGTTCCGAACCGCGTTCCATTGGATCAGACCCACCGGTGGTAGCATCAGAGTTGACCGATGCCAAACAAGAAACTGCAAATCATTCCCCTGGGCGGGCTGGGCGAGTTCGGGATGAACTGCCTGGCGGTGCGCTGGGAAGACGACATCCTAGTGATCGACGCGGGTCTGATGTTCCCGGAGACGGAACTGCTCGGCGTCGATATCGTGGTGCCCGACATCACCTACCTGATCGAGAACAAGAAGTACGTACGCGGCATCGTGCTGACGCACGGGCACGAGGACCACATCGGCGGGCTGCCGTGGATCCTGAACGAGTTGAAGGTGCCGGTGTACGGCACCGAGTTTACGCTGGCGTACGTGGAAGACAAGCTGGAGGAGCATCAGCTCCTGGACGAGACGGAGCTGGTGGAGATCGAGCCGCGGTCGAAGTTCACGGTCGGGCCGTTCACCATCGAGCCGATCCACGTGACGCACTCGCTGGTGGACGCCGTGGCGCTGGCGATCGAGACGCCGGTGGGCATCATCATCCACAGCGGCGACTTCAAGATCGACCTGGCGCCGCTGGACGAGAAGGCTTTCGACCTGCACACCTTCGCCGAATACGGCAAGCGGGGCGTATTGGCGCTGCTACAGGACTCGACCAACGTGGAGCGGCCAGGCTATACGCCGAGCGAGCGCGCGGTGATTCCGCGGCTGGACGAAGTCTTCACGCAGAGCAAGAAGAAACTGTTCTTCAGTTGCTTCTCGTCGTCGATCTACCGCATCCGGATTGCGATGGAGCTGGCGCGCAAGCACGGGCGCAAGGTGGCGGTGGTGGGCCGCTCGATGGTGGAGAGCTCGGAGATCGCGCAGGACCTGGGCTACATCGATGTTCCGCCGGGATTGATCGTCAATCCGGGGCAGATTCGCGACTATCCTCCGGAGCAGATGATGGTGCTGATCAGCGGCACGCAGGGAGAGCCGTTGAGCGCGCTGAGCCGTGCCGCGGTGGACAACCACAAACACGCGCACGTGGAGCCGGGCGACACGGTGGTACTGAGCTCGAGGATCATTCCAGGGAACGAGAAGGGAATCTTCCGCGTGATCGACCACCTGAGCCGTCGCGAAGCGAACGTGATCTACGACGACGGGCAGCATGGGCTGATCCACGTAAGCGGCCACGGCAGCCAGGAGGAAATGCGGCTGCTCATCAACCTGTTGCGGCCGAAGTTCTTCATTCCCATTCACGGTGACTATCGCTACCTGAGGCGGCACGCGCAAGTGGCCATGGAGACGGGCGCGGTGGATCACGCCATCGTGATCGAAGACGGCGACGTGCTGGAGCTGGACCGCGACGACGCACGCAAGCGGGAGAAGGTGACCGCGGGGCGGATCCTGATCGACTCGGGCTCGTCGATCGACGTGGTGGAGGACCTGGTGATCCGCGACCGGCGCATCCTGTCGGAGGACGGCGTGGTGCTGGCGGTGATGGCGATCAACAAGAAGACAGGCAAAGTGGAGCGCGAGCCGGAGGTGCTGATGCGCGGCTTCGGCGGCGCGGACATCACCGAGCTGGCGCGCGAGACGGTGCTGAAGACGCTGGATGGACTGAACGCGGAGCAGAAATCCGATTACGGCCTGGTGAACGAGCGAGTACGCGTCGACCTGAAACGGCTGATCCAGAAGAACACCGGGCGGCGGCCGATGATAATGCCGGTGGTGCTGGAAATCTGAAAGACAGGGAACAAGGGAACAAGGGAACGAGGGAACAAGAGAACAAGAGAACAAGAGAACAAGAGAACAAGAGAACAAGAGAACAAGAGAACAAGAGAACAAGAGAACAAGAGAACAAGAGAACAAGAGAACAAGAGAACAAGAGAACAAGAGA